>CADCQT010000148.1 GCA_902803645.1 uncultured Lachnospiraceae bacterium | reverse complement strand
GCCAATGCTTCCCTGCCCCTGATCTACCTTACTTCCGCAAATAAAAAGGCGCCTTTGACTGCACCTAACTTTTGCATGCTTTTAAGAAAGTACATTGGAAACTCCCAAATCGACAAGATCCACCAGGTGGGTTTTGAGCGGGTCATTGCCTTTAAGATTTCCCATCTGAATGAACTGGGGGATCCTGCCATCAAATATCTCTACGTGGAGATCATGGGAAAGCATTCCAACATCATATTCTGTGACGAGAACCAAAAGATCCTGGATGCCATCAAACGAATTCCGCCCCAGGTCAGCTCCGTCCGGGAGGTACTTCCGGGGAGGGAGTACTTTATTCCTGCTCAGGAGAATAAGTTCCAGCCCACAGACATCACCGAGGGATGCTTCACAGAAGATATCCTCTCCCGTCCCACCTCCATTTACAAGGCCATCCTTTCTTCCGTTATCGGCTTTTCCTCCACCTCAGTACAGCAACTGTGCTCCATGGGGGAGGTGGACTCGGATGCATCCACCTATGCCTTATCCTCCCAGGATAAGAACAGATTATACGATGCATTCCGTCGCATGATGAGGGAGACAGAGCAGACAGCATCCCCGGTAATCTACCTGGATCCAAAGGACCATCATCCGGTGGAATTTGCCGCTTTTCCTCTGCTTGCCTACGAAGGATACTGCGAAAAAAGTTTACACAGCAGTATCTCAGAGGTGTTAGAGCAATACTTTGCCAAAAAGGCGCTGTATTCCAATATGAAACAGCGTTCCTCCGACCTTCGCCGTTCTGTCAAGACGCTACTGGAGAGAGAAAGCAAGAAACTGGATCTACAGAACCGACAGATGAAAGACACTGAGAAAATGGAGCAATACCGTATCTACGGCGAACTGCTCCACACCTACGGTTATCAGATAAAAGACGGCTCCTCTTCTACAACCCTGACCAATTACTACGATAACAGAGAAGTCACCATCCCATTGGATCCACAGAAAAGTGCCATGGACAATGCACAGCGCTATTTTTATAAATACACCAAATGCAAACGAACGAAGGTAGCCCTTACCCAGCAGATCGAAGAGACCGAAAAGACCGTGGAACACCTCTCCGCCATCTTAAACAGTCTTGAGATTGCAGAAAGCACCAACGATCTGGATGAGATCCGCCGCGAACTGGAAGAATTCGGCTACATCCACAAACACAGCAAAAACAAAAAGGAAAAGGCCGGAAAAAGCCACCCTATGCACTTTGTAACAGAGGATGGCTTCCATATCTACGTAGGTAAAAACAATTACCAGAACGATGCCCTGACCTTTAAAAAAGCAACCGGCAACGACTGGTGGTTCCATGCCAAGAAAATCCCCGGCTCCCACGTCATCGTAAAGACCGAAGGCGCCGAACTGCCGGATGATGTTTTTATGATCGCCGCAGAACTGGCAGGCTACTATTCCAGCGGAAAAGACTCCGAGAAGCTTGAGATCGATTATCTTCAAAAGAAAAACGTCAAAAAGCCTTCCGGAGCCGCTCCCGGATTCGTTGTTTACTACACCAATTATTCCATGATGATCCATCCTCAGATTCGTGGTGTCAAACGAATCGAAGAATAATCAGAGATTATGGTAGGTGACCTGTGATACCAGACCTTGATGCCTTCTTATAGCATCAAGGTCTTTTTCAAAGGTATCTGTTTTCTCTTCAAAAAACACCCGAACATCTTCTCCCACTTCTTTCAACAGATCACTGTCCTGGTAGAGATCTGCCAAAGCAAAGGCAAAATCTCCGCTTTGCCGGATTCCGTAGAAATCTCCCGGACCTCTCATCTTAAGATCCTCATTGGCCAGATAAAATCCGTCATTACTTGAAGTCATAACACAAAGACGCTTCGACGGTTCCTTCCCTCCGGAAGTATCCACAAACATACAATAAGACTGGGCATCCCCTCTTCCTACACGGCCTCTCAGCTGATGAAGCTGGGCCAGACCAAAGCGCTGAGCATCCTCAATCAGGATGACAGTTGCATTGGGCACATTGACCCCTACTTCAATAACCGTTGTAGACACCAGGACATCCAACCGCCCCTTTGCAAACCGTGTCATGACCTCATCCTTCTGCTCCGGCTTCATGGGACCATACAAAAGCCCCACCGACGCCTTATCCCCAAAAAGCTCCGAGAGCATACTGGCGTAATCGGTAACATTTTCACCCTCCATTTTGTCGCTCTCCTCCACAAGAGGACAGATCACCATAGCTTGATGCCCCTGACTTACCTCCTTTAGAATCATCTGATAGGCCTTCCTGCGAAGGGAAGGGGTGATGAGAGCATTTTTGATGGGTTTACGTCTCGCCGGCACATCAGAAATAACCGAAATATTCATATTCTGATACAAAATCATGGCAAGGGTCCTGGGAATAGGCGTGGCGCTCATAACAAGAGAAAAGGGGGTCTGTCCCTTTTCCGATAGCATCTTCCTTTGTTTGACTCCAAACCTGTGCTGCTCATCTGTAATAGCAAGAGCCAGCTTATGATAGATGACCTTCTCCTGAAACAGGGCGTGGGTTCCAAGAACAAAAAAAGCTTCTCCGGATGCTATGGAAGAAAGAACTTCTTTTCGTTCCTTTCCCTTTACCGTCCCTGTTAAAAGCACAGCTTTGTAAGGCAGATCATACTGTTCTATAAGCCCGAGGAAGGTTTCATAGTGCTGCCTTGCCAAAACCTCCGTGGGCGCCATCATCACCGTCTGATATCCGTTCTCGGCGCAACTTACCATTGCCAGAAATGCAAGAATGGTCTTACCGCTCCCCACATCTCCCTGAATCAGGCGCTGAGTAACATGTTCTCCTGCAAAATCCCTCAAAATATCAGAAAGAGCATCCCTTTGTCCCTGGGTCAGTTCATAGGGAAGCTGTGATATCACCGCATCCTTATGGTTAAAAGAGGAAAAGACATAAGGATTGGGGAGTGCTTCCTCTCCTTCCCTCTCTTCATGCATCTCCATGGCAAAATCAAAAAACTCGTTATAGCAGAGTCTGCGCCTCGCCTCTTTTAGATCTTCAAAATCATCCGGAAAATGAAGATGTCGCAGAGCCCCCCAATAAGACATAAGTCCTCTTTTCTTAAGGAAACGCTCCGGTACATATTCTCCGGGCTGCTGATCCAACATGGTAAGGGCCACATCCACCGCCTTACAGACAGAAGAATTCTTAAGCCCCTTTGTCAGAGAATACACAGGCTGCAGTCTCCTTTGCTTCTGCAGATACTCCTGAGGCGTAAAGACCTTGGGCTGCTGCATCCGGTAACGATTCCCATGTTTTTCTATGGGGCCGTAAAAAATACGGCGGGTACCGGGAGATAACTGATGACGGATATAGGGGCTTCGATACCAGATACACTCAATCTCACAGCCAAAACTCTGAATCACCGTCATGGTTGCCGGAAGCTTTCCGCCCCTTCCGGTCACCGGATGGGTAATCACAGCCTCCACACAGCAGGACTTCCCTGACTTTTCAAGGAAAGAATCCTCCTGCACAGGATCCGGATAGGCAAAATAAGACCTGGGATAGAATGTAATCAGGTCATAACAAGAGAAAACGCCTACTCTCCCGAAGAGAGCAGCCGTTTTCTCGCCAATACCTTTTAATTTTGTAATGGGGTCTGTCAATAACATAGTTTATTCCACTGAAACCACATAATAGTAAACAGGCTGACCACCAGTCTGAAGTTCCACTTCCAAGGTATCAAATTCTTCTGCAACAGCCTTCTGTAGAGACTCTGTCACCTCAGCTGTGGCATCAGAACCGGTATAGATGGAAAGAAGGGAAGACTCCTCATCCACCATGGTATGGAGCATCTCAAGGAAGGTCTTAACAATATCCTGACCCACAGCAGAGATTCCCTTATCGGTGATTCCCATATAGTCTCCCTGATGGATCTCCTTATCATCGATCGTGGTATCACGAACCGCATAAGTAATCTCACCGGTCTTGACCTTGGTAATCTCCTCTTCCATACGCTCCCGGTTCTCCTCTACAGACTGATCCGGAATGAAATTGATCAGGGCTGTGATACCCTGAGGCAGTGTCTTCGTAGGAAGGACGATCACCTGCTTATCCTCCACCAGATCAACCGCCTGCTTGGCAGCCAATACAATGTTCTTATTGTTCGGAAGAACAAAGACCGCCTTGGCATTGACTTTCGCGATGGCATCTAAGATATCCTCTGTACTGGGGTTCATTGTCTGACCACCCTCGATGATATAATCAGCTCCAAGGCCTCTAAAAATATCATTTAATCCGTCACCGATGGAAACCGCAACAAATCCCATATCTTTGGCCGGTGCATTGGATACTTCTTCTACTGCCGGCTTCTCCATAGCAGCCATCTCTCCGGCCGCCTGTTCGAACTTAGGTGGTGCCTGGTTCACAATAGAAACATCTGTAACAGCTCCGTACTTTAAGGCACGGTTAAGAGCCTTACCAGGTTCATTGGTGTCCAGTGCCACTGTAATAACATGGGTGGAATTGGTAACCTTCACATTACCGCCGATTCCCTCAAGATAGGAACGGATCTCACCGTCAATCCCCGCTGCAAATGCATCCGCTGTAACAAGAGAAAATGCCACCTTGTATAAAAGAACCGGAGCTTCTACCTCTTCCTTATCCTCAGCTGTATCCTCCCCAAAGCTCAGATCAATGGACTTACCGCAAAGATAGTCATAAGCACCTGTCAAGATCTCGAGAAGACCTGCTCCGCCGGAATCCACCACACCTGCCTGCTTTAACACAGGAAGCATCTCCGGAGTCTTATCCAAAACAGCCTGAGCATGCTCAACGATCTGGCCTAAAAAGGATACAACATCATCAGTGGAACCGGATAACTCCGCAGCCTTATCCGCGATGCCCTTGGCCACGGTAAGGATGGTTCCCTCTTTTGGCTTCATAACTGCACGATAAGCTGTCTCGCAGGACTTCTGACAAGCCTCACTTAAAATGGAAACAGAAAGCTGATCCTGGGTCTTGATGACCTTCGTAAAACCTCTGAAAAGCTGAGAAAGAATAACACCGGAGTTACCTCTCGCACCTCGAAGAGATCCGGAAGAAATTGCCTTACATACCGACTTCATATCCGGGTTATCAAGATCATGCACTGCCTTTGCTGCAGACATAATGGTCATTGTCATGTTCGTACCGGTATCACCATCCGGAACCGGGAAAACATTAAGTTCATTAATATGATCCTTCTTAGCCTCAAGATACTTCGCTCCGGCTAAGAACATGCCAGCAAGCTGCTGGGAATCGATTGTATTGATTTCCAAGATTTATCCTCCTTAATCGATCACACGAATGCCTTCTACATAGACATTGATTGCGTCAACCGTCATTCCTGTGAATTCCTCCACCTTATACTTAACGGTCTCCTTCAAATTGTCTGATACAGTGGCAATACTTACACCATAAGAAATGATGCAGTGAAAATCCAAAGAGATTGCGTTATGATCGTTCACTGTTACATCGATGCCATGGCCTAAATATTCCTTCTTAAGAAGCTTAACCAATCCATCCTTCATGTTAACAGCAGCCATACCTACGATTCCAAAGCACTCAACAGCTACGGAGCCTGCATAGGTTGCAATTACGTCGGTATCAATGATGATCTTACCCAGATCATTCTCCATCTGTCCCTGACCTTGCATTAGACGTACCTCCAATTCTAATATTCATATTCATAGTCGATGAATTCGATAAAATTAGCGACTTTATCACTATGGAATATTATATACGATTTAAAAGAAAGTGCAATGTAAAAAAACTTCTTGCATTTTTCAAAAAGATTTGCTAAACTACATTTGTTGTGTCGTGAGAGCGACTCAAAATTTGAGGCCAAGGAGGTGCTACGATGGCAAAATGTGCAGTATGCGGTAAGGGTGCTCATTTCGGAAACAATGTGAGCCATTCTCATAGAAGATCAAATCGTATCTGGAAATCAAATGTAAAATCAGTTAAATGTATCGTTAACGGTACTCCTAAGAGATTATATGTTTGCACTTCCTGCTTACGTTCCGGCGCTGTTGAGAGAGCATAAGTAAGAACAACGAAGCAACCGTTCATCGGTTGCTTTTTTGTTACATAACAATATTTTTACAAAAGAAAAGCTGCGAGGAAAACCTCACAGCTTTTTATTATTCTTCCAGCATCTCTTCTGTTGCAGCATTCACCTCATTGCGGATCACTTCCGCCGCCTGCTGACGAGATGCCTGGTCTGCGTCACTTCGCTTGGATCCTGCCACCTTGCTCTTGATGGAATCCACAAAATCCGGAACCAGATCCAAAAGCTTGTCCATGCCGGAATTCGTTGCAATATTCACAAGTCTTGTCGTTCCGTTATGGATTACAAGAACAGCGGAGGGAGACATCTTACCACCCATTCCTCCGCCTCCGTTATTGGACTTGTCACTGGAGAATGCCCCAGCCCCCACGCCAAAGGATACATTCACAAGAGGAACAATGATGGTATCTCCAAAAGTAAGGGGGTCCCCCACTACGGTTCGCGACGTAAGAAAACTGTCCATCCCCTTAAACAAAGATGCCACCGTATGATCAAAGTTCATATTATCTTTTGCCATGTTTTACTCCTTTTCCCTTTACTCCCTGAAATTATCCAGCAGATCCCGAATCTCCTTATGAAAGAAGAAGGAAATTCCAAGGATCATAAAACGGATCAGAGAACATCTTCCCCTGATTCCGGCATATCCTCTGACATAACCTGTGTCAGATAAAAAATCCGGTGTCAAATGTACCTTCTTATGGTAGGCGACAGGTATCATGCTGATAACTCCGGTTGCATATCCTGTCAGATCTGCCTCTCCCAAAGAGAAGACGATCTTTGCTTCCAGCTTTTTTGGCTTTATAACACGAAGCAGTTTCCCAATATAGACAAGGATCGTAGGAAGAGCCTCCCTTAAGGTTCCATCCGCGATACATCCTCCTATGCCCCGTCTGCCAGAGGTCTTCTTTTCTTCCTTATGACGGGAATGATCTTTGTTCTTTTTCTTCCCTGCCTTTAGCTTTTTCTCCTGCTCCTTCTTCCCTTCCCTATCATCTTTGATCCGATACAGACCATACATGATGCGAAGAGAAAACTCCATCTTCTCTCCCTGTTGCAAAAAAGTGATCTTAAGAAACCGAAGAGGATCATAGACCTTTGCAAAAAAACGCTCTTCATCCTCTATCTCAAGATCTCCCCGGTAACGAATGGGGGCAAACAGAAGATAAAGAAGAACCAAAAGAATCAGAAGGACTATCCCCAGTAGCACCTTAGCAAGTACCGCCATGCCTTAACCTCCTTTTATATTCCTTCGAGGTTAAAAACACCTTATCCCTGTAGTATTCCTTCAAATCCCGGCCTTTCCCTACGGTCTTAAGCAGGATCTCTTCCATCATCCTCAGGGCTTCCTCTCTTCCCTCGGCAATTCCTATGACCCTTGCCCTTTGCCCGGTAAGAGGATACCACCCCAGGCTATGTCCACTTTCCACAATCTCCATAAGATCCGCGGAATGAGAAGACAGAACCAAAAGATAAGTGCGGGAGAGCCTCTTTCCACGCACAATATGAGAAATGAGCCTGACCGGCCTTACTCTATGACTACTGATGGACATGTCCTCATAAAACAGCAGTGTTTTCCTCAAATCCCATTTTCTCATATATGAAGTATATTATTCTCCCAGGTAGGTGTCAAACATACGACCGGCCAGCGGAACCGCATAGGCCGAACCGGAACCGGCACCTTCCATAACCACCGCTACTGCGATCTTCTTCTTTCCTTTTTTGGCAAATCCCACAAACCAGGAATGGGATTCTTGCTTGTTTGAAGAATATTCTGCCGTTCCCGTCTTACCGTAGGCCCGGTAATTCGATACATTCAGCCGTCTGCCGGTACCGTTTGTCACCACATACCGCATGAAGACCCGAAGCTTTTTTGCCTCTTCCTTTGACATTAATGTGACGGAAGGATGATGATCATAGGATTTTACCAGATTTGCATTATCATTTTCAATATGATCGACATCATGGGTTTGAAGGAGTTTTCCGTCATTGGCAATGGAGGATGCAATCATCGCCATATGAAGGGGGGTCACCAGGGTATTTCCCTGTCCAATGGAGGTCTGCATCACAAGAGGCTTATCCTCAACAGACTTTAAGGTAAAACTGCTTTTCTTCACATTGGAAAGAGTGGTGGGAAGCTCCTTGTTAAACAGCAGATCCTGCGCCGTAGAATACAGCTTCCCCTCCCCTAGGGACAATCCGGCAGTGGCAAAGGCCACATTACAGGAATTACCAAAGGCCTGGGTCAGATCCTGTCTCCCATGGACCTCTCCTCCATAACAGTGTATGGTATATCCGCTGCTGGTCAAGGCTCCGTTACACTGAAAAATATCCGATGCCTTCCCTCCATTCTGCAAATAGGAAAGGGCAGTTACCATCTTAAAGGTAGATCCCGGTGGATACATACCCTGGGTGGCCCGGTTCAAAAGAACGGAGGAAGAATTATCCGAAGAGGAAAGCTCCTTCCAGGAGGTGGCTACCGTATTGGGGTCAAAGTCAGGTTTGGATACCATAGCAAGGATGGCTCCCGTATCCGGATCAACAGCCACTGCAGCCCCCTTGTAGGAACCCATACCGTTATAGGCTGTCTCCTGAAGCTTTGAATCTAAGGTGGTGACCACAGTATCGCCCTGACTCTTTACATTCTTAAGGTCATTAGCGATCCGGGTCAGGAAAAAGGAATGGGAGCGAAGGAGCTGGAAATTGCTCTCCTGTTCTACTCCTGCCATTCCATTGGAATTATATCCAATCACATGAGCATAGACCCTTCCCTTTGGATAGATCCTCTCCTCATCTTTTCCCTTCAGCCTGCTTTTCGCAACCACCACCCCGTCTCTTGTGGTAATATTCCCCCGAAGTACCGTCTCTGATAGTTTCGAAAGCCTGGCATTGGATGGATGATTGATAAAATCCTCGCTCTTAAAGGATACAAAGTATACAAAATAACCGCAAAGACTGATGAACAGCAGCAAAAATGCATAGGTTATAACTGCAAACTCCACATTTCTGGCATGGGGTCGCTTCTTCCCGGAAGATCTCTTCTTCCCGGAATCATAACGGTCATCCAGATCCACAATATCAAGATCTCTTGTTTTTCTTTTGTCTCTTCTCATGAAGGTCTCCTTCTGAAAACGCTCTCTTATACAGTCCCTGAATGATAGCAAACAGGATCATAGTAGACAGGATAGAACTTCCTCCGTAGCTGACCAGAGGAAGCGTCACACCGGTGGAAGGGATGAATTTCGTAACGCCTCCAATGGTGGTAAACACCTGTATTCCATATACGGTTCCAAGTCCCAGGGCGATCAGCTTATAGAACTGCTCCCTGATCTGCATGGCAATATTAAAAAACATAAGAAAATTGCTAATACAGATAAAAATCAGACTGATGGCAAACAAAGCTCCCAGTTCCTCAGAAATAGCAGAAAAAACAAAGTCTGTGGTCACCACCGGGATCTTCTCCGGCATTCCCTGATAGAGACCGCTTCCGAACCAGCCTCCTGTTCCAATGGCAAAAAGGGACTGACAGATCTGATATCCCTGATCATTTACCACCGACAGGGGATCCTGCCATGCCAGCACACGGATCCTGACGTGGGAAAACAGATAATAGCCTGCCACAGAGGCCAGCACCATCATGCCCATCCCTGCCAGAAGATATAAGGGCTTTTGGGTAGCAACATAGACCATGACAAGAAAGGTAACAAAGAAGATAAGAGCGGAACCTAAGTCCTTTGATGCCACAAGGATCAGGACCATAAGAGCTGTGATCACTCCCGTTATAATCACCTGATGCAGATCGTTCCTGTGATAGAGCATGCAGGCAATAAAAAAGACCAGAAGGATCTTAACAAATTCTGAAGGTTGTAAAAGAACCGGTCCCACCTTGATATTGATCTTCGCTCCATAGGTCGCACGGCCCAAAACAGCAACCACTGCCAGGGCAAGAATCCCAAGAAGAGCGTAGATATAGGTCAGCTTCTTCCAAAGAGTCAGCTTTTCGATCATCAGCGGAATGACACATGTAATAAGAAGAGCCGCCGAAGCCATAAAGAGCTGACGAATAGCATGATCGATCCGAAGTCTGGTAAGGATCATAAAGCTGACGGCCAGAAGCATACACATATTATTGACCAGAGGTTTACTGACATATTGATAGATCTGCTTGTAGATCAGCATAGTAAGAGCGAAAAGTATACTCTCCGCTGCGGTGATAAGGATCACCCGCTGATCATTGGTATGCAGATACAAAACGAGCCCGGAACAAAAGATCGTAAGATATAAAAGGGTGGTCTGTTTCCGGTATAAATGATTGGCCAACCGTTCCGATGTATTGGAACGGAGTGCCTTAAAACTATCGTACGTGTAGACAGCGATCATCACGATCAGTAGCAAACGGACAATCTCTGTAATTAAATGAATCACTATTCTACTCCTCTGTTAAAATGTCCCCTTGTAATCTCAGAAAAAGAGATCTCGCCAGGATTTCTTCCCTCAATTAGCTCTGTCAGCTGCTCAAGTACCTCAGCCACCTCTTTTTCCCCTTCCAGTGTAAAGTCCACTCGAATTCCGCCGGCAGACAAAGCCCTCACCTCATCCGCCTTCCCAAAAAGGGAGGTGGGCAGGCTGTTATAGATGATGTTCACACAGCTGGAACAGATATTCCTGACCGGGAAGATCTTCTGATAACGATCCTTCAGGTACAAAACTTCCGTCTTTTCATCACAGCCAAGGGAATTCTTATGCTGACAGTTTGCCGTATACATAAGAGGCAGTCGGCCGTAAACTGTAAGATAGCAGTTCTCAAGATTCCGATGCCTAAGCTCTTTTCGGTTAAGCTCCACCGGAACTGAAAAAGCCCCTACCCCCTGCTTCTCATAGGCTTGTTGCGTCCGGTCATTCCATACATACAGTCTGTGATCCGCAAGAATGGAAAGATCCGAGAATTCTTCCTTCACAAAACCTAAGGTATCAAAGGAGGATACCATCACACCATCCAAAGAAGCTATCATATCCCGTTTCTGAAGGAGTGCCCTTTGATTGCGCTTTCGAATCACCAGGGGAAGCCTTACATACAGACGGCTGTCTGCACGATGTAAATCTTCTTTTAATTCTAATATATCAGTTATATCCTTTTTTAACAGCTGGTCAAAGGAGATGACCAGAATGCCTTTCTCCCTGCTCTTTTGCAGATAGGAAAGACAAAGCTTCTCCTGCCTGTTATCCTCCGTTGTAAGACAAATCCCCGAAGAGAGGGTTTTCTTACCAGAAAACAGAGGCCTCATGGGATATGCAGTCCGCTCTCCCACAATCACCGGCTCTTTTTCTGCCTTTGGCGATGCTTCGGACAGCTGCTCTAACGCCTCTCTTCGAAGGGCCTTTAACTCCCTGGCCGGAATAAACAAATCACCATGCAGATCCAAGTTCAGTTCCTTCATCTCATAACCACTTGCCCCTGTCATCTTAAGAGGCTTGGCAATGGCTTCCTCTGTCATAGGCGCTTTTACCGCCTCCTGGGCCGTAACACCAGAAACCGTAACAGAAGTCTCCCCTGCTATAAGAGTCAAGAAGACCGGCTCTCCCACCTTTGCGTAAAAATACCCGGTAATGGCAGATCCTGCCTTTTGCTCCCTCCGGGATGCAGCAGGCTTGACGGCTGAATGAGAATGGGAAGGAGATACATAGGTAATCATATCCTTATCATTTCGCATATCATAATAGGAATTGGTAAAACCACAACGATTGCCATAATTGTATAACAGTTGCAAATCCTTTGGATCCACCTCATAGCGCTCTTCTCCCTCCGACAGCAGAAGATCCGTATACTTACGATACATGGCAACCACACCTTCGGCGTAGGCCGCCTTCTTCATCCTGCCTTCGATTTTAAGGGAATAGACCCCGGCGTTCTGAAGCCTCGGAAGATCCATGATTCCATTCATATCCTTGGGACTTAGAATATAAGGCCCCGGCATCCTGCGTTTCTTCCCCTTTGCATCGAGAAGATCATATTCCAAACGACAGGGCTGGGCGCATCTTCCCCGGTTTCCACTTCGTCCTCCCAACATGGAACTCATCAGGCACTGACCGGAATAACATACACACAGGGCTCCATGGACAAAACATTCCAGATCCATTCCCGTCCTGTCATAAATGGATGCAATCTCCGGAAGGGATAATTCTCTTGCACATACGATCCTCTTTGCCCCCACATTCTTAAGAAGCAAAGAACCATAGGCGGATGTAATGTTAGCCTGGGTACTAATATGAAGTTCCATATCAGGAAAGCAATCGTGTACCAGTTCCATAACACCAAAGTCCTGAACCAGCACTGCATCAAGCCCCATTTCATAGTAGCTTTTCAGATAGTCATAAAGTTTCTTCTCAATCTCCAGATTCTTCAGCAGGGTATTAACCGTAAGATATGCCTTGCTCCCCCTACTGTGGGCATAGGAAATACCTTCCCCGGCTTCCTGCATAGTAAAATTATTGGCATAGGCTCTGGCTCCAAAGAGATCTCCGCCAAAATAAACGGCGTTGGCTCCTGCATCCACCACAGTCTTTAAAATAGACAGATCACCTGCCGGTGATAAAACTTCCATCTGGTTATCTGGTCTTTTCGACATAAAAAATACTCCAAAAAATTAACAGGGGATATTCCTATCCCCTGTAAACCATCAATCATCTAAATCCTTCTTAGGCTTGCCGGACAAAGGTCCAAGGAGGGCATCCTCCAAAGAAGCCTCCAGCTTCGCTTTGATCTTACGAAGCTCTGCATTCTCCTTCTCTAACTCTCTGATACGACTGCTATTATCCTCTGACTTCACCTGATCGGTGATCAGCTCGTGCTTAAGGTCGTACAGATCCTTCTCCTTCTGCTGAGCATCCAGCTCATACTTCTCGATCTGTTCCTTGGCCTTGAAATAATCATCCGCAATATTCAATTCCAACAGCGTCGCCTTCATATCCGCGCTCTGCTTACGATATCCTTCCAGCTTGGAAAACTCTTCAATCTTACCATTGATGTAAGCTGCAACCTTCTGCATATATTCTTCTTCTTCATATCCGCTCAGGTTGTAAACCTTGCCCCCTATGAGCACTGCGACTGATTTCTTGGCAGACATATGTCTCTCCTTCTCGTAAGCTAATTCAAGTCTATTATAAAAGGATGTGGGAATAAATACAATCCTTTAAACGGATTTTTCTCTTCCAAAATGCCGGAAACACTCCTCTGTTGCCATCCGCCCCTTTGGTGTCCGAAGAATCAGATTGGATTTTACCAGGAAGGGCTCGATAACATCTTCGATGGTACCCGCATCCTCCCCAATAGAGGCTGCCAGGGTGTCAAGCCCCACAGGTCCTCCGTTAAACTGATCCATAATAGCATACAAAATATTGCGATCCGACAGATCAAGGCCCATATCATCCACCTCAAGGATGGTAAGGCTCTCATCCGCCACCTCTTTTGTGATCTTACCGTCAAACTTAACGGCAGCAAAATCCCGGACCCTGCGAAGCAGACGATTCGCCAGACGAGGGGTTCCTCTTGATCGTCTGGCAATTTCAAAGGCTCCCTCCGGATCGATGTCCACCCCAAGCTTTTTCGCAGAGGCTGTAACGATCTGCATCAACTCCTTTGGAGTATAAAACTCCAGATGATATAGAACCCCAAAGCGATCCCGAAGGGGGGCAGAAAGCATCCCTGCCCTTGTGGTGGCTCCCACCAGTGTAAAATGTGGCAGATCCAGTCGAAGGGATCTGGCCTGGGAACCCTTTCCGATCATAATGTCGATGGCAAAATCCTCCATCGCCGGGTACAATACCTCTTCCACCTGACGATTCAGGCGATGAATCTCATCAATAAAAAGAATGTCCCCGTCAGAAAGACCGCTAAGAATCGCAGCCATCTCCCCCGGTTTGGCAATGGCCGGACCGGAAGTGATCTTGACATGCACTCCCATCTCATTGGCAATGATCCCCGCAAGGGTGGTCTTACCAAGTCCCGGTGGTCCGTAAAAGAGCACATGATCTAAGGATTCCCCTCTCTCCTTTGCCGCCTGAATGTAGACAGACAGACTGCTCTTTGCCTTCTGCTGTCCCACATATTCTGACAGGCGCTGAGGACGCAGGGTATTTTCATTTTTTACATCCTCAACGACCCGTTCTGTTGTTATAACTCGTTTTTCCATCTTGGCTCCTTACAGCTTACTTGGCCAGCTTTTTAAGAGCAGCTTTTAAAAGAGCTGTTGAATCAAGTTCTGCCGCATCCTCTACCGCAGCAATGGCAGACATAGCCTCTGCCCCAGAAAATCCCATGGCCGTAAGCCCAAGAAGTACATCCTCTCGAACCGTGGAGCTGATCTGCATGGGATCTGAACCGGTGGAGACATCCGAAGAAACCGCCGCCTCAAGATCTACCTTATCCTTAAGCTCTAAGATCACACGCCTGGCCATTTTCGGACCTACGCCGTTTGCCACGGTAATGGACTTTTCATCTTCTCCTACGATGGCAAACTTCAGATCTTGGGGCGAGAGCACCGACAGGATGGCAAGGGCCGCCTTGGGACCCACCCCGCTTACCGTTGTCAGAAGAAGGTACATCTCCTTCTCCTCCATGGTTAAAAATCCATAGAGCACAACCCCTGTATTCTCCGAAAAAGAAAGAGTGGTATAGATACGACAGGTATCTCCTCTTTTTCCTACCCTGGACAAATCTCCCACCGGCATATGGATCTCATATCCCACTCCCTCATGGTCTAAGACCAGCGCCGTAGCAGTGATCTGTTCAACTGTTCCATCAATATATGCTATCACTTACATCTCTCCTAAGTAATAGAACCCTTTGCACTCCTTAAGGGTAACATCTACGATCTTACCGATAACTGAAGGATCCGCCTTGAAATGTACCACAGAATTATTCTCAAGCCTTCCTGTTACAAGACCTTCCTCATGGTCGTTAACACTTTCAGCAAGGACCGCAAGCCTCTGGCCGGTAAGCTTTCTTGCCTTATTGGCACCGATAGTCTGAACAGCCTTTAGAAGACGATCAAAACGCTCATGGATCACATTCTCCGGGATCTGATCCTCCCGCTTTGCAGCAGGGGTACCGGTCCTCTTGGAGTAGATAAAGGTAAAAGCGGAATCGTATCCCACCTTCTCAACCACATCCATGGTATCAAGAAAATCTTCCTCTGTTTCTCCCGGGTACCCCACAATAATATCCGTCGTCAGAGAAATATCCGGAATCCTCGTACGGATCTTGTCCACAAGCGTAAGATACTGCTCCTTATCATAGTGACGGTTCATATCCTTAAGGAGGCGACTGCTTCCGGACTGAAGAGGCAAATGCAAGTGGTGGCACACCTTATCACACTCGGCCATAGCCTCAATAAGGTCGTCAGAAAGATCCTTCGGATGACTTGTCATGAACCGGATTCGCTCGATTCCCTCCACCTTATTGACCTCACGAAGGAGGTTTGCAAATGTCATAGGCTCCTCAAGGTTCTTACCGTAAGAATTAACATTCTGTCCAAGAAGCATAATCTCCTTGACTCCATCCGCTGCCAGCTTCTCGATCTCACGAACAATATCCTTCGGGTTACGGCTTCTTTCCCGTCCCCGGACATACGGAACAATACAATAACTACAGAAATTATTACATCCAAACATAATGTTAACGCCGGATTTAAAAGAATACTTTCTGGAGGAAGGCAGCTCTTCTACGATCTTGTCTGCCTCCTTTACCACATCGATCACCCGCTTATTTGTAACAAGGCGCTGATATAAGATCTCGGCAAACTTATAGATATTATGAGTTCCAAAGATAATATCTACAAAGGAATAACTCTGGCGGATCTTCTCTACCACCGGTTCTTCCTGCATCATACATCCGCAAAGGCCAATGAGCATATGAGGGTGCTTCTTCTTATAGCTTCCAAGATATCCAAGGCGGCCATAGACCTTGTTATCCGCATTCTCACGAACGGTACAGGTGTTATAGAGCACAAGATCTGCCTCTTCGTCTTCCTTCTCCTGATATCCACAGGATAAAAGCACACCTGCAAGCTTCTCCGAATCCTTGGCATTCATCTGGCATCCGAAGGTGGTAACACAAAAGGTAAGCGGTCTTCCCAGTTCCTTTTCCTGCTTCTGCACCAGTTCCTTCACCTTCGCCATGTAATAATACTGGCGTTCCGGTTCACTTTCCGGTGCACTTCCGTTTGCTCTGTTATCTTCTTCTTTAATTACGTATCTGTCCATTTCCATAAATAATATATTTCCTGCTTGTTAAAGCCTCAAGTCCCATAGGACCTCTGGCGTGTAATTTCTGGGTACTGATTCCGATCTCGGCTCCAAAACCGAATTCAAAGCCGTCGGTAAACCGGGTGGATGCGTTCACATAAACGCAGGCTGCATCGATCTCATCAAGGAAACGATTTGCATTCTCATAGCTTTCCGTGACGATGGCCTCGGAATGACCTGTGTTGTAGTGATTGATATGGGCAATCGCCTCATCAAGGTCCCGCACCACCTTAACAGACATCTTGTAATCCAAATATTCTTTTCCAAAATCCTCTTCTGTAGCCGGAATGGTATCCTTAAGTATGTTGGTGGATGTTTCATCTGTATGAAGTTCCACCTGATGCGCAGAAAGCCTCTCATATACGAGAGGAAGGAAGTCTTCTGCTATTTTCTCGTGAACCACCAGAGATTCTGCGGCATTGCAGACACCGATTCTCTGGGTCTTGGCATTTTCAATAATATCCAGCGCCATATCATAGTTGGCACTTTCATCCACAAAGATATGACAGTTCCCGGTACCGGTTTCAATCACCGGAATTGTGGCATTTTCCACCACGCTACGGATCAGCCCTGCTCCTCCTCTTGGAATCAAAAGATCTACATACTGATTCATCTTCATAAAGCGTCCTACCGCTTCATGGGATGTATCCTCAATCAGGCTGATACATTCGGTCTTCAATCCTTCCTCCGCCAATGGCTTTTGAATCACTGTTGTAATGGCCTTATTGCTGTTTGCCGCATCACTGCCACCGCGAAGAATTACGGTATTTCCTGTCTTAAAACACAGAGCAAACACATCCGCCGTAACATTGGGACGCGCCTCATAGATCACGCCGATGACACCGATGGGAACCTTCTTTTGTCCAATCATAAGTCCGTTGGGGCGCTTCTGCATTCCTACGACTTCACCGATAGGATCCGGAAGAGCTGCTACCTGACGCATCCCCTCTGCAATCCCCTCCAGTCTGGAAGGATCCAGGAAAAGGCGATCCAGCAGACCCTGAGGAAGGCCGTTGGCTTTACCTCTCTCCATATCCTTGGCATTTTCACCGCAGATATAGTCTGCCTCTTCCACAAGCTTTTCTGCTGCTGCAAGTAACAAACGATTCTTACGATCCGTAGAAAGCTTCGCTGTGAAATACCGATTATCACTGGCCTTTTTACAAATGGTTAACAGATCCATACCGTTACTCCTTTCCATCTCCCTATATTGACCGGAGGTACATATTGCATCCATAGAAACATCCCACGTTTCCTGTGGAATTTCTTCCTCTATCTGTTCCTCAAAGCACACACCGATGGAAAAGACCCTCGGGTGACTATATAAAAACCTGTCATAATAACCGCCGCCATATCCGATCCGGCTGCCTCTCATGGTAAAAAGAAGACCCGGAGTCAAAGAAACCGCTTCCCCTCCTTCGTAGGCTTCCTCCCGGCAAACCGGCTCCATGACATGAAAGGCTCCCTCTTTAAAGTTACTTAGATCCGTAACTCTGTAAAAAACAATGCCATCCTTACGTGTCACCGGGAAAAAAATCTGATACTCTTCCTCTAACAGTTCCTCTGCCAGAGGTAAAAGATCCACTTCCGAGCCCAGCGGATAGAAAAACAGGATTTTCCGAGCCCCCGGTCTATCCCTTAAAGCCTGTTTTAATCGGCTACAGATTTTAGAGGATAGCCTCTTTCTCTCTTCTAACGGCAACCCATCCCGGCGTCCTTTGGCCTGATCACGAAGCTGCTTTGTCGTCATAGGCTCTCCTGGATCAAATCCACCACATCAAAGTATGGGTTATATTTCTTTTTAAATAATGTCCCGACCTGATCACCCTCAAAAATGCGATGAAGCATGGTCAGATCCTCTGCATTTGCTATGATCATATCCGCTCCGGATGCTGTGGCGATCTGAGCTGCCGAAAGTTTGGTTGCCATTCCGCCGGTTCCCACATCACTTCCCGGATCCCCGGATCCCATGGCAAGAAGTTTCTCATCAATAGTCTCTACCACCGGCACTAAGGCTGCATCCGGGTTTCTCTTGGGATCATCGGTAAACAGACCATCAATATCCGAAAGCAGAATCAGAAGATCCGCCCCGATAATAGAAGCAACAATAGCCGACAAGGTATCATTATCACCAAACTGAATCTCATAGGTGGATACCGTATCATTAGCATTGACAATAGGAATGATTCCCATGTCAAAGAGCTGCTCAAAGGTATTCTGGGCATTCTTACGGGATACATTGTCCAGAATGGTATTCTTTGTCATCAAAACCTGTCCGGCTGTCTGATTATACTGGGAAAAAAACTGCTGATAGATTCCCATCAATCTGGTCTGTCCCACAGCCGCAAGAGCCTGACGCTTTGGCATCGTAGCCGGACGATCCTTAATCCCCATGGTCTGCCGTCCCACAGCAATCGCTCCGGAGGAAACCAGACACACATCCAGTCCCATATTTCTTAAATTACTAAGCTCCATGGCCAGACGTTCGATCTTAATGTAATCGATCCTTCCTGTTACATCATGTGTCAAGGAGTTAGAACCAATCTTAATAACAACACGTTTTTTATCGGAGAAATCCATACCAAGCCCTTCCGTTCCCGTTTTTTGCTAAAGTCCAACGCATACTACTCTATCATATTTTCCCCTGTCTTGCAATTTCACCCGGGTTCTCCTACAATATTTCATATGAAGAAAAATACACGTTTACGGGGATTTATTCTCCTTTCCACTATTATAATCGCATCCTTTATGTTTACCGGATGTCAAACACCCTTTTCCTCTGACTCCCGTTCTCAAAGCGAGACCGGGATTTATTTTGATACCGTAATCACAGTGACCTTATACGGTTCCCCCTCTAAGACAAAACCATTACTTAAGGGCTGTTTTAAGCTAGCAGACCAGTTCGAAAAGCGCTTTTCTAACACCAAGGCAGGCAGCGAGATCTCCAGGATCAACGATGCAAAGGGGAAGCCGATCTCTGTATCTTCTAATACCATTCATGTTCTTAAAGACGCCATTTCTTATGGAAGTAAAAGTCATGGGAAATTTGATATTACCATCGGAAGACTGTCCGATGCCTGGGATTTCCGATCCAATACCGGACATATCCCTTCCACTGATATCCTACAGCAGGCAGTAAGGACTGTGGATTATAAGAAAATCAAGATTCAAGGCAACACCGTCTGCCTTAAGGATCCGGCAACAAAGCTTGACCTTGGCGGCATTGCAAAAGGATATATCGCTGACTGCATGAAGTCCTATCTAAAAAAACACGGGATCACAAAAGGAATCATCAATCTAGGGGGAAATGTTCTTTGCATTGGCGAAAAAGACAGAAATGTTCCCTTCACCGTCGGAATCCAGAAACCTTTTTCCCAGGATGGAACACCTCTTTTCACCTTAAAGGTAAAGGATCTGTCTGTCGTAACCAGTGGAACCTATCAAAGATATTTTAAAAAGAAAGGGAAACTGTACCACCATATTTTAGATGTCAAAACCGGAATGCCGGTACAAAATCACCTTACCTCCGTTACCATCATAAGCGAATGTTCTACCGATGGAGATGCCCTCTCCACTACGGCCTTTTGCATGGGTGCAAAGGAGGGACTTGCCTACATCGAAAGCCTCCCTGATGTGGAAGCTGTCTTTGTATATGACAATGGGAAAATAGTAAAAACCAGCGGTATCGGAGATAAAATCCCCTTTACGCTGGTAAAATAGATACCTACATCCAATAAACAAACACATCTTCCTGCACGGGTCACTGTTTTATTATTTTCGATTTGGCTAAGGGCAACGGTTGAACAGATTCTAAATGCCAGCTGTTCCTGTGTCAGGTTTTCTTTGCAACGCAACCACTTTATATATTCTCCCGCATTACGGACACTCATCGATCTCCCCCTCGTCTTAACAATCTTACACTCCCCATCAGCATCAAGGTCAGACTGGCCAGTGCAGGTTTAAAAAAGACAGCCGCTGTCACCTTCATCGGGGACAGACGATACCAATATAAGGAAAGATCAAGTTTCCCCAACACAGCCCCATCAAGACAATAATCTACACACAAAAGAGAAACCACAATCACAATTGCCCAGGAGGCATCCCGGATAAAAGCAATCGTCACAAATACCACAGTTGACAGAAAAATCCCCTTTAGAAACACTACTCTTAAAAGTTCCGATGCTATTCTTCCTTCGTTATGATAGACAATAAAGCATGTTAATGCAGTACCAAGTAGCTGCCAGAGCAACGAATACAGGAAATACTTTCCAATCAGGTATCCCTTCATTCGTTTGTTAATAGAAAAGATAACTCCACGAATTGCTGCATCTTCTGTATGTTCGGACAGGTAAAATCCACTCCACCAGATTCCAAGACAGGGCATCATCATCTCAAGCACAATACCATAAACTTGAATATCCCTATGGAATAGGTAACAAAAGGTGCACACTAGCGCCAGCATTCCAAAGGGAACATATTTCATACTGCCAATAATCTTAAAATCAAACATTCTTTCCTTCTTTGTAGTAGAAAAATGCATCTTCTAATGTTGGATCAACACATTGATCCGACAATGCATCCTCAGAAATCACTCTGGCAATCACATGACCTGTATCCCGACGCAAAGAGACGTACTCCCGCTTGCCAACATCCTCCGGAGATACTTCTACTTCGTACACCTTACCTCTTAAAGCACCCAGAAGATGATCCTTTGTATCAAACACAGATACATGCCCCTTGTTTAGGATCAGCACCTGATCACACAGATAGTCCAGATCGGATGCAATATGTGAAGATATCAGAACAATCTTATCTGTACTGATTCTGGCAAGCAGATTACGAATATACATCCGTGATTCCGGATCTAACCCCACCGTTGGTTCATCTAAAATCACAACCTTCGGATTGCCTAGAAGTGCCTGGCAGATTCCCAATCTTCGAAGCATTCCACCGGATAGTTTTCCCACTTTCTTCTTCTGAAAATCCTTCAATCCCGTTTCTTCTATTAACTGTTCATTATCCTGTAGGCGGATATTCTT
>CADCQT010000147.1 GCA_902803645.1 uncultured Lachnospiraceae bacterium | reverse complement strand
GGGATTACAGTAAAGGTCAATACGGTCTTTGTGCCGGAGATCAACGGAGAGCATATTCCCACTGTGGCAAAGACGGTGGCAGAGGCGGGAGCTTCTATTTATAACATCATCCCCCTGATCCCCCAGCATCAGCTGGCCTGGTGTACAGAGCCCAGCTGTGAACAGCTGTATGAGGTAAGAAAAGAGGCAGAAAAATATATCAAGGTATTTCGGCACTGTCAGCGTTGCCGGGCAGATGCCATCGGAGTACCGGGAGGCAAGGATATATCCAAGCAAATCTACCTTCGGGAGTTAAAACTGGAGAATACATTTTCTCATGGCTAAAGCCCCAGGGAAACAGGAAGAACATAGAAGATTGGAAGATTGAAAAAGAAAAAGGAGTAAGCAACATGGCACAGGAGATTAGACAGATAGCAATCTATGGAAAAGGTGGCATCGGAAAATCCACCACGACACAGAACCTTACGGCAGGCCTTGCGGAGATGGGAAAGAAGGTCATGGTGGTAGGATGTGATCCTAAGGCAGATTCCACAAGACTTTTACTTGGAACCCTGGCACAGAGAACGGTACTGGATACCATTCGTGAAAACGGTGACGACGTGGAGCTTGACAGCATCTTAAAAGAGGGCTTCGGAGGGATCCGATGCGTAGAGTCCGGCGGACCGGAACCTGGGGTAGGATGCGCCGGAAGAGGAATCATCACATCCATTGGACTGTTGGAGCAGGAAGGAGCCTATACCGAGGATCTGGACTATGTTTTCTATGATGTCTTAGGTGATGTGGTCTGCGGAGGTTTTGCAATGCCTATGAGAGAAGGCAAGGCGAAGGAGATCTACATTGTAGCCTCCGGAGAGATGATGGCCCTTTATGCGGCAAACAATATTTCAAAGGGTATTGCCAAGTATGCAAAGAAGAGCGGAGTCCGTCTGGGAGGCATTATCTGCAACAGCCGTAATGTGGACCGGGAGAAGGATCTGTTAGAGGCTTTTGCAAAGGAGTTGAATACACAGCTGATCTATTTCGTACCAAGAGACAATGTGGTGCAGAGAGCAGAGATCAACCGTAAGACCGTGATTCAGTATGATCCCAAGTCAAGCCAGGCAACGGAATACCGCAATCTGGCTCAGGCTATCGATAAGAATGAGCTTTTTACCATTCCTACCCCTATGACCCAGGAAAGACTTGAGGAGATCCTGTTAGAGTTTGGACTGATGGATTCCTTAAAGGATAATTACGTTATTTAAGTCATAGCAATGAAGATACAAAGGAGGTGTATCTCATGGGAAACTACAAAGATTTTGACTCGGCTCTGATCCATGGCGGCATCAGCTCCGATCCCTATACCGGCTCTGTCAATGTGCCGATCTACCAGACTTCCACCTTTAAACAGACAGTTCCCGGAGATTTCAAATATGAATATTCAAGGACCAACAATCCTACCAGAGAGGCCTTAGAGGCCCTTATCGCAGAACTGGACGGGGGAAGCAGAGGGTTTGCCTTTGCTTCCGGCATGGCAGCCATTACAGCGGTGTTATCCCTGTTTTATTCAGGAGATAAGGTGTTGATCTCAAACAATGTATATGGAGGTACTTATCGTGTTCTGGACAAGGTATTTGATCACTTTGGACTTACATACCAGATGGTTGACACCTCAAACCTTAAAGAAGTGGAAGAGGCGGTTACAGAAGATGTAAAGGCGATCCTGGTGGAAAGCCCGGCGAACCCTCTGCTTACCATTACCGATCTTAAGGCGGTGGGGCAGATCGCTCACCGGCATAACCTTTTGTATGTGGTGGATAACACCTTTATGTCCCCTTATCTGCAACAGCCCTTAAAGCTGGGAGCGGATGTGGTGGTTTACAGTGCCACTAAGTATCTGGGAGGACATAGTGATCTGGTGGCAGGCCTTGTAACAGTCAAAGACAAGGAACTGGCAGATCGTATCGCTTTTCTTCAGAATTCCACAGGGGGTGTATTACAGCCATTCGACAGTTTTCTTCTGATCCGGGGGATCAAGACCCTGGCGGTGCGGATGGAGCGACATGTTGCCAATGCAACAGCGGTAGCAGAGCACCTTCAGAATCATCCGGCTGTCAATAAGGTATATTTTCCCGGCCTTTTAACGGCTCAGGGGTATGAGATTCACAAAGCCCAGGCCAAGGGCCCGGGAGCTATGGTCTCTTTTGAACTGACAGAGGGCCATGACGCGAATCGATTCTTCAAATCTCTACATATGATCCAGTTGGCGGAAAGCCTTGGAGGAGTGGAGTCCTTAGTCTGTCATCCTGCATCTATGACACATGCAGCAATTCCATATGAGACCAGACAGAAAGTAGGAATTACAGACGGATTGATTCGTTTCTCCGTTGGAATCGAAAACATAGAGGATATTCTACAGGATCTGGATCTCGCCATAGAAGAAAGCGGGAAATGATCATGAATTATATTAATGATATACACGAACTGATTGGACACACACCACTTGTTAAGCTTAATCATTTAGACCTTCCGGAGGGCGTTAATATCTTCGCTAAGTTGGAACTGTGGAACCCGGGAGGTTCCGTGAAGGACAGGGTGGGAGTGTATATGCTGGAGGATGCCATTCGAAGCGGCAGATTAAAGCCGGGAGGAACCATCATCGAGGGAACGGCAGGAAATACCGGAATCGGTATCGCCATGGCCGCCCTAAACAGAGGAATAAAGGTAATCTTCGTGGTACCGGAAAAGTTCTCGGAAGAAAAGCTTGTATTAATGCAGGCACTTGGAGCAAAGATCGTCCATACCCCAAGAGAAGAGGGAATGCTTGGAGCAGAGAGGAAAGCGGAAGAACTGCTGGATGAGATCCCGAATTCCATCTCCCTGCGGCAGTTCCACAATCCACAGAATCCTATTGCCCACTATGAGACCACAGGTCCCGAGATCTATCAGGATCTGGACGGCCAGATTGATTATCTGGTGGCAGGGGCCGGAAGCGGCGGAACCTTTTCCGGGATTCTTCGTTATCTGAAAGAGCATAAGCCGGGGATCCGGGGCGTGCTGGCAGATCCGGTGGGTTCTGTCATCGGAGGTGGAGAGCACGGAGATTATGATATTGAAGGCATCGGCAATGACTTTGTTGCAGCGACCATGGATATCGATTTGGTGGATCAGGTGATAAAGGTGAAGGATGCCGATGGTTTTACAGGTTCACAGATTTTAGCAAAAAAGGAAGGGATCTTCGCCGGATCATCCTCCGGAGCAGCCTTCTCTGCAGCCCTTAGGCTGGCAAAAGAGGGAGCAAAGGGGAATATCGTGGTGGTGCTTCCGGACAGAGGTGACCGGTACTTTAGTAAAAAGCTCTATAGCAGATAGGAGATGGAATGTATGGGAGACTATATTGAGATACATGACTTAAATAAAACATTCCAGACCAGATCCGGTCCTTTGCAGGTGTTAAACGGGATCGATCTATCCGTTCAAAAGGGAGAGATCTTCGGAATCATCGGATTCTCCGGTGCAGGAAAATCCACCCTTGCCCGATGTGTCAACGGACTTGAAAAACCGGATCAGGGGAGGATCTTAGTGGATGGGAAAGATGTGACCAGTCTTTCAAAAAAACAGATGCGGGAGGAAAGACGCCATATTGGAATGGTGTTTCAGAACTTCAATCTGTTCGAGTCTAAGACGGTCTACGAAAATATTGCCTATTCCCTTCGAATCCGGCATGAGAAGAAGGATCTATTGGATCAGAAAGTGAAGGAAGTGGCAGAGCTTGTAGGACTATCTGAAAAGCTGTCCTCCTATCCCGGAGGTCTCTCCGGGGGGCAGAAGCAAAGAGTGGGAATTGCCAGGGCTCTCATCGGGGAGCCGGATGTTCTGATCTCCGATGAGGCCACCTCGGCTCTTGATCCCCAGACCACCCTTCAGATCCTGGATCTTCTAAAATCCATCAACAAAGAAAAGGGTATCACCATTCTAATGATCACCCATGAACTGGATGCCATTAAGTACAGCTGTGACAGGATGGCAGTACTTGAGGGAGGAAAGATCATAGAACAGGGTAAGGTGGTGGATATTTTCCATAATCCCCACAGCCGGACAGGGGAACTGTTTACCAAGGTATTTTTCCAGTTCCAGAACGACGAATTTCAGAGTGGAGCCGGAATATGATCCGGTTTCTATCATAGTTGGGAGGTATGTATATGAGTCTTGAAAACACACCCTTCTGGGAGGTGATCCGATCTTCCTTCTCGGCAGCAATCTGGAAGGAAGTGGGGCCTGCCGTATGGGATACCGTCTATATGACGGTGGTATCCTCCATCATCATGTTTATCATCGGACTGGCCTTTGGCATCATTTTAATCTGGACAGATAAGGGAGGAATAAGAGCCACCCCAATAATCAACGGGCCCTTTGGCTGGTTTATCAACATTCTAAGATCTCTTCCCCAGATGATTATGATTATCATTATGATCCCGGTTGCCCGAAGCATCTTCGGACAGTCCTACGGAACCAACCCCTGTATCGTGGCTATTGCTGCAAGTTGCATACCGATGTATGCCCGAATGGTGGAAAGTTCCCTTCTGGAGGTGGAAAAGGGAAAGATCGATGCTGCAAGATCTCTGGGAAGCACGGATCTTGATATTGTATTTCGTGTCTGGATTCCGGAAGCGATTCCTTCCCTGATCCGTGGTTTTACGGTCACGGTCATTGGAATCATATCCATGACAGCTCTTGCCGGAATGTTTGGAGCCGGAGGCATCGGTGATATTGCCGTTCGATACGGATATCAGAGATTCCAGCATGACAAGCTGTTAGCCTGCATTTATGTGTTGATTGTTATTGTTCAGCTGACCCAGAGTGCAGGAAATCTATTATCGGACCATGTGAGAAAGAAGCGGGGACTTATGTAAAAGCCCCTGATGGAAAGGAGGTGGTGCCGCTTGAAAGATGGCTGTCCTATGTGTCGCTTATTACAAATGCTAGAAGGAGAATTATCGTATGAAAAATTGGAAGACAGTAACAAAGAAACTTGTAGTGTTAGGACTGAGTGCCTCTCTTTTCGTCACCACCGGCACTGCCTGCGGCTCTTCAGCCTCTGCCAAGGCGGATGCTAAGACCAAGGATTCAGAGGGGAATGTGGTCTTAAAGGGAATTGTGGCATTAACACCCCATCAGGAGATTCTTGAGTATGCCAAGGATGAACTGAAGAAAGAGGGCATCGTCATCGAAGTGGTCAATGACGGCTCGGATGACCTTGGCAATGAGCGTGTGGCAAAAGGAGAAGCAGACTTTAACTACTTCCAGCATGATCCCTACCTTCAGTCGGTGAACGATCAGAACGGTTATAACCTGGTGAATGCAGGAGATATCCACGTGGAGCCCATCTCCTTATATTCCGACAAGTATAAGGATGTGAGCCAGATCAAGGATGGAGATGTGATCGCTATTCCAAATGACGGAACCAATGAATACCGGGCACTTTCCGTATTAGAGGATTCCGGTTTTATCACATTGGATGATGAAGCCAAGGAGGCCTTGGATGCCTCCGTTAAGAATGTGAAGGAATATAAGAAAAAGATCAAGATCGTGGAGATTGATGCTGCACAGGTCATCCCCACCAGAGAGGATTATGATGCCTATATCACCAACACAAACCGGATCTTAGAGGCCAAGATCACACCGAACCGTCTGGCACAGGAATCTGCTGAAAGCCCCTATGCCAATATTATTGCGGTGAAGTCGGATAGGAAAAATGATGCGAATATCAAGAAGCTGGTAAAGGTCCTTCAGTCAGAGAAGGTCAGAAAGTTTATTGAAGAAAAGTACGATGGCGCAGTGATTCCGGCAGCTTTAACTCAGTCGGAGAAATCCCCCACCTCTAAGCGTTAGCGTAGGTGGGTGTTATGACAAACTATACTCAGTCGGGGTACAAGCTCCGACTGAGTTAAACGCTCCGCGAGGATGCGCACGGATTCGGACAGGAATT
>CADCQT010000146.1 GCA_902803645.1 uncultured Lachnospiraceae bacterium | reverse complement strand
GCGTCTCCTGTTTCGCCATCATATTCATGGTGGCAAAGAGAATATCTGCATCGTATTCCTTGGAACTGCCGGACAAAAGAGCCATTTTCTTCCCGAAGCCAAAGACCTTACGATAACTTTTCATGGCCTGCTTTGCAATCAGTTCCCTGTGAACGATAAAAAGTGCCTTCTTCGGATTTTCATTTTTCATGGCAAAAGCCGATGCGTAGGTCTTACCTGTTCCCGTGGCACTGATCAGAAGTGCCCGCTTTGCGCCTCTTTCCCGAAGCTCATGTATATTCCCGATAAAAGCCTCCTGCATCTTATTGGGCTTAAGCTGATACTGGTCAAGATCCACGATCTCCTCTTCCAGTGCCACCTGATGCTGGGCTTTGATCAGGGCATCGATCTGTTTCTTATGGTTATACTGCCTTATGTACAATTCCCGGATATGGGAATAATCCCTGGAGGCAGGATCCTGCCAGAGAGAATCGAATTCGCGGACCACCTCCTGAGCCATGGCCCCCTGCTCCGTACTTACCAGGGCCGTATTCCACTCCATATTGGTCGTAAGAGCTGTCTGCGTCATATTAGAGCTTCCAATGATAATACGATAGGTCTCCTCTTCCCGGAACAGATAACCCTTCGTATGAAAACCAACTCCCTCATCCCGGACACGGTACATCCTTAGTTCCACATTGGAAAGTTCTGACAACCGGTCCAGGGCATAGGGGTCACTGAAGGTAAGATAATCCGTTGTCAGTATCCTTCCCCGTATTCCCTTCTTCTCCAACTCTTTTAAGGTCTGGGAAAGGGCGACAAAACCGCTGCGGCTGATAAAAGCCACACTGATAGAAAAGGCATCACAATGCATCAGTTCGTTCTCAATATAGGTAAGGACCTTCGTCCCCTTCTGATGATCATTAGTCAGAAACTGGGGACTGTATGCCAGATTGGTATCTAATGTCCCGTCTATATACGCTTTTTGAATTCCTGCACTGATCTCTTTTACATGCTTATTCATCCAATTTCACCGGCAATCTTTCCCTTATTCTCCTGCAATATCCCTGACAAGAGAGGAAAACGCCTCTTCCTGCCAATTCAGATGAGGGGAATTCTCGCCGCCTCCATTGGTACTTCTTCGCATAGCTGCGTACATGCTCTCATCCGCGTCCGCAAGATCCATAGGATAGATCTCGATACCCTTTGCATTGCACTCTCTGCAGAAGGCAACGATCCGGTTCTCTTCCCGGTATGCCTTAAGAAGCTTCTCCTTAAACTGCTGATCCTCCGCTGCTGCTTTTCTGATCTGCTCAAATAATAAATCGATCATGGCCTCTCCCTCCTAACCAATACCTGTTATATGTTTCATGCGTCAAGTCTCGCATACTGCCATGATACTCTTCTATTCCTCTTTTTCCAAGGGCTCATCCCCCGCCTTTTCTCCCTTCCTCTCCCGGATCTCCTCCATATAACCTGCCGTAATGATACCAGCAGGAAGAGCGATAATAGCGATACCGAACATGGAAGATATCATGGTGATCACCTTGCCGGCGGTGGAGACTGCGTATATATCACCGTAGCCCACCGTTGTCAGAGAAACCGTGGCCCAATAGACCGCATCAAAATAGGTAGGGAAGGTCTGGGGCTCAATGCTGATTACTACCAGAGCGGATACCAGGACATAGCCCACCGCCAGGATCCCAACCACGATAAGGGATTCCTTTTGCTTTTTAAAGACCTGCAGGATGATAGAAATACTTCTGGAATGCCGAATCGCCTTAAAGGCGCGAAAGACCCGGAGGGTCCGAAGAAGTCGCAGGACCTTCAGGGTTCGAAGAGCACCACTGATGGCAATGACAGAAGGCAGAATCGCAAAGAGATCCACAATGGCCATGGGGGTAAAAGGATACAACAAAAAAGATCCCTTTCCACGGCGAAGCTTCTGATCCGCTGTTAAAAGCCGCAAAATATAATCTACAATAAAAATAAATGTGGTTATAAGATCCAGGATCCCATAGATTCCGGCGGTACTCTTTGCCGCCACAGGGATCAGACTTGCCACAATAACGATCATCATGGATACATCATAGATCCGGCTGACCGAATCCTTCTCATCCGCTATTTCAATGATCTCATAGATTCTCTCTCTCACGCCACCAGCTCCTCTACTCTTCTATCAACCCCGATCCAGCCGGATCAGCCGATCATGCCGGCCCGCCCTGAGACACCTGGAAAGGATGAAGCTCACTGTATTCTTCATTAACATATCCAAAGTTTACATCCATCCCTTCTCTATTGGGAAGCTTTGTCATGATCCCGTCGGTATAGAAGGCATATCTGCAGTTATGATCCAGATAGGTAAATACTTTCCGGATCACCATTCGGGACATAGACCAAGCATAATTCTATTATATCTGACAAGCGGAATAGTGTTTTTTGCATGTCAAACTTCTTTCTTTTTTCTAGGAATTATCTTGCACAAGACCGTTGCCAAACTCACACCTACGCTGTTTAGGATCAAATCATCCACATCACAAACATGGCTCGGATATCCTGTCAGGACATCGATTAACAGTTGCAGTACCTCGATCCCCAGACTCACCAAAATCCCACTTAAAACTTACATTTCCAGTCCGCCTTTGAGGATTGGCAAAAATCTTCGTTCAAATTCCTTAACCGATGTTCTTGGCAGAACACTTTCCTCAATCGCCCTCACCGAACCTCGTGAACAAATCTATTATCTCACTTATCATAGATAACGCAAGCATCCTTATCAAGAATCACACGATTTATCCGTACCTGTTTGCCCGCATTGTGCGGCATTTTTCTGTCTTTTTCATCAAAAAAGGCCCTGCTATCTGCAGAGCCCTTCTTATCGTTCATCCTCCCCGTCGCAGTTTTTATGCCTCGGCAGCCAG
>CADCQT010000145.1 GCA_902803645.1 uncultured Lachnospiraceae bacterium | reverse complement strand
TTTAGGTTTCGAGTCTTCTCGAATAAAATTCTCTTGGAATCTTTCAAGGTTGTTTCACTGTTCAGTTATCAAGGAACTTGTGTTTGCCGCTCTCTGCGACAGCTTATTTATTATATCTGAGCCTTAGCGGTTTGTCAAGAACTTTTTTTGATTTTTTATCATGTTCCTGACGGCTTCTTTCGAATCGACAGCTCGTATACTATATCAACTTTCCCTCTCTCTGTCAAGAAGAAAATTGAATTGTCGCAACCTTAAACACAATTTACATATACCGGACTTTAGCTCAATCAAGGCTTTTCATCCAATGTCTTTGTGCCTCTCACAGCGACATGTAGTATATTATCACCTTCCCACCTCACCGTCAAGGACAAGTTGCTCCTTTCGGTAAAGTAGGAAAAAGAGACTTTTTCCTACTAATTGTCTGAATTACATATACATTATGCCCAATTTATAAACTCCTCAAGTCCATGACGGAATCAGATCACATCCACAGCCTCCCGAATGGTCTCAACGCCGATCAGTGACACCCCTGTGGGTTCATATCCCAACCCCTTTAAGGATGATTTCGGTAGAATAACCGTCTCAAAACCAAGCTTTTCCGCTTCCCGGATCCGCTGTTCTACCATCTGGACCGATCGCACTTCTCCTGACAGACCAACTTCACCAAAGGCAATGACCCTGTCACTTATAGCATTGTCCCGATAGCTGGATACAATAGCAAGCACCAGCCCAAGATCAATGGCAGGCTCACTCATTTTGATTCCTCCGGCTATATTGACATAGGCATCGTATTCTGAAAGATGAAGACCAAGCCTCTTTTCAATAACAGCCATCAAGAGATTTACCCTATTATAATCACAGCCCACCGCCGTTCGTCGGGGCATACCGAAGTTGCTGCGACAGACCAGAGCCTGGATCTCCAGCAGAATGGGTCTTGTTCCTTCAATGGAACAGGCGACCACAGATCCACTTGCCCCCTTCGCTTTTCCATCCAGCATAAACTCAGAGGGGTTCTCCACCTGGACAAGCCCCTCTTTTCGCATTTCAAATACACCGATCTCATCTGTACTTCCGAAACGGTTCTTGACCCCTCTTAAAATACGGTAAGAGGCATGACGATCCCCCTCAAAATAGAGAACGGTATCCACCATATGTTCTAAAACCCTGGGCCCGGCCACTACCCCTTCCTTGGTCACATGGCCCACCACAAAGATGGTGATTCCATTCACCTTGGCCAACTGCATCAGCTTGGCTGTAGATTCCCTTACCTGGGACACACTTCCCGGGGCTCCGGAGATTTCTTCATTGTACATCGTCTGGATCGAATCGATCACAGCTACCTGGGGCTTTTCTCTCTCCAACACTCCCTTGATAATATCCAGATTGGTCTCAGACAAAAGACGGATGGACGTTCCAAAATCCCCCATCCTTCTGGCCCGAAGACCAATCTGTTTAAGAGACTCCTCTCCGGATACATAAAGCAAAGGAATCTGATCCTTTGACAGTTCCCTGGCCACCTGAAGAAGCAGGGTGGACTTACCGATTCCAGGATCTCCTCCAACCAGGATGAGAGATCCGGAGACGATACCACCTCCCAATACCCGATCCAGTTCCCCAATATGTGTAGAGGTACGTTTTTCGTCAGAAACAGAAATTTCCGAGAGCGCCACAGGGCGCGCCTCGGAAACCTCTCTTGACGACACTTTACTCTTCTTATCCAAAACCTCCTCTACAAAGGTATTCCACTCATGACAGGAAGGACACTGCCCTGCCCATTTTGAGCTTTCATACCCACAGTTCTGGCAGAAGAAAACCGTTGTCTTTGATTTTGCCATTTTAGCCCTTTGCTACTGCTACCTTAACAGCTTCCCCTGAACCGGTGGAAACAGACAGTGTCAGCTTGCCTCCCAGATTCGTCTTCATGCTTCCAGCATCCACACCGTTTACTGTAACAGCATAGGAAGTCTCCGGCTCTAATCCCAGTGTGATCTCGGCATCATCCTTACCTTCTACCATAAAAGCTACACCCAGGTCATCCGCCTTAAACTCCTCTACCTTTGTGCCAGGCTCAGACTCATACAGGAATGCACCGTTCTTCTCAAGCTTTGTGGTAACAGCATAACTCTTAACGTAATAAAGAGCCCCATCGTAGGAAAAATCCTTCACCTTGGTCTTCTCGGAAAGAGTGTAATCACCGAAGCTTAACCCGCCATTCTCTGCTTCTCTAATCAGTTCTGCCATGTCATCCTCCTTTTATTTCTCTTCTTTTGACACAGTTTGTTTTCTGGTTTTTCTTTTTGCCGATGGTTTTGTCTTTGCATGCTCTTTCACAAAACCCAGGTGATCGCCGCGAATCTCAGCGGTTACCATATCACCCTTATGAATCCGACCGGACAGGATCTCATCAGAAAGAACATCTTCCATATCCGTCTGTATCTTACGACGCAAAGGTCTTGCTCCAAACTTCGGATCATAGGCCTTATTCACAATGAATCTTCGAACAGCAAGTCCGGCCTTCAGTTTGATCTGAAGCTGCTTCTCGCATCTCTTCTCAAGATCTGCAAGCAGAAGCTTTGTAATCTGCTCCAGATCCGTCTTATTCAAGGCACGGAATACGATGGTCTCATCGATACGATTAATAAACTCCGGCTTGAAGGTACGTTTTATCTCTTCCATGACACGAGACTTCATGGTTTCATAATTTGCCTTCTCGGAATTCTCCTGAGAGAACCCAAGACGCTTTGGATTCATGATCTCCGATGCCCCTGTGTTACTTGTCATAATGATGATGGTATTCTTAAAATCCACCTTGCGACCCTTAGAATCTGTCACATGACCATCATCAAGAACCTGAAGCAGAACGTTAAAAACATCGGGATGGGCCTTTTCAATCTCATCAAAAAGCAGGACACTGTACGGATTGCGTCTTACCTTCTCTGACAACTGACCACCCTCTTCATAGCCCACATATCCCGGAGGGGATCCAATGAGCTTAGAGACTGAGTGTTTCTCCATATACTCCGTCATATCAACACGGATCATATTGTTTTCATCTCCGAAGACTGTCTCTGCCAATGCCTTGGCGATCTCTGTCTTACCCACACCGGTGGGACCAAGGAAAAGAAAACTTCCAATGGGTCTTCCCGGCTCCTTCAGTCCGACTCTTCCTCTACGGACTGCCCTCGCCACTGCGGAAACAGCCTCTTCCTGACCGATGATCCTCTTATGAAGGGTCTTCTCAAGATTCACAAGCCGATGGGCTTCCGACTCGGAAAGTCTGCTGACAGGGATCTTCGTCCACTCTGAAACCACCTGGGCAACATCCGCAAACTCCAAGGTTGCACTTCGTCGATCCTTTGACCTGTCGTATCTCTTCTGAGATCTCTCCACAGAGAGATTTAATTCATTCAGCTCCTGCTTAAGAGAAGAAGCCGTCTCAAAATCCGATTCCGCAAGAGCATCTTCGAGGCGCTCTTCCATTTCCCGAAGACGCTCGCGCTCCTCATACAGATCCTTAGGAACCTTAACCGTCATAAGACGCTTTCTTGCAGCAGCCTCATCCATCAAGTCAATGGCCTTATCCGGAAGGAAACGGTCACTGACATAACGGGTGGAGAGGTTCACACAGGCCTCAATAGCTTCGTCTGAGATCAAAATACCATGATGCTTTTCGTAGGCATCCTTCAACCCCTTTAAGATATCGATGGTCTCCTGATCAGAAGGCTCCTCTACCATAATAGGCTGGAATCTTCTCTCAAGGGCAGCATCCTTCTCGATATGCTTGCGATACTCATCCACTGTGGTGGCACCAATGATCTGAAGCTCTCCTCTGGCCATAGCAGGCTTTAAAATATTGGCTGCATCCATAGAGCCTTCTGCTCCACCAGCGCCGATCATGGTATGGATCTCATCGATAAACAAAAGGACATTTCCTGCCGTAATGGCATCCCGGATTACATTCTTAATCCTCTCTTCAAACTCGCCGCGATACTTGGTTCCTGCAACCATTCCGGACAGATCAAGGGTCAGGACCCGCTTCCCACGGACAGATTCCGGAACCATTCCGGTGGCGATATGCTCTGCAAGACCTTCTACAATCGCTGTCTTACCCACACCGGGCTCACCGATCAGGCATGGATTGTTCTTGGTTCGCCGGCTCAGGATCTGGAGCACGCGGCGGATTTCGTCGTCGCGCCCGATCACCGGATCCAG
>CADCQT010000144.1 GCA_902803645.1 uncultured Lachnospiraceae bacterium | reverse complement strand
CCGGGAGCTGAAGCAGATGGGAATGCATGTGGTCATGCTCACAGGCGACCACCGGCAGACCGCCGAAGCCATCGCGGCACAGGTCGGCGTAGATGAGGTAGTGGCAGGTGTCCTTCCCTCCGGTAAGGAAGCCGTTGTGAAAAAGCTCCAGGAAAACGGTTCTGTGATCATGGTAGGAGATGGAATCAATGATGCGGTGGCTCTTACCAGGGCCAATGTGGGATTTGCCATTGGAGCAGGAACGGATATTGCCATTGATGCTGCGGATGTGGTACTGGTAAACAGTTACCTCTCCGATGTGGTGGCAGCAATCCGGTTATCCAGATCGGTTCTTAGGAATATCAAAGAGAACCTGTTCTGGGCCTTTATCTATAATGTGATCGGTATTCCCCTGGCAGCAGGCGTATATTTTTCACTAAACGGATGGACCATGTCCCCTATGTTCGGGGCAGCGGCCATGAGCCTGTCCTCCTTCTGTGTGGTGATGAATGCGCTGCGGCTGAATCTGGTAGGACTCCATAAGGCTTCTGCCTTCAAACGGCATATTGCCTGGAAGGCAGCGCCTCTGATGGAGGACCCCCAGATCGTGGCACAGACCGATGAGGGCAAGAACGCCCGGTTAGATCTCGATCAGGAAGAAAATATTATGGAGGATAAACAAATGGAAAGAAACATTACAGTTAACGGTATGATGTGTCCAAACTGTGAGCGTCATGTAAAAGAGGCGTTGGAGAAGGTAGAAGGTGTTGCCCAGGCAACAAGTAACCACCAGACCAATTCTGTTGCCCTTGTGTTAGATGGCGAGGTCTCAGAGGAAGCTTTGAAGAATGCTGTGACAGAAGCAGGATATGAGTATATCGGATAATATTCACACCCGAATGTGTTTATGAAAACGGCGCCGGATCCAAGATGGGTTCGGCGCTTTTTTCATAGTTATGATATAATATTGTATTGTTAGTGGAAAAGAGAAAGGTGGCAACAATGATCAATGAAACATATAAGGCAAGGCTTTCCGCCAAGTCTGTTATTCGGGAACTGGCAGAGTATGCAACAGCAAGAGGAGAGGAGATCGGATACGAGAATGTCTTCGATTATTCCCTGGGGAACCCTTCGGTTCCTACGCCGAAGGCCTATGACGAGGCTGTGATCCGGATGCATCAGGACATGGATTCCATGAGCCTTCACGGATACAGTCCCTCCCTTGGTAACACCAAGGTGAGGGGGATCGTGGCAGATTCTTTGAAGAGACGTTTTGGCGTGGATTACGAGACAAAGCATATTTTTATGACAAGCGGTGCGGCAGGAGCTTTGGCCCATGCCATTCGCCTGGTGACGAAGCCGGGGGATGAGGTGCTTACCTTTGCTCCCTTTTTCCCGGAATACGGTCCCTATGTGAATGATACGGGAGCGGTTCTTAAGGTGGTTCCGGCCAGAACAGAGGATTTCCAGATTAATTTCGAGGCCTTTTCTTCCATGATGAACGAGAAGGTGCAGGCAGTCCTTATCAATTCTCCCAACAACCCCTCCGGTGTTGTTTACAGTGAAGAGACTCTTACGAAATTAGGAGACTTCCTTCGCAGCAAGGAGGCGGAATACGGTCACGACATCTTTTTGATCAGTGACGAGCCCTACCGTGAGATTGTCTTTGACGGGGAGGTGTGCCCCTATCCCACGAAGTTTTATGACAATACCCTGTCCTGTTATTCCTATTCCAAGAGCATGTCTCTTCCTGGAGAGCGTATCGGCTATATTGCTGTCAGCCCAAGGGCCACGGATGCAGATATCCTTGCTGTGATCTGTGGTCAGATCAGCCGGGGTATCGGTCATAACTGTCCTTCTGCCACTCCTCAGATGGGAATCGCTTCTGTTATTGATGAGACGGCGGATCTTAGGGTATATGAGAAGAACCGGAATCTTTTATACGATGCCTTAACAGACCTTGGCTTTACGGTGGTGAAACCGGGAGGAACCTTTTATATTTTCCCCAAGGCTTTAGAGGAGGATGCGGTCGCTTTCTGCCAGAAGGCGAAGAAGTATGATCTGATCCTGGTGCCGGCGGATAATTTCGGTTGCCCGGGATACTTCCGTATGGCATACTGTATCGATACAGAAAAGGTTGAGCGATCCATCCCTGTCCTTAAGAAGTTTGTTGAAACAGAGTATCCGGATCGCTAGGAAGCGATATTTTAGATAGAAAGGGAGTTACTGGCCCAATGACCAAAATGCAGTTGAAGGACCGGATCGATGTGGCGATGCATCGCAGACCGGCGGACCTTGTGATTAAGCAGGCGAATGTTGTAAATGTTTATACTTCCGAGATCATGGAATGCGATATTGCCATCTGCAAAGACAGGATCGCGGCTGTAGGGAAGGATTACCGGGGTAAGACCGAGATTGATGCCAGAGGCCTCTTTGCCATCCCGGGCCTCATCGAAAGTCATATTCATATTGAATCCTCCATGCTGACACCGGAAGAGTTCGGTCGTCTTCTTCTGATGCGGGGAACCACTACGGCGGTCTGCGATCCTCACGAGATCGTGAATGTCTGTGGAATGAGTGGCTTTGATTATATGCGTCGGGCGGCCAGAAGGTCCCCTCTGGATATGAAATTCATGATCCCTTCCTGTATCCCCTCCACCCCCTTTGAACACAGCGGGGCCAAGGTTTTGGCGGATGATATGGAGGCCTATATTCATGAGGAGGATGTGCCGGGACTGGGTGAGATGATGAATGCCGTAGGTGTCTACGATTGCCAGGAGGATGTGCTGGAGAAGATCGCCATGGCCGAGACCAACGGCAAGATGGTGGATGGTCACTCTCCCGGTATCGTGGGGGATGAGCTCATCGGTTATCTGGCGGCAGGAATTAGGACGGATCATGAGTGCTATACCACCCAGGAGATGCGGCAGCGTCTTCAGCAGGGGATGTATGTGATGCTGCGTTACGGCAGTGCCTGTCATGAACTTCCCCACCTTCTGAAAAATGTGACCCCTTACAATGCAAGGCGCTGTATCCTCTGCTCCGATGACCGCCAGGCTGCCACCCTCCTTAGGAACGGGGACCTGGATGAGATCCTTCGGATCTGTGTCAGCGAGGGAATCGACCCCATTACAGCGGTACAGATGGCGACCTTGAATGCGGCGGAGTGCTACGGCTTTTCCGACCGGGGAGCCATCGCTCCCTCTAAGCGGGCGGATGTGGTGCTTGTGTCGGATCTTACCTCCTTTGCTGTCCAGAAGGTTTTTGCAGCAGGCCGTCTGGTGGCGGAGAAGGGGGAATACCTCTTCGAGGTCAACAGAGAAAATATTGCTGCCGTTGCCGGCAGGATGAATGTTGCCGGCAAGGTGGCGGATCATCTGAAGATGGAACTTTCCTACCGTCCCCTTTCTTTGAATGAGGACGTGACGGGGGAGATGGATCCTTCTTTGAGGCGTACCCGGGGGGCAGAGAATGGTCAAGGCTTAAAGGATATTCCCAAGGGAGCCGTTGGTGTTGCCCGTGTCCACTGTATCGGTATGCAGGTGGGAAGCATTCTTTCCACAGATGAGATCCGGGATGTTTACGTGGATGCCTCCGGCAACTTTGTTTATGATCCGGCTTCTGATGTGGCCAAGATGGTGGTGATGGAACGTCACAACGGTCTTGGGACCGCAGGGAAGGCCTTCGTTTGCGGATACGGTATCAACCGTGGGGCCATTGCCAGCACCATCGCCCATGATTCCCACAACCTTCTTGTGGTGGGCACCAACGACCGGGATATGGAGATCGCGGCCCAGAGGCTGATTGATACCGGTGGTGGGATCTGTCTGGCCGGTGATGGAGAAGTGATCGCGGAGCTTTCTCTTCCTGTGGCAGGTCTTATGAGTGATCGAAGCGGAATGGAAGTCAGTGATGCCTTAAAGCAGTTGGAGGACATCGCCCGGTTGCATCTGGGCATCAATTCCCAGCTTGAGCCTGTGATGTCTCTGGCCTTTATGGCCCTTCCGGTGGTCCCGGATCTTAAGCTGACGGATATGGGATTGTACTCTGTGAAGGCAGGGGATTTTATCTCAGTCGAGGTTACAACCTCCGACTGAGATAAACGCTCCGCAGGGATGCGGTGCCTCCATTCCGACGATGGGCAGACATGGTTGTAACACTTTGTCAGCTCGTGGATGCAGATTCTGGGCCGGAGCTTTCTGGACGAATCGGCTAGCTTAATTGGTGGTTTTCACCGGAGAAGGGTGGAAATGGCAATCTGCGGTGAAATATAGGAAATATACAGGATAAAGGATAGTAAGGAAATGAGCAATAAGGTGAAGGAAGACAGACCATTGAAGACGGTGGAGCGTTCCCGCTCTGAGGTGACCCATGTGGTAATGCAGACAGATATAAATGGCCAGGGCAGACTCTTCGGAGGCCGCCTGATGGCCTGGATCGATGAAGCCGGTGGAATGACAGCTATGCGACACTCTACCCATGAAGTGATCACGGCCTCCGTTGACAATCTGGTATTTAAGGCAGAGGCAAAGCTGAATGACATGGTGGTCTTAATCGGTAAGGTGACTTATGTGGGAAATTCTTCTATGGAGGTTCGGGTGGATTCCTACCGTGAGGACAATGAGGGGATGCGAATCCCGATTAACAGAGCCTACCTGACTTATGTAGCTACGGATCCGACAGGAAGACCGATTCCGGTTCCCTACGGACTTGCGGTGGAGGGTCCGGCAGAAGAAGCAGAATTTCAGGGGGCCCTGAAGCGGAAAGCACTGCGTCTTCAGAGAAAAGAAGAAGCGTTTTAACTCAGTCGGAGAAATCCCCCACCTCTAAGCGTTAGCGTAGGTGGGGGTTATGACAAACTATACTCAGTCGGGGTACAAGCT
>CADCQT010000143.1 GCA_902803645.1 uncultured Lachnospiraceae bacterium | reverse complement strand
TGTCTTACCGGCGAGGATATCCGCATTGATCCTGCCAGCGAGGGTATCCGCTGTGATGTACTGCATCCGAACCCCTGCATCCTTGGCCATTTTCATAAGATCCTGGGCGTCCACCGGATCGTAACGAACTTCCTGATAGAAGGTATTCCAGTAGGGAACATCCTTTCCATCCGGGAAGCGGACCATCAGAATAGGAAGTCCCGGCTTACGGAAAAACATATCCTTGATCACTTCCGGATCCGGCTGGATATAGCCTTCCTCCGTCATCTTTCCGTGTCCCTCCCAGAACTTGTTCCAGTTGATGAAAAAATCCTTGTATTTGGAATCTTCCCCTTTTTCAATAATGTCCTGGAACTGAGGAGAGAGGACAGATAAGTGGTTTAAAATAAAATCCAACTTAAGGTTCACCCCAAGATCCTTGATATCCTCAATGGCCTGCCGGGAAGCCAGCTGCTCATTGATGGAGTAATCGATCACAGAAAAACCTCTGTCCAGATCCGTATTAAACACACTGGGAAGAATATAGAAGGAATCAAAAGCTCCCTTTACATCCTCTGTCTTTAATACTGCAACAATATCCTCTAAGGTACCTCCGATGCTGTCCGGATAGGCATTGAGCATCGGACCACTGCTTAAATTTCTCTTTCCCATATTATAAAAACCCCTGTATATTATTCACCCATATTTGCTTTGAACCGGTCGTAATCCCAAAGCTCACCACTTTTTGAAATAATAATCTTAGCCTTATGTGCCTGAGACTTCAAAAGCTCTTGCTCGATCTCAAGTACCATGGTCGTAAAGGGACTGTCGGTAGCACCGTCTCTGTTTCTGGCCTTACGATGGGCCAGTGTCTCCTCCGGTGTGGAATTCAGAAGAACCGGAATATCCACTCCTGTAAAGGAATCGTTATTGCCGTGGGTCCATTCGATGATCAGAACCGGAATATCGGAAAAATCGATCTGGCTGTACCAGAGCTCTGTATCCTCACGTCCCATTCTCTTTAAGAAGATCTTCTCCTCCCCGGCCTTAAACTTCCCAAGGATTCCTTCTACCTCGGCAAAGTTCGTCTCATTGGTGGTTCCAAGGTAACCTTCCAGTCCCTTTCTTCCGCCCCTGATGTAAGACTCCATCCAGGGATATGTGGCAATATGCTCTTTGTTAGCGTCATCCCCCTGCTTCATGAATTCATGGAGCACTGTAAAATTCTCTTCGGAATATACCCCGTCTGCAAGCATCTGCTGCTGACCGCAGTAACGGAAGATGCGAAGACGCTCTGCATCATTGTACATAGGGATACGAACCGGGTAGTTGTCTCCGGACATGGTATAGGATCCGATGCCATTCTCATTAAAATAGTAGGAGAGAAGAGAAGCGATCTCTGACTTACCTACTCCGGAACCACCGCAGACAGTGAGGACAAACTTCTCTTTGTTCTCTTCCTTCGCCTGCTTTGCCATCATGGGGATCAACGACTTCAGGATAACATTGGCCTTCCTGATGTGATCCTCTCCAATCTCCACCTTATCTCCCGGCATATCACCGTGAGGGATCTCTCCTGTGATCTCAGGCATTGCCAGACGATCCTCTGCCATCAGTTTCTCTAATTTTTCCTGTAACATATTCCCTTTACCTTTCCTGTTATTTGGATAGTTTGTAAACTTAAACATAAACATGTGATGGTCACCATCACTTTTTGTGAGATTAGCATAAGGCTTTTGGTTATTTCTGTCAACCGGTTGACATATAATTTACCCTATGCAGACTGCACAAATCTAAGGTCACATTTTTGGATGATTTGCTGGATTTATATTAAAAAAAGGGCGTCGATATCCTTATGAGAGGGGTGTAATTTAAAGCAGATTCGAAAGGATTCCCTTACCGGGATCCGGAATAAGACAGCCTACGACCTGGAGGCAAAAAAGTGGAGGAGCGGATTCAAAAGGGGGAAAAGAAGCTGGGAATCGCTATCGTTGACCTTAATTTTTTAAAAAAGATCAATGATACCTACGGTCATGAAAAGGGAAATCTGGCCATTAAGAAGCTTTGCTTTATTATATGTCATATTTTCCAGCATTCCCCGGTCTTTCGGATCGGCGGGGATGCCAATATGTACCAGCAAAAGAAATCCATGAAGGCAGCAAGAGAGTAATCGTATAACGATTGAAACGCCCACCGGAAATCCGGTGGGCGTTTACCTTGGTCTAAATGATAATCTCCGGATAAGACAAATGCTCTGGGAGACTACGCTTTGGATCAGATCTGATCCAAAGGCACACAGTGCTTGTCATTGATCTCACAGACCTTCTTCACACGGTTTCTATACTTCGTCTCCATAAGAGGCTCTGTAGCAAGCCAGGTCTTCACCACTTCCATTGCCATAAGACCGCCGATGATCTTTGCTCCAAGACACAGAATATTGGAGTCTGTATGCTGACGGGCCAGGGTGGCGCACAGAGGATCCTGACAGACTGCAGCGTAACAGCCATTGATCTTATTGGCGATAAGAGCACTTCCATAACCGACACCGTCACAGAAAATACCTCTTTCACACTCGCCCTTTGCAACAGCTAAAGCCGCAGGATAGACAAAATCAGACAGATCACAGCTTTCCTCGCTGTAGGTTCCAAAATCCTCTACCTCGTAACCGGTCTGCACCAGATAAGCCTTGATCTCATTTTTCATTGCAGTTCCGGCATGGTCACTTGCCATGGCAATCTTCATAGACAATCCTCCATTTCTATATATTAAAAAAATCTATTTTCATTATAGGCCACCTGAATTCCATGTCAAATCCGACCGTATCTTCCTTTTCTCAGATTTGCTATAATAGAGGTGTAACGGGAGAGCACAACGAAAGGAGCATCTATGTTCAAAAGAAAAACCGCACTTTTACTGACCGCAACTGCGCTGTTTGCAGGTTCTTTGTTCCTAGGATCCGGCACCCAGGTCAAAGCCTATGCCAAGACCTACACCTCTTCCCATAATCTTCAGGCCGATCTGAATGGAGACGGGAAGAAGGATCGCATCACCTTCACACCAAGTCAGAAAAGCTATGATATGTATCAGAAAATGACCATCTCCGTTAACGGGAAAAAGGTCAAGACCATCAAAGACCGTTATTTTTATTATTACAGCTACGAATATAAGGTACTAAAGCTTGCCAACGGGAAGTCTTTTCTCTACCTTCACACCATTGCAGAAAATGATGACGGTCCCTGCTATCTCTACCAGTACAAGTCCGGTAAGCTCAGCCGTCTGATCAGCTTCACCGAGAATGTAAGAGGCTGCCGCTGGGTCACAAGTCTTAAGACCAAGGGAAATCAGCTTCTTGCCACCTTAGAAGACTCCGACGCTCCGGGACTTGGGGCTGTATTCTTCAAAGCAAGCTACACCTACAAGGACGGTAAATTTCATAAGGACAGCAACGTCCATAAGATCAAAGCCTACACGAATTTAAAAACAGGCAAGAGCGGAGTAAGCACCCTTACCACCACAAGGGAATTCCGGATCTATTCCGATAAGATGTGCATGAAGTACATCACCACCATTCCTGTTGGAACAAAGCTTAAGGTCACAAAGACCTACCGTAAGGGCATCTATGTCAATATGTATGTTACCGGAGGCGG
>CADCQT010000142.1 GCA_902803645.1 uncultured Lachnospiraceae bacterium | reverse complement strand
CCGTACCATGGCTCAATACATACAAATGGAGCATGCTTCCCTGCAGGAGACCAGATTCCAAACAACGGAGCATCAAACTTCACGGAAAGGACATCCTCTCCCTGATCATCCACCAGGGTAACCTGATCTGCCTGATGATTCTCAATAATCAAAGCATCCTTGTCAAACAGTTCATCCGACATGCCAAGCATTCCATTCGCAAGTCCAAAGTTCTTCACCACATCCCCAAGGCAGCCGCTGCCATCCTCTGCAATCTGGTTCGATTGAAGTTCCCCAAGTAACTGCCCCTTCTGCAGGAAACGCAGTTTATACGTATCCAGGTCACAGCAAAATGCCGGATGTCCTCCAATGGAAAAATACATGGTGCTATCATTTGTGTTCTCCACCTTCCATCCAACACGCACGCTCGACTCTTCTAAATGGTAAGAAAGAAACAACCGGAAGGAAAACGGATATTTCTCAAGCGTTGCCTCGGTGTCTTCCAGCACAAATACCAGCTCCTGCTCCGTCTGTCGCTCCAATGTGAAATCCATATCTCTTGCAAAACCATGCTGTCCCATTTCATAAATCTGTCCGCCATAGCGTGACGTTTTCTGATAATAATTTCCTACCAGAGGGAAAAGAACCGGCGATGTACGTCCCCAAAATGCCGGATCGGCCTGCCACATCAATTCTCTGTTATCCCGCTTGCGAAGCAGGGATTTGATTTCTGCTCCATGATTGGAAACGGTAAGTCTTATGTTGTCATTTTCTAATATGTAGTTCATCGTATCTTTCCTTCCTGTAAGCAGTTTTATTTCTGTCTGCCATCATCTTGTCCCATTCTTCCTCAGACATTTCCCGCATCATTTCCAGCATGATATCTGCAAACTTCGGATCGAACTGCGTCCCTTTGCCTTTTTCTATCTCTTCCCGGACAATCTCCAGCGGAAGCGCGCCCCGATAACTTCGATTACTGGTCATAGCATCATAGGCATCCGCAACTGCAATAATCCTTGCTTCTTCCGGAATATCATCTCCTGATAACCCTTGGGGATATCCCTTTCCATCATATCGTTCATGATGCCATTTCGCCCCTGCTGCTAGCTCCGGCATTTCCTTAATATTCCCAAGGATCTTCCCGCCGATTCCCGGATGCTTTTTCATCAGGGCAAACTCTTCCTCCGTCAGCCTTCCCGGTTTATTGATCACCTCATCCAAAACACCGCTTTTGCCAACGTCATGAAGAAGTCCCATCATAAAAATCTTCTCCTGATGCTTTTCATCATAGCCGTATCTTCTTGCAATCTCCTTTGCGTAGGCTGCCACTCTTCCGGAATGACCCTTGGTATAGTTATCCTTTGCATCTATAGCATCTGCAAGGCTCTCCACCACATGCAAAAACAGATTCTCGTTCTCTTTGGTCTTCTCATCGACCATGGTTTCAAGATCTCTCTGGAGCCGGATAAGTTCCACTGCATGCTGAACGCGAAGCACCAAAACATCTGCCACAAAAGGCTTACGGATAAAGTCCATTGCCCCAAGGGAAAGCCCCTTTGTCTCGCTCTCTTCATCCTCACTGCCTGTCAGAAAAAATACAGGTGTATGCCGCCAGCCATCTTCCTTCTTTTTCAGTTCTCCTACCGTCTCAAATCCATCCATCTCGGGCATACTGATATCCATCAGGATCAGATCCGGTGCCGGGCTGGTCTTCGAATATTCCAAAAGTGCATCTCCCGATTTCATCAGGATGACCTTGTATCCGGCATTTGTAAGGGTATTCCATGCCCTCTTTAATATGATCGGATCATCATCAACCACCACAATCTGCGGCATACTTCTCACCTCCTGCAAACAATCTTCTACCTCCCATATTATCGCAAGCCACTTGCCACAGCAATTCCAATCTGTTCCTTCTTCCCCAAACCAAGGTAAATCATGCTATACTAAGGGGCATGGAGGACTATGCTATGGATAGAAATATACCCGGTATCGATATAGAACAGGCAATCCAACACACCGGCTCAGAGGAGGTATTCTATGAGCTCCTTCGTGATTTATATCATCTTATGGATGAGAAGATTGCATTGGTGGAATCCTCCCTTCTTCAGGAGGACATTCCAAATTATACAGTTTACGTGCATTCCCTTAAAACCACCTGCCGCATGATTGGCGCCGTGGAACTTGGGGAGCAGTTTTATTCCCTTGAAATGCTTGGCAAAGCTAACCGGATCGTACAGATCAAAGAACGAACGCCGGAAATATTGGATGCATTTCGCTCCTTAAAGCCTTACCTTATGCCCTTCGCCTCCGACCACAGCGACACAGGCAAACACTTTGACCGAAAGTCCTTTTCTGCTATCCTGCATAATCTTAGCGATGCGATCGCAGACTTTGATCTCATCACTGCAGAAAACGCCACCCGGGAACTTTCTTCTTTTTCCCTGGAGCCTTCTCTTACCGAAAAAATCAAAGAATTACAGCGCCTTGTCTCCAATATCGATTATGAAGATGCCAATGCTTTGATCCTGCAGATCCTTCAAAGTCTTTGACTTGCCTAATCTGCCGGGAGCCTTCCATAGCCCCGTACCGCCTCATCCACCGTCATTTCCTTATTGACTACCGCGTATGCCGCTGCGCGAAACTGTTTTACCGCCGTATCATATAGTAAAACATCTCGGAAATTGATCCTCCTCTCCTCCGGAAAATCAGAAAGGGACGCATACACTTCATCCAGCGAATAATCCCCGGTTGGTGTTATAAGTCGCTTCTTCTCTGCCATCAACCCCAGTTCTTCTTCTCTTGTCATAAACCGGATAAATTCATTGGTCATGGCAAGGTCATCACTTTCTTTGTTGACACAAAACAGCACGGAAATGGCATCCATATAATATCCCCCCTCATCTCCGGAAGGAGCCACATAAAAATCATAGCGGAAGGGATGGGAAGAAAAGGCCTGTGACTGTCCCTCACGCTTTTTCGTTCCGGAAACAACGTCTCCCGAACACAGCATCATAGGAACATCGCCTTCAAAGAACCGCAGGATCACGGCGTTGTAATCATCCTCCATTTCCTTCGCACATTTAGCGACATCGATATCACCACTTTCCACAAACTCCCGCAGTCTACGAAGGGCCGGTCGCATCACCTCCCCGGCTGATGGCCGCAACTGATTCAGATCCTCTTGCGCCTTTTGTTCTTTTACGTTTTGGGCAAACATCGGATAGGCAAAGGCATATCCGATTCCCGGTGTGGTGTCCGTATTAGCTCCCATGACCGGTGACGCATAGCCGGCCTTTTTTAATTTTTCACATACAACCTTTAATTCTTCAAATGTCGTTGGCACACTAAGGTTGTTTTTCTTAAAAATATCCCGGTTGACCAGCATCCCATAGGATGTGGCAAAGATCGGTAATGCGAGCACTTCTCCCTTCTTTATCTTCCACTGCAAACCGGATCGGATACAGTCCAAGGACAGAGCAAGCTTCGGATCGGAGAGAACCTCTGCGTGTTCAAACAATATCTTAAACTGCTCATCCCCATACATCCACGGCTGAACCATATAGATATCCGGCGCCTCCTGTCCTGCCAGCGCCTGCACGATGGTGTTTCTGTAATCATCCAGGTATGTATACGTAATCTCACCCTTGGGATAGTATTCATAAAACCGGTCAATGGTGCTTTCAAGGGATTCAAAGTTAGAATAGCTTCCTGCCACAGATACCTTATACTCCGTATCCGATGCGTATTTGGGCGAAAACCCTTTTGCCGTATCCTGCTCCGACTTTTCGCTCTGTCCTGTTTTGCATCCCATCAGACTGCATAGCAACATGGACAATAGCACCATAGCAATGATTCCCTTCCCTTTTTTCTTCATGCGTCCTCCTTTCTTTGCCATCTAACGTTGTAAAAAATCCTTTACTTTTGCTAAGATCTCCTCCCGTTTCATGTCTTTGAAATGATCTCGCAGGACGTTTTCTGCTTTTATTTCCTCCCCCCTTTCCATCTTCGCATCCATCAGGATGGCTGCCACCTCATGTGTTTTTAAAAAAGTCTCTGCCTGCTGCAGATTTTTTACTGCGGATACTTCATACGATTCCGAAAGCACACCCGCCACCTTGCGCAGCCCTTCGATCTCTTCCTCCACAACCAGCAGCCGCTCCCTCCGGACTTGCGTATTCTTTCCTTTTTCCTCTGCTTTCTCGATCAAATCCGAAGAAAGATACGTAAGAAGCATCTGCTCTAACCTTCTCGTATCGATCGGCTTCGTCAGATAGTCATCAAACCCAGCCCGAAGATACATTTCCCGCATTCCGGATACCGCATTGGCCGTAAGACAAAGGATGGGGGATCTGTCATTTGGCGTATCGGTACAGGCTTTCATTTCTTTTATCGTTTCGATTCCATCCTTGTCCGGCATCATATGATCGAGCAGGATGACATCATAAAAATTACGCTTAAACAGTGCAATGGCCGCATCCCCGGATTCAGCCGTATCAATCTGTATCTTCGTCTGTCGAAGCAGATTGACAAAAACCTTCAGATTCATCTCATTATCATCCACCACCAGAATTCTTGCCTCCGGTGCCACAAAGGACACCCGGTATTGCTCCCTCTCCAAAAGGAAATGTTTGTAAGCCCCTTCAAATTCACCGAGCATCTCCCAGCTTGTCACCTTCTGCTTTAGATCAAAGGAAAACTCTGAGCCTTTTCCATATTCGCTTTTTACCTCGATCTTACTGCCCATCATATGCAAAAAGCTCTGAGCGATCGCCATCCCAAGACCGGTTCCTTCCACATTACGATTCTTATGTTCGTCGATTCTCTCAAATGCTACAAACAGCCGGTCCAGATCTTCCTGCCGGATTCCTATCCCCGTATCCTTCACACAAACCTTAAGCATCACACAATCCGGTTCCTCTTCGCATTTGCTACTGCGCATGGAAAAAACAACACTGCCCTCTGTGGTATATTTCACTGCATTGGAAAGAAGGTTGGTGATCACCTGTTTGATTCGGATCTCATCTCCATGAAGAAATCTCGGAATCTTCTCATCCACATCCAGCTGAAAGGTAAGATGCTTTTCATCTGCCTTTCTCTGCACCATATTCACAATATCATTCAAAAGAGAGACCACATGATAGTCCACTTCCATAACTTCCATTTTCCCGGCTTCGATTTTCGAAAAATCCAGAATGTCGTTGATGATTCCAAGCAGGGTATTACCGGCCGTCCGGATATTTTCCGCATACATCAACACATCTTCTTCCCTGCTGTCCCTTAGAATCATTTCGTTCATACCGATGATGGCATTCATCGGCGTACGAATATCATGGGACATGGTTGACAAAAAATAGGATTTCGCTTCATTCGCCTGATTGGCTGCCTCTGCCGTCACAATCAGCTTCCGGTTATATTTCTGAAGCAACAACAGGTTAAAGTGAAGAAGAACCATAAGCCCAATGGTTACGATGCCTAGAATCAGCCAATCAATTGACCGACTGACAGTTAATTGCGATGCCGGAATATAGGCTACCAGAAACCATGACACCAAACCGCTTAAGGGCGTATAGGCTATCACACAGTCTTCCTTTTTCGAATTGTGAATATGCATGGACCCTATCCCGGCACGGATCGTCTCTACCGCCTTACGGTAGTTCTGCGACGACATCGGATTATAGGACTTTATATATTCAAAGAAATTACTGTTTTTGAGGGACTTGCCATGGATCATATAGTTGCCGTTCCAATCAATTAGGGATATTTCGACATGTTCCCACTCCCCCTTCAGGAAAACAAGCTTTTGCTCCAGACGACTGACCGGCACCACACGGAGCATAAGCATCTCCCGTATCCCGCCCTTCTTCTTGTCCAAAACCTTAATATGATTCCAAAATCCAATGGACTGCACACCATTCAAAGGATTCGTATAGGCACGCGTCAAATGGACAACGCCACCTCCACTATGGTCTTCCTGATGTTCAAATATATCGATGTGGGAATAATTCACAGAATAATTCGACGGATCCGTAGAACTGGAGGTTGTTGAAATCCCCTCCATAGAACCGTCATCTATAAAAATCAGATGTCCTGATATCTCAGGAGAAATTTTAGCTTTTCTAATATAGGAAATGGCCTCATCCGCTGTCATGGGAGTATGCGCCTTAGCCGATCCATTGACATAATTGGCCCAGATATCACAAAGGTGCTGCTCATCCTCAAGGTAGTTGGCTACGATCTGTTCCGTTGTAGTGGTCATTTTCTCAAAAGACGCAATCGAAGCCTGGTTTGACTCTACCGCTCTATCGTTTGCATATTTCGCAATAATGGAAAGAATCAAGCCTACGATCAAAATATTGATAACAATAATCTCTCTCTTCTTCAATTCCCGTCCTCTATAGTAAACGCAAGGTTACGCAACATATATACTTCCATTATATCATGTCATATTAAGAAAAAAAGAGGTGAGAGTCTATGCTCTCACCTCTTGTTAGCCTCATCCGATGATAACATCCGCTTCGCATCTTCTGCAAATTTTTCCGGAGGCATCCGGTTCCTTTTAACTCAGTCGGGGTACAAGCTCCGACTGAGTTAAACGCTCCGCGAGGATGCGCACGGATTCGGACAGGAATTTGTCTGCTG
>CADCQT010000141.1 GCA_902803645.1 uncultured Lachnospiraceae bacterium | reverse complement strand
TACGATAACGCTTGACACTCTACTCAACCTCCCTCCAGTTGTGGGATTTGTGTTCTTCTCTGACTGAATAGGTCATTTCACACGAAAGTAATTATAGCACAGATTTTATGTCCGTCAAACTGTTTTTATGTATTTTTTTGTAAATAGTTGTAAAAAAAATCATTGCCACTATATATAGGGTCAAAGCTTCAGATATTCGATCTCATCCATCAGCTCCTTCGGACGGGGAATCTGCTCCTTGTCAAAGCGCTTGATGGTGACGATGATCGGCCGCTGAGCCTGATTCTGATGGTTACGATGCTTTGCGATCAGCTGCTCGTATTGCGGATTTGAGCCAAGGATATTAAGGCTTTCTCCGCTGAGAGGACAGTACTTAAAGAGGATCTCTCTTGTTACCTTGTTAAGCCTTAGGGCTCCTTTACTTTCAAACTTCATGTAGGAATGATAATCCACCACAAATACATTTTTGAAATTGTTGTTCATCTTCTGAAGCTGACGCTTGATCCTCTCCTTATAGTCACCGGATAGCATGGAATTCTTCTTATAGAACTGAAGATAATCGCTATACTCCGCTGTAAGGGAAGGATCACTAAGATCATTCCAGTGAACACCCTGTTCTGTCTTACACATCTCCCACCGGAATTCTCCACAGAGTCTGACAACCGAATCCATAAGATCAGCTGCCAGGAAGATCGGCATCAGCATCCGTCCGGGAGAAGTACGCTTCTTGCCCTCGATCTCCTGCCACAGGATGCAGCGGTTTCCCACATTGGGCATCAGAATCACATAAGGAAGAACCTCCTTATGGATGGGAATCTGAGTAACATTTTGGTCCGGATTGCTGTAAACATCATTCCGATAAAAAATAGAATAGTCACACTCCCGTACCGAACCAAAAGCCTCCCGCACCACCTGCTGACTCATATAGCCCCGATCAAGGGGTGTTAGAATATTCACATCATCCATCACCGGGAAGAAGGAGGAGATTCGACCAAAGGTCATACGATTGCCCAGGGTAAACAGATTATTGATCTCAAAATGCAGCCTGTGCTCCCTGTCACCCAGAAGGCTCTGCTCCTGCTGCTCTGTAATATCTCCGTTCATCCTGCAGTCCCGCAGGTAGGATGGATAATCCATATCAAACTCATTCCGGGAAGGATCCACCTCCAGGCGGTAGATCTTCTCAAGCCACTCCGGAATGGTCAGGATCCTGCCATCCGGGTCCTTACGATGAGCCACAGCAAATCCATAGAGACGCCTTAGTTGCTCCTCCTTAAGAAGCTCCTCATCCATAACACCAAACATCAGAAACATCATCGTCTCGGGAGGAACAGCCGGATCCTTCAGATAATGAAGGAAGGCCCCCTCATAAATGGGATAAAACTCCTTGGCGATCTTACGACGGATGCTTCGAATATCATCCGAAGAAGCCCCCCGATCAGAAAATTTCTTATAGGAGGCCATAAGAGCCTTAAACTCCTGGGCCTGCTCCGGCTCTACCTGCGCATACATCAGGATTCGGTCCAGCAGATGCTCAAGAGGAGGCATGGCACCATCTCCCTGCTCCATTGCTGACTTCTTGGACTTCAGTGCAGATATATGCATGTTAAAAGCCGCAGAGATCCTTGAAAACTCCTGAAGATACTCATGATATTTCACGATCTCTTTGCCGATCCGGTCTATATAATCTGCCGCCATATAGGCAAAGCCACTGCAAAGATCCGACCCCATCTCATAAATTCCCCGCATGGTGCCATCGCACTCCTGCAGCTTATCAAAAAAGGCCACCTGCCAGTGAGACACCTTGCCAAAAGGAGCCGGTGCCTTGATGGTATCCAGCTCCGGAAAATCCTTCGGCTGCTCTCCTGCGTCTGCACAAAGCATAGAATATGCCTTCCTGTCCTGGTGGAGCTTTGTATACTGACCCCTTGCCTCTGCAGCAATCCTCTCATCCATGCGGTACAGCTCCATACCACCTCTTATAACGGCAGAGGTAATGGTAGGAGCAATCTTCTGATTGGCATGCAAAAGCTTCTCAAGGTCATCCTTCTTCGTATAGGGATAGGAATAGGTGGTCACCTCACTCTTTGCCATATAGGTAAAGCGGTATTCCTTCCCCGGCTGCTCTGTAATACCAAGGATGCAACCGGCTCCAAGAGAAACGGAGTACCTTCCTATGGTAACCTCAACGACTCCCGATAGGACGATCTCAAGGGCCTGTACGTGTGAACCTGCTTCGTGGAGAACTTTGTTTTCCTGCCATTTTTCAAGTGCCATATAAACCTCATTTTCTATACAAGAACTCTATGTCAAGTATAGCATAATTTTTTCTTTCTGCCTTCTATTTTTCCAGAGGAGCGATCTCAAGCCGGTCCACTCTTCGCCTGAAGAGGATACACATGGTGGCAGAGGCAAGTTCTGCAATAGGGAAGGCCCACCATACAACAGAAAGACCGCCTGCCACAGACAAAAGGTAAGCCGCCGGAAGCAGGATTACGATCTGCCGCCCCACAGAGACAAAGAGACTTAACATGCCATGCCCCATAGCCTGGAAGAAGGAATTGGATACAATACAAAAACCGGCAATGCAAAAATGAACACTGATGATACGAAGGGCCGGAATTCCGATGGCCAGTATCCCCTCATTCACAGAGAAGATTCCCAAGAGCTGTCTCGGGAAGGCCATAAAGATCCCAGTTCCAACCGCCATAATTCCTATAGCGATGAATGTGGCAATATGTACCACCCTGCGAATACGATCTGGTCTTTTTGCTCCGTAGTTATACCCCACAATGGGGATCATTCCGTTATTTAATCCAAAGATCGGCATAAACACAAAGCTTTGCAGCTTAAAGTACGATCCGAAAACAGTTACCGCATCCTCTGTAAAACGGACAACGATCTTGCTGTAACCGTAATACATCACCGATCCCACTGCCTGCATGATAATGGTGGGCAGGGAGATGCTGTAGATGGCTGCAACGGTCTGACGATCCATAGGATATTTTCTCCAGTGGATCTCGATCTCCTTATTGTAACGGATGTTAAAAAACAGGGCGATAAAAGCCCCTAGGAACTGCCCTCCGATGGTTGCAAGGGCTGCACCTGCCACACCCATCCTGGGGAAGGGACCGATTCCAAAGATCCAGAGGGGATCCATGATACAGTTAAAGATGGCACCTGTCATCTGAGAGATCATAGACAGCTTCGTTCTTCCTGTTGCCTGCAGAAGCTTTTCTAACATCGTCTGGGCAAATACTCCAAATGGAATGCCGCAGCAGATCATAATATACTCTCTTCCTGCTGCAATAGTCTCAGGGGACAGATCATTGTTCTTACCACTTAAGGAAGAAAAATAAGGTCCCACCGAAAGGAGGGTAATCACACAAAACAAGACCGATGTTATAAGAGCCAGCTTGATTCCAGTGTTTGCCACCTTCGAAGCCTTCTGCCGATCCTTTTCCCCCAGATGCCTTGCCACCAGAGCATTGACGCCCACACCGGTTCCGATCCCCAGGGCAATACAAAGATTCTGATATACAAAGGCCAGGGACACCGCCGCAAGAGCCTGGGAGGAGATCATTCCAACAAAGGCTGAGTCCACTATATTGTACAAAGCCTGCACCAGCATGGAGATCATCATAGGAATCGACATATTCATTAGAAGAGGACCGATTGGCATGGTTCCCATTTTATTTTCTTTTTGCATATACTCTATCCTTTTCTCACTGCTTTACCAAAAAAGAAGGGGACCATAACATATGATCCCCCGTCTTATTCTTCACTTTATCAGGTCTTGCCTATGCAAGCTGCTGCTCTAACACATCCTTTGCCTGTGCAAGAGCATCATCAATACCTGCCGGATTCTTACCGCCGGCCTGTGCCATATTCGGACGTCCACCACCGCCGCCGCCAACGGTCTTGGCAATGGCCTTGATCAGGTTACCTGCATGGGCACCCTTCTTCTGTGCCTCGTCTGTCGCCATGGCAAGAAGAACCACCTTGCCATCTGCCTCGGATGCCAGTACGATCACACCCTCACCCATCTTATCCTTGAGGGAGTCTCCCAGATCACGAAGCTCGTTTCCGCCTACACCTGTCATCTTTGTTGCAAGGAACTTCACACCACAGACCTCTGTGATCTGATCCTCAACATTACCAAGAGATTCCTTGGCTGCAGCAGACTTAAGTGCATCATTTTCAGATCTTACTTCCTTAAGTTCCTTTTCAAGAGCCTTGATACGATCTCCAAGGCCATCAACGTTAGTCTTAAGAAGGGCTGCTGCCTCTTTGGCCTTCTTCTCAAGGTCATCAAAGTAGGCAAATACATTAAGAGAAGTAAGAGCCTCGATACGACGGACACCACTTGCCACGCCTGCCTCGGAAAGGATCTTGATACGTGCAATATCCCCTGTGTTCTTAACATGGGTTCCACCGCAAAGCTCAGTGGAATAATCTCCCATTCGAACCACACGCACCGTATCTCCGTACTTCTCGCCGAAAAGCGCCATAGCACCGGTCTCCTTGGCCTGCTCTAAGGTCATGACATCTGTGACAACAGGAGTCTGTGATGCAATACGCTCATTTACAAGATCTTCTACCTTCGCAAGCTCCTCCTCTGTCATAGCAGAGAAATGTGTGAAGTCAAAACGAAGACGCTTCTCATCCTGGTAGGAACCGGCCTGCTGCACATGATCTCCAAGAACCTCTCGCAGAGCCTTCTGAAGAAGGTGAGTCGCAGAGTGGTTAGCGCAGATCATCGCTCTTCTCTTCTCATCAACAGACATGGTAACCGCATCGGATACCTTAAGCTGACCCTTTGTCATAACGCCCACATGACCGATCTTGCCGCCTAAGAGATGAATGGTATCAAGAACCGTAAAACTTCCCTCTGCTGTCTCAATCACACCGGTATCTCCGACCTGACCACCCATGGTTCCGTAGAAGCTTGTCTTATCACAGACAATGGTTCCCTTGCTTCCCTCAGACAGGGAATCTACGATCTGTCCATATTTGCCGGAAGCAGGATCCACCTCCGTTGTCATAACGGTGATCTTCCCCTCTGTCTTAAGGGTATCGTATCCAACAAACTCTGTGGTAAGAGTCTTATCGATATCATCATATACGGAAGCATCCTTACCCATGTAGTTGGTAGTCTTACGAGCACCACGGGCCTTGGCACGCTGCTCTTCCATAGCCTCCTTAAAGCCCTCCTCGTCATAGGTAAAGCCCTTCTCCTCAAGGATCTCAGCGGTAAGATCCACAGGGAATCCATAGGTATCATAGAGACGGAAAGCATCCTCACCGGAAAGAACTGTCTTACCCTCTGCCTTAAGAGATGCCTCTAAATCAGCAAGGATTGCAAGACCCTGGTCGATGGTGGCATTAAACTTATGCTCTTCCTCTGTCAGAACACGACGGATGAACTCCTGCTTCTCTAAGAGTTCAGGATAACCGTCGTTACTCTCACGGATTACCACATCTGCCATCTTCGCCATAAACTCACCATCGATGCCGAGCATACGACCGTGTCTTGCTGCACGACGAATCAGACGACGAAGAACATATCCTCTTCCCTCATTGGAAGGAAGAATACCGTCAGAGATCATAAAGGTGGTTGAACGGATATGGTCGGTAATCAGACGGATGGAAATATCGTCCTTATCATCTTCCCTGTACTTCTTGCCAGCCAGATCACAAACCGCATCACGGATTGCCTTCATGGTATCCACATCAAAGACAGTTCCCACATCCTGCATAACAAGAGCCAGTCGCTCAAGCCCCATACCGGTATCGATGTTCTTCTGGGCAAGTTCTGTGTAATTGCCCTTACCATCGTTATTAAACTGGGTAAATACGTTGTTCCATACCTCCATGAAACGATCGCCTTCACCACCTAATACATCCTCCGGACCATCACCGTACTTTACGCCACGATCATAGTGGATCTCGGTACAGGGACCACAAGGACCGCTTCCATGCTCCCAGAAGTTATCACTTGCTCCGGTCTCATCACGGCCGATTCTCATAATATGGTCATCCGGAACCTGCATCTGTTTGTTCCAGATCTCGTATGCCTCATCATCATTCTCAAAGATGGTTACATACAAACGATCCTTCTCAAGCCCCAAGACCTCTGTTAAAAATTCCCAGGACCAGTGAATTGCCTCTGTCTTAAAGTAATCACCGAAGGAAAAGTTACCCAGCATCTCAAAGAAAGTCAGGTGACGAGCAGTCTTACCAACGTTCTCAATATCACCGGTACGTACACACTTCTGGCAGGTGGTGACACGATGTCTCGGTGGCTCTTCCTGGCCGGTAAAGTAAGGCTTCAGTGGAGCCATTCCAGCGTTGATCAGTAACAGACTATCATCGTTATGAGGAACTAATGAAAAGCTCTTCATCTTCAGATGGCCTTTGCTCTCGAAGAATTCCAGATACATTCTTCTCAGTTCATTTACACCATATTTCATGGATTTCATCCTCCGGTCTTTCTAATGATTTACACTTTGTGATGGTAAAGTGCATCACAACATTCCAATTATAACCACAAAGAAGGCATCGGTCAATGCCGACGCCCCTCGATTACTCAATTTCAAAAATAACATTGTCCCGGTCCACATCAACGATCTTATCCAAAAAAGCCGAAACCTGTGGTCTTTTCTTATAGGTCCTTACAAGATCAAACCTCTCCCAGAGGTGCATGGGAAAGACAAGATCCGCCTGTACTGCGTTAAGAAAAACATCCATCCCCTTATAAGCCCCTGTTCCAAGCCTTGGATCAAGTACCACAAAGGCCAGATCAATGTGCTTATCCCTTAGATAACGGATCTCCTTTTCATAACCACCGGTATAGATCTCTGTAAAAAGAGAACCGCCTCCCTCGCTTACATTCCACTCATTCAGATCCCCTGCATGATAGATATGATATCCGTCGCATTCCACATAAAAGGCTACCCCCACCTCTGTACTGCGAAGGGTATGGATCTTCATACCATCCAGTTCCAAATCACTGACCGGGAGCATAAAACGAATCCTCTTCCTTAGGGCGAGATCCATTCCATCCTTTAGGAGAGAAAGCCTGGAGACTCTGATATCTCTTGAAAAAATATAGGTCATATCCTTTCGCTTTTCTCCCCACCTTAAGACCTCCCTAGAAAAGTGATCTCTGTGGCCGTGAGATGCAAAGACATAAATGGGCTTATCTGCCGCAAATACCGGTTTCTTTCCGTGAAATTCCTGTTCCGGAAAGTCCTCCGAAGGAAAATAGTCAAAAACCAGTGTCCTATGCTCTGTCTCTACCACAAAGGCACTATGATGTATGAATGTAACCCGAAGCATGTTCTCTCCTTCTGTTGTCTTAGTCCCTAGTCAAAACAGCAATGCTTCTGCCGGGCATAACCAGCTGATCCTTTGCAAGTTCGATTTCCTTCTGATTCACCGTAAGGACTCCGGAAAGCTTTTTCTCGGGAAAAGCCATCTTCCTCAGATCAATGCTCTGCTGCTTATCTGACATATTATACACTAAGACCACAGGAGAAAGGGAAGTATCTTTGGGCTTTTTTTCTATTACCAGGATCTTATCGTTACTAAGACCCTGATCCACCACCACTTCTCCTCTTGCAACAGCCGGGAAATTCCTTCGAATACGAAAAGCCTGACGCACATAATTGTAAATGGAATAGGGATCTTTCTTCTGCTGATCAAGAGGAGAAAACTTCATCTGAAACTTCTCCATTCCCACCGGGCCTTTGGTCATTCCCTTTTCTTTTTGATCTGCCGTCCACTGCATGGGTGCTCTTTTGTTCTCATCGATCCCGGAACCCTTCATTCCAATCTCTTCTCCGTAGTATAAAAAAGCATTTCCGCTCATCATCAGATTAAGCCCCTGGGCAAACTTTGTCTTTTCTCCCTTGTCATCCTGTGAATAGTATCCGGCGGACCGTGCCATATCATGGTTTGTGTAAAAGGGAGCATCGATCCCTGTCTCGCTGTTTTTAGCGATCCTATCCTGCATCATGACCATGGAGGAGCCAAAATCATCTGCCTTCATATTCCCCCGGACCGTTTTGGCAATAAATCCATCGTTTCCTGCAAAATCAAAATCAAAGAAGCTGTCGATCCCGCTTCGATAAAAAGAGGAATAGGTCATGGAATCCGTCCAGGCCTCTCCCACCAGATAGGCTCCGGGGTTCTGCCTCTTAACGGTTTTGTCCAGCCAGGTCATAAAACCGATATTCTTGCTGTTTTGACCGGTATAATAACTTGTGGTGGCATCCAGTCTGAATCCGTCCACTCCCAGATCCGTCCAGTACTGAGTCACCTTTGCAATCTCATTTCGAACCTTTTGCTGGTCCAGATTAAGATCCGGCATTCCTTCCCAGAATCTAGCCTCGTAGGCATAGTCTGTTCCGGAAAGCTTAGCATATCCTGTCCTATCGGTATCATCCTTAATGAAATGATAATATTTCAGGTAGGGACATTTACCATAATCTGCCTTCGCCCCCTTGGGAAGCTTCTCAAGATAAGACTTTGCCTTTTGAAACCAAGGATGCTCACTTGAAGTATGATTGATTACAAGATCCGTAAGGACCCGGATTCCCCTTTTATGGCAGTCTGCCACCAGGGCTTTAAAATCGGATACACTTCCGTAGGACTTGTCCACCGCCATATAATCCGTTACATCGTATTTGTGGTAGGAAGGGGAAGGACAGATAGGCATCAACCAGATCTCATCAGCTCCCAGGTCCTCTATGTAATCAAGTTTTTCGTCTACGCCTTTTAAATCACCAATCCCATCACCGTCGCTGTCATAAAAGGATGCCACAAAGATCTCATAGCTGTTCCGGCAGGAATCAGACATCTCTACCGGTTCTATGCTCTCATTAACGGACTGCATCTGGGAAAGCTCCCTTTGGCTCCCTTTTTTACAGCCTCCTGCCAGCATAGCTGTGCCAAGTACCGTCACAAGCAACAGACCAATCATACGTTTTTTCATAAAAAATGCTCCCTTCTTTGCTAAGGGAGCATTGGCAATTTCAAGAGCACCTGCTCCCTACTTCATCCTTCTGATAATAGCATTGGCCCTGGCATAGATCTCCTCCGGATCAAATCCGATATGGAAGTTATGATCTTCATAGAGGATCTGACCATTGATCATGGTCAGCTTCACATTGGACTTGCTTCCGGAATACACCAGATTCTTCACCAGATTATTCTCCGGCTGCATATTCGGCTGCTTTAAGTCGATCATAACAAGGTCTGCCTTCTTGCCTTCTGCAAGACAGTCACAATCCATAAGATGCATGGCATAAGCGCCTCCCGCCGTAGCAGCATAAAGCACCTCCTCTGCTGAAACACAGGATGCATCCATTTCTCTTACCTTGGCAAGAGCCGTCATAAGATACATCTCCCGGAAAAAATCCAGTGCATTGTTGCTGGCGGGTCCGTCTGTTCCAATGGCAACAGAAATCCCCTCATCCAGAAACCGCTTAATGGGCGCAATACCGCTGGCAAGCTTAAGGTTGGAACAGGGATTGGTCACGGCAAAAAGATTCCTTTTTTTCATGATCTCATAGTCTGCCTCTTCCATATGTACCATATGGTAGCCGCCGCCTCCAAAATCATACAGTCCAAGGGACTCTGTGATCTGTGTGGGGGTCATGCCCCAGCGGTCTTTGCACTCTTCTACTTCCCGCTTTGTTTCTGCATTATGAAGGTAGATGGGACTTTTGTATTTGTGAGCCAGGTCACTTAACCCCTCCATGATTTCCCTGGAGGTGGTATACTCCCCATGGAAACCCAGGATAAAGGAATTCAACTCTCCCATCTCATTCACGGCAAGATAATGCTCTTCCACCTCTTTTACGCTGTAACTGAAATTATTGACTCCCGAAGTCTGAACAGACCGAAAGCCACAATCACGAAAAGCCTTTGCATTGGCCAAAGGAAAAAGATACATATCAAAGTTAGAGGTGATACCACTGGTCAGATACTCCATAACACCTAAGATATCCAACCAGTACACATCCGCCTCTGTCAGCTGCGCTTCTTTGGGAAATACCTGCTTTGTCAACCAATCCTGCAGGGGCATATCATCCGCATAGGATCTAAGAAAGGTCATTGGGGTATGGGTATGCGCATTCTTAAAACCCGGAATCAACAAATTCCCCTGACAATCAATAGGATTCTCCCATGCAATCGGAGCGTTGTCGGTCACGCGTTCTGTGTCTTTTCCATCTCCGATATAACAAATCTCGTTCCCTTTTACCCACAGCTCTCCATCTAGGATCTCAAAACTGTGGTTCGGATTGGTCTTCAAAATTCTGGCATTCTTGAACTGTACATTCATGTGCAGCTTCCTTTCTAATTGTAAACAAAACTTCTTTATTCTTCTCTATGAATAATTTAAGATTCCTGTTGTCTTTTTTAGAATCTTACATTCCAAGAGATCAATACCGCTTTCCGATCTCCCGAATCAGTCCTGTTACAAGTCTTGTAAATTTATCCGCCACCAGATTAGCAGCCTCGATCACTTCCTCTTCAGAAAGCGCAAAAGGGGAAATACCGGCAGCCATATTGGAGATGCAGGAAATACCTGCGATCCGCATCCCCATGTGGTTGGCTGCAACTGCCTCGCAGGCGGTACTCATTCCCACGGCATCCCCTCCTAACAAACGGCACATATTCACTTCCGCCGGACTTTCATAGTTTGGTCCCTGGGTCTGAATATAGACACCGTCCTTTAGGTCGATGTTCTCCTCCAAAGCCTTCTGGATAATGATCTTCTGAAGTTCCCAGTCGTAGATCCGGCTCATATCCGGGAATCGCTTTCCAAGCTCAGGGATATTTTCTCCCCTCAGAGGCGAAGGAACAAAACAGGAGATTTGATCCGTGATCATCATAAGATCCCCCGGACGAAATCTTGTGGAAATTCCTCCGGATGCATTGGTAAGGATCAGAAACTGAGCTCCCAGCATTTTCATTAGTCGAACAGGCAGAACAACAGAGTTCATATCATAGCCTTCATAATAATGAACTCTTCCCTGCATGCAAACTACCGGGGTTCCTGCTACCAGTCCAAAAAGAAAACGTCCCTTGTGTCCCGGAGCTGTGGAGACCGGAAATCCATCGATTTCTTTATAATCCACCACAGCCTTAATCTCCATTGTATCTCCAAAATTTCCAAGACCGCTTCCAAGAACAAGAGCCACCTTTGGAACAAAGTCTGTTTTTCTCCGAATCGCCTCAAGGCATTTTTCTAATCGTTCATATTCTTTATTCATAATCGTTCCCTCTCTATAATTTCTTTAATTTTTCTTACTGGAACATACCCATATATTGTACCATTTTTGCTATAATAGAACTATGGATAAACAAAGGATAAAACACAAATGCAAACATAATATCAACCGGGTATGGTTCACACTGCGATGGATTTTTTTCTCTGTACTGACCGGCGGAATCCTGGGGGTTTTAGGCGCAGCCTTCTATCACAGCCTACGTTTTGTGACAAATTACCGGCTGTCCCACCCTGTGGTCCTGCTGACCCTTCCCATAGGAGCTGTCATCCTACGATGGCTGTATAAGATCTGCGGAGATGAGGGGGATCAGGGAACAAATCTTGTTCTTGCTGCCATCCACTCCGATGCATCCATCCCCCTTCGGATGTCGCCTCTGATCTTTATCTCCACCATTTTCTCCCACTTTGTGGGAGCTTCGGTGGGCCGGGAGGGAGCCGCCCTGCAGCTTGGGGGATCCATTGGTGAGAACATCGGTAAGCTTTTCCATATCTCCGAGAAGGGCAAGAGCACCATGATCATGGTGGGCATGGCTGCTTCTTTTTCCGCTTTGTTCGGAACACCTATGGCAGCTGCCATTTTCGCCCTTGAGGTGGTGGTAGTGGGACAGATTAATTACAATGCTTTTCTTCCCACAGTCCTTGCCTCTTTTACAGCCCGCTATGTGGCCCTTTTGCTGAAGGCACCCTCTCAGCACTATAACATCGGACATCTGCCTGCCTTTCAGCTTACATCTGCCCTATGGGTCGCCCTACTTGCCGCCCTCTGCGGCCTGGTATCCATGCTCTTTTGCCTCTGTCTTCATACCGGTGAGGGCCTGGGAAGGAAATATTTTAAAAACCCCTACCTTCGGGCTATGGTCTGCGGCGGATCTGTCCTGCTTCTTACCTTCCTCATCGGGGATCAGACATACAACGGTGCCGGAGTGGAATATATCGTTGCCTGTCTGCACCAGGAGGTCAACGATATGGGCTTCTTATGGAAGATTCTTTTCACCGTCTTAAGTATTATTGCAGGATATAAGGGAGGCGAGATCGTACCTTCTTTCTTTATCGGAGCATCCTTTGGATGTCTCTTTGGACACATGGCCGGTTTTTCTCCTGCCATGTGCGCAGCCCTTGGCATGGGAGCCGTCTTCTGTGGCGTCACCAACGCACCGCTGTCTGCATTTGTGATCTGCCTCGAACTGTTCGGCTTTTCCATTGCACCTTACGCTTTGCTTGCCTGCGCCATCAGTTATACTGTTTCAGGATACTATGGTCTGTACACCAGCCAGAGAATCCTGTATTCTAAATACAGGAGTGAGTACATCAACAAGAAGACATTATAGCATCATATATAAGGGGGGATTTTTATGGCATCCGCTAAGAAACAAGGTCACATCTGGTACAAGGTCGTAGGTGTATTATTCACCATCACCCTGATGAGTCTTATCATCTATATGCTGATGATGGTTCCGGATTACAAGTTATCCTTTGACGGAGGGCCCCACTGGGTCTCCAAGATAGGAATTCCTGTCTGCTATGACTACACCATCGACAATACCATAGGTAAGGAACTTACCTTTTCCACTTCCATTCCGGATAATGTTGCAGGTGTGGAATACCGGGTATCCTATTTCAAGACCTTCACCTGGACCGGTAAGACCTACCAGTCTTCCACCGGAAATAAGACCGTTGGCGGTCTGACACCGGATCATGTCTATTACATCCAGGCCCGTTACTATCATACAAATATGATGGGACGTAAAGTCATGGGACGATGGTCCACCCCGAGACCGGCAAGAGTCAAGAAGATTCACGTGACAAAAAATTAGATCCCTATGTCAAGACTCGCTCGCGAGTCTTGCGCGCCGGATTCGGGTCTGCTTCAGCAGACAAATTCCTGTCCGAATCCGTGCGCATCCT
>CADCQT010000140.1 GCA_902803645.1 uncultured Lachnospiraceae bacterium | reverse complement strand
TGCCATGTTCTTGTCTAAATTCTCTACCTTTACGCTCATTTTAATGAAATCCTCCTTAAAATCTATGCAAAAGGCCATTTTTCGCATGAAAGGACAAAATGAGCCTTGTACAATCAATTAGGGATTATATCACACCCATACGTGTATTTCAACTAATTCTTGCTATACACCACAGAGCTGCCGATTTCTGTCGCCTTCTCCTCTCCCAGAAAAAATGCGATCATTGCAAGGCCGAAGGGAATCGCTGTTCCAAGGCCACGGCTTGTGATCACTGCATCATCCCGCACAACTTCATCCTCTACAAAGTCAGCGCCGGTAAGTCCCTCTTCCATTCCCGGGTAGCAGGTGGCCTTTCTGCCCTCTAGCACCCCGGCGGTTCCAAGGACAGTGGGAGCCGCACAGATCGCTGCCACCAGCTTTTTCTCCCCGGCAAATGCACGGACCCAGTCCAGAACCCTTTCATCTTCTCTTAAATGATTGGTTCCCGGCATTCCTCCCGGAAGGATCACACCATCATATTCCTCCCGGTCCACATCCTCTATCAGCTGATCTGCCAGGAATCGGATCTGCCTTGCGCTTTTAATCTCCTTTTGACCGGTAATAGAAACAAGATCCACAGCGATCCCTGCTCTTCGAAGAAGATCTGCCTGAATCAGAGCTTCACACTCTTCGCATCCGTCTGTTACCAATAATGCAACCTTTGTCATTTCCGTACCCTTTCTATGTCTTATTTGAATTCCAGTGGAGGACCATACTTAGACAGATCACTGTTGGAATATCCCACTTCTTCTGTCACTTCCCGGCCAAACCATTCCGGCGGCGTATAGCCTTTGGCCGACTCCACACTGTCAAACTCCACCTCTGCATAGCACAGGGGATCAAACTCTCCTTCAAAGAGGTCCAGTTCAATGGTAAGCTCTCTTCCCGATGCCGGATCTGTCTGTCCGGACGGGAGCAGATAGCGTTTCTTGGCGATCACATATCCATCTGCCTTTCCTAAGAGATGCTCCCCCGCCTCCGGTGTCAGAGGCAGATTCTCCTCCTGACGTGCCATCCTCCCCGGGCTCTTATAGGTCAACACCCACAGATCTCCTTCTTTTCTGACACGAACCACCGGACTGGTGGACAGATAGCCCTGCACCATTTCAATGGAGGTGCAGGTAGCAAGATCCACAGGACAGTCTTCGCGGGAAACCAGAAATTTTCTCTCTATCTCCATTTTTTCTCCAATCTAACGAAGCCTTGTGCTTTCAAACCGTTTTCTTGTGGAAACACAGATCATCAGCTGCGTGGTCCGGTCTTCAATGGGGCCGTCCCCAATCACCAGGTCAAGAGAGGCTGCCATATTGTCGATCAGAGTATCCGTAAGTTCGTGAAGCCCCGCCATTTCCTTCAGGATCCGGTACTTTTCCTCGAAATCATCCGTATCCAAAAACTTCAGCATATGGATCATAGCCGGATCCTGCCCCGGAACATAATCCTCCTCTTCCGGCTTCTCTTCCTCCAAAGCTTCCCCCATCATAGAGGAAACCACTTTCGCAAGATCTCTTTCATCTCTTGCCGAAATATCTGCCGTCTGGGACTGCTTTTTCACATCGGATAAAAGCGTAAAACGGTACTTCTCGGTGACGGAAGGATATTTTTCATGATCCACCTCGGATATGAACATGGATAGAGGTCTGGCATAGATCCCGAAATCTCCGTATAAGGCCTGGTAGATCACCAGCTCCTCCCTTGTCTCCGAATGGGTCGCCCGACAGATGATCTGATACAGCTTACCCTTGAAATGCAAAAACTTCTCCCCCGGCATTGGATCAAATTGCGACATTTATTACTCCTCTCCTTTCGGTTCCTGTGCTTTGAAGTTGGACATGTAGATATGCTGGGCAATCTCCTTGGTTCCATAATCTACAATCAGCACACCATAGCTTGTATTGGGATACAACTTGGTCTTCAGCAGTTCTTCATTGATCAGATCTGCATAATGCTTCGGATGAGGCATCCATCCATCTCCCACTGTGGATAAGAAATTCAGGGTGAAGGTGGAATCATCCGCCTGTACATTGGAGATCATATCCATTACCGCATCCACCTTCTCCTCGGTGTTGTAACGGTAACGATCCTGTACCCAGAGCTTCTGATTCCCGTTAATGCCGGTCATCTCATAGGGCAGATCCACAGGATCCGTGTTGTTTTGCTCATCCCAGTTAAACTTCAGGCCGGTGGTTCCGTAGAGGTTTGCATCCTGAAAGCGGCTGGCCAGTACCACCTTCCCCCGGACATTTCCAAGGCTTGGGATCTCGTTATTTAAGTACCATTTCCCTCTGTTTTTATTGATTGCAGAGAATAACAGATCCTCAAATTCCTTAGGATCATCCCCTGCCACTTCATCCGCCACACAAAAGATCACCGTCTCGGATGGGTGAGCCTCAAGAAAGGCATAGGTCTGTTCCAATACATCGGCAAGATACAGTTTCTTGGAAAAGATACTTCCCTTTGTTCTACAATCAGCAATGCTGTTCTTAAAACAAAGGGCCGCCTTCTTTCCTCTTCCGTCGATTCCCAGGCGAACATCCAGATAACGGTATCCTCTTACCAGCTGATCCGCGATACTAAGATTCTGGCACTGGAAAAAATATCCCGGGAATACATGGGCCGTTCCACTGTAATGGGTTCCCGGAATGGTAATGGAAGACAGTCTGGTGTCATCGGGAATATTCATCATCCACTCGGTGGTCTGTACCATCTCCGCTCCCTGAGCATAGGCATTTTCCAACCAGGTACCTGCCAAACCGGACACAAGTACCGCCATCAATATCAAAACAGTTATTACTTTTTTTCTAAATAAAACCTTCATGATGCTCCTTTGTTGTATGCTATACTATCTACGTCGGTCTCGACATCTATTCATATTATCACATTTTGGCCTGTAATGACAGCGCCATGGAAAGTGAGGACACTATGACACATAGAGAAGATCTGTTATCCCTCGGGTTTTACGAGCGCTCTCCCTATACAGGAAGCGACGGGCTGATGCGCTATCGCATCGAAAAGGAAGAAGACAAAGAAGCCGGCAGGAAGGAACTTGTCTGCACCGTATGGCCCGGGCCTTACAGCTTCGACCATACCGATGACACACAAAAAGATTCCTTCCGTGCCGACTTCTCAGAAGACGGAATGAATGAAATTATCAAAGAACTGAATGCCAGAACCGGGGACTACCAGTCTCATCCGGAGTACGGGATTCAGGACTGATTCAGATACTGCTTCTCAAAGGTTCTCACCGGAAGGGCCTCGATCCTACCACCCTTGGTAAAGACACGGATCTTTAATACCTCCGCCAGGGTGGTAATGGCCTCCAGGAGCCGATCCTCCCCTTCTGCCCGCTCCGCTTCTGCAACCACCTCCCGGTCCAGTCGCACCGCATCCACCCGGACCTCTGTCAAGACGGAAAGAGCCGAGTCTCCTCTGCCAAAATCGTCGATAATAATAGGGAATCCCTCCCGGCGTACCCGCTCCAGCTCCGAAACCAGTCGCTTCTGATCGGAAAGGACCGCCTTTTCCTGCACTTCGATCCACAGCTGTTCCGACCTAATATCATAACGGCTGGAAAGATCCCGAAGCACGCTCGTCACATTCATATAATAGAAATCCGCTGCAAAAGCAGGCACTGTAATATAAAAACCGGTATGGCCGCCATTCTTCCATCTGGACAAAAGAGCCGCGGACTTCTCCCATATGTACCGGTCCAGCCGGGCCACAAGCCCCGCCTCCTCAAGGGGTTCTAAAAAGACCGCCGGATCCTCCACGGTTCCGTCTCTTCGAACACGACAGGACCTGGCCTGGGCTCCCTCAATCCGGCCATCCTCTCCAAGGACCGGCTTCAGATAGAGATGATACTCCCCGTCCCTAAGGGCCTGGTCAAACTCCATAACAATCTGCTTCTTCTCTTCCAGTTCCCTTCGCATGGCCTCATCAAACCAGGCAATCACCTCGGTGGGATGATTACGAACCTTCTGCAGGGCCATGGTCGCTCTGCTCACCATCTCCTGAATTGAGATATTCCTATCATCCACAGAATACACTCCGCTCCTGACCTGAAGCCGGAACATGGAATCGGTCAGAAGCTCTCCGACCTTGCACATTCCTGCCTGAATATTATCCGGATGAAAGGTATTGTGACTGACCATCATGACATAACGGCCTCTCTCCAGCCTCCCAAAGAGGTGCAGACTGGCATCGTATTCCCTGCAAATATCCGCAATTCCCATCAGAACCCTGTCCAGGATCTCACTTCCAAAGAGTCCCTCCACCAGATCATACTGGATCACCTCGGATACCACACAGTCCACCGGCTCATCCCGGCTCATCAGCATCTGCCGCGCTGTCTGTGAAAAGCCCTCCCAGTTATAAAGCCCTGTCAAAGGATCCGTCTTAATGGCCTCGTATCCCTTTTCCTTACCTTCCTTATCCGGAAAGCAGCTATCCTCTTCCCTGGTGGCCTTATGCACCATAACCAGTTCCATGACGCAGGGGACCGGTTCTCCATCTCTTATCCTGACGATAATAGGATTGGACTGGATCCGATAGATCTCCCCCATATACTTCTCGGTACGATCTCTGCTCTGTCCGGAAAAATAAGCCTGATAACTGCTGCATTCCCTACACCGGCACTTACCGTTCCATAAGGTATAGCAGACCTTGTCATAGACGATGCGGTCCCCTTCGATCTTAAGCTGACAACACTCTCTCGGGTCCACAAGGCGCACAAGATCATAGACCTTATTCATCAGGGATATGGTCTTCTTCAGTTCTGTTATGGTATATTCCTTCGTATCTGTCATAGCATCACCGGTTCATCACATTTCCAGGGTAACGTACTACCTCTATCATACTCCACTTGTCCAGTAAATGCACTTGCTGTTTTTACGGTTTTGCCTTATTTACTTAACTGACAGACTGCCTCCACATTCGGTGTAAAGGGAAACATATCCACTCCGCAGATCTTCTTCACATGGTAGCCATGCTCCATGAAGTAAGGAAGATCCCGTTGGAGACTGGTGGGCTTGCAGGCAATATAGAGCAGCGCCGGGACCTGATAATCCACGATCTTGGCCATAGCCTTGGGATGCAGTCCCTCCCTTGGAGGATCTAAAATAATGTAATCCGGCTTCTGCTCCACATCATCCAGAACCTTCAGCACATCCCCTGCCAGGAAATGACAGTTACAAAGACCGTTGCCTTCGGCATTGACCTTCGCAGCCTCCACTGCCTCTTCTACGATCTCCACACCGATGACTTCCTTTGCCGCAGGAGAAAGGATCTGGGCAATGGTTCCTGTTCCGGAATACAGGTCATAGACCACGTTCCCCAGGTCACCTCCTGCTCCCTCCATAATGTAATCCCTTGCTTTCTGATATAAGACCTCCGCTCCTGCAGAATTGGTCTGAAAAAAGGAGAAGGGGGTCACCTTAAAGGAGAGGCCAAGAAGCTTTTCTGTAAAATAGTCCTGACCGTAAAGGACCCTCGTCCCCTCGTCCTTCACCGCATCCGCCACAGAATTGTTCCTGGTGTGAAGGATCCCGGCAAAGCGGCAATCAAAGTCCTCTCTCTCTTCAAGAGCAAGAAGCCTGTCCTTCCACTCAGCTAAAAGAGCCTGCTCTAAGGCCTGTTCCTCCTGTGTCATCTTCGGATGGCTTCCATGAAGGCCTCCCCTTTCATCCCTAAGACCATCGTAGCGGGAATTGGCCTCAAATCCCTCTGCACTCTCCCAGCTGTCCGGCAGATAGTCTGCAGTCACCAGATCCACCAGGATCTCTCCATTAAAATGGGCCTTCCTCACCAGAAGATGCCGCAGATATCCCCTGTGGCTACCCTTACGATAAAAGGCAATCTCCTTCTCCCTAAAGAAGTCCCTTGTGGTCTGCAAGATTTCATTAAATCCCTTCCCTGCAATGCAACAGTGATCCACTGTAAGCACATCATAAAAGCTTCCCCTGCGGTGCATACCAAGCTCCAGAGGACCACCCTTGACACTG
>CADCQT010000139.1 GCA_902803645.1 uncultured Lachnospiraceae bacterium | reverse complement strand
GTCATCGGAACCGTAGGTCGAATCCGAATCGTAATCATAGCTGTCGTCAGAACCATAGGTCGAATCCGAATCGTAATCATAGCTGTCATCGGAACCGTAAGTATCTGTGGAACCACCACCAAACATAGAGGTAGGACCATCACTGGTGTTCAGCGAATTCATGACAGAATAGATCTGCTGGAAGAAAGGATCCTGATACATCTTCACTGCCATCTGCTGGAACTGATCTCCTGACATGGACTCCAGCTTGTATTCCTCAGAGCCCTTGGAAAGTTCCTTGAAATTACCGCCGGCCTTGGCTGTATAGGAAAGGCTGATATCATAATCAAGTCCCGGTAACTTCAGCTGATCCACCTTAACAGAGTACTCATCATCTGTGCTGGTAAGCTTACCTTCTAAGGACATCTCGCTTCCCTCTGCCTGTGCGCTGACCTTGAAATCTCCATCCTCTGTGTCATAGGTATAGTCTAAAACCGTGGTTCCATCCACCACATACTTGGCCTTTTCCTTGGAGCCGTTGACCTCACCCTTACGCTCAACGGATTCTCCGGCGGGACTTGTGATCTTAAAGTTCTCTAAAGGATAGTTACCACCCTTGAGCTCAAACAGAACCTCCTTGCCCTCGGACTCGATCTTGCAGGCTGCAACACGATTCTTGCCAAAGAAGCCCTTCTTACCAATGTAGAGTGTGGTCTTGATATCATCCATATCATCCAGCTCCCCCTCAAGGGAATCGAAGGCATCATCCAAGGAAGTTCCGTTGGTCTTCATAATCTCCAGCATCTTATCGCTGTAGTACTTCTTTACCACCTCTTTGTAGGCCTTCACCAGATGCTTCATCTCTTTCTTGGTGATGGTGGTCTTATAACCCTTACAGTTGACATCCTCTCCATCCATTTCATACTTCTCGGAATCAGCCCCGGTGAAATCCATCTCATTGATCTCAGACTTGGTGGCATCCCAGAACTCTTCCGGCATCTTGGATACATCCTTGTCAAAGACCATGCTCTCACGAAGATATGCATTCAGATCCTCCTGGGTAAAATTCCCGGTGGACATCATCTCTCCGATATAACCATCTGTCTTGGCTCCCTTAGAGTAATCGTAGGAGAAGGTGCTTCCCTTCATAATATCGTCACTCTGCAGTGTAAGAATATCATCCTTGATCTGCATATCCAGACCAAATTTGGTATTCAAGGAAGTCAGATCCACATCCATATTCATGCTGGCCTGCTTCTTCTTCGGATCCTGTACTCCACTGAGACTTATGCTTCCATAATTGTCCATCTTCGCATCCAGATCAAACTGGCAGGTATCCTGGCGAAGCTTACCGGAAGGCATCAAATTCTTCATGATACTACTGCTTCCCTCGGTATTCTGAATCGCATTTAAGATCTTATAGTTCTTTCCATACATCACCCTTGGAACAACGGTGGTTGCCGCAGCTGCACCGACTCCGCCGATCACAACGACTCCCGCTACGATGGCAACCGGAAGCACCCACTTCCTGGACTTCTTACCGGATGGCATAACCGGTCCGTTCTGTACCGGCTGCTGCTGGAAAAATTCGTTCTGTTCCTTTTTGATAGGTTCCCCTGTCATTGGATCAAACTTCATCTCCGGTTTCTTCTGAATTGGCTCTCCCGTCATTGGATCAAATTTCATTTCTGGTTCGTTCGACATTTTCTCTCCCTTCATTACTAAAAAAAGTCTCTCATATATAATAACGAAATTGGAGGCCAAAATGTTACAGAAAATCGAAAAAAAAGCAGCCGATTTTCAAAAAATGAAAATCGACCGCCGATTGTACTTGATTTTATACCATCTGAGCCTTCAGAAGGTTGGTTGTTCCGGAAATTCCAAGTGGAACACCTGCTGTCAATACTACGATATCGCCCTCTGCCAGAAGCTTCTCTTCCTGACACTTGGCAATGGTATTGGCAAAGAGCTCAGCCGCATCCTGCTCCTCCTGGATCATGATCGGTGTTGTAGCCCAGCAGAGGTTCATCTGACGGCAAACCTTCTCATCGATACATCCTGCAATGATCGGTGAAGACGGACGGAACTTGGATACTGCATGTGCTGTACGTCCGGACTTTGTAACGGTAACGATGGCAGTTGCCTGTAAATCACCTGCAAGAGTACATGCAGAGTGAGAGATGGCGTCTGTAATAGACGGATTCACGATTCCATCGGCCTTCTTAAGACGTGAAAGATAGTTGATATCCTGCTCTGTACGGCGAGCGATCTTATCCATTGTCTTAACAGCCTCAACCGGATACTTACCTGCAGCAGTCTCTCCGGAAAGCATGATAGCGGAAGTTCCGTCATATACAGCATTCGCAACGTCAGTGGACTCTGCACGTGTCGGTCTCGGATGAGAGATCATGGAATCTAACATCTGTGTCGCTGTGATTACGAACTTACCGGCCTGGTAAACCTTCTTAATGATCATCTTCTGGATAACAGGAACGTCCTCCATAGGGATCTCAACTCCCATGTCACCACGGGCAACCATGATACCATCAGATGCTGCGATGATCTCATCAATGTTCTTGACACCCTGATTGTTCTCGATCTTAGAGATGATCTGGATCTTCTCACCGCCGTGCTCCTTTAAGATCTTACGGATATCCTCTACGTCAGCTGCAGTACGTACGAAGGAAGCGGCAATAAAGTCGTAGTCCTCCTGAACGGCAAATACAATATCCTTGTAGTCCTTAGGGCTGATGTAAGGCATGGAAAGCTCAACGTTAGGAACGTTCACTCCCTTCTTATTGGATACATGTCCGCCATTGATAACAGAGCACTTGATCTCAGTATCGGTAACACCTGTAACGATCATCTCGATCAGACCATCATCGATGAGAATATGTGCGCCTGCCTGAACATCATGAGGAAGATCCTTATAGGTAATAGAAACCTTCTCCTGGTCACCCTCTACATCCTCTGTTGTAAGTGTAAAGGTCTGACCTTCCTCAAGATCGATTCCACCATCCTTGAACTCCTTAAGACGGATCTCCGGTCCCTTGGTATCAAGAAGAGCTGCTACAGGAATTCCCAGCTCCTTACGAAGCTTACGTAAAGTCTTCAGTCTTCCTAAATGCTCCTCATGGCTGCCGTGGGAGAGATTGCATCTGGCTACGTTCATTCCAGCCTTGATCAGCTGAGCCATAACGGCTTCGCTCTCTGATGCAGGTCCTAATGTACATACGATTTTCGTTCTTCTGGTTGAAATCAAAATATCTTCCTTTCCCTCGTTAAAACGAGATATAAAAACATACACTGTGTCCAAAAAATAGACTTTCTCTTTGGACATGAAGTTACCCCGTCTTCTCGGCGGGGTACTTTTCTCCGAACAATACTAGCTGATTCCCGACAATATTTCAATGCTTATTTATCATTTCCCTATCATTGTTCCATCTTCGCCGGCAATAATGGCCTTCTCAGGATCAAGCTTGGCGATGAGTGTCTTACGGATCGCAGAATCTCCGATAAAATCCACAGCCGCCTGAATCTTCGGCTGCATGGTTCCTGCCTCGAAGATCCCCTTCTCCAGGTACTTCTTCGCATCAGCTACCGACAGATAATCCACCGTCTTCTCATCTTCTTTTCCATAATTGATACAAACCTTGTTGGTTCCTGTCAGGATGATCAGCATATCCGCATCCACCAGATCTGCCAAGCGGCCTGCTGCCGTATCCTTCTCAATCACAGCGGAAGCGCCCTTTAGAATATGATCCTGTTCAAGAACCGGGATCCCACCTCCTCCACATGCAATGACCACCTGATCTGCATCCAGCAGAGCATTGATGGCATCGATCTCAACAATGGACTCCGGCTTCGGTGTCGCCACGATACGACGGTAACCACCCTCTACCTCTACTACATGGTTTCCCTTCTTCTCCTGCTCTTCCGCCTCTTCTGCTGTCATAAGACGTCCGATGATCTTGGTGGGCCTGTAGAATGCCTCGTCATAAGGATCCACCGTCACCTGTGTCAGGATGGTAGCAACACTCTTATAGATACCTCTACGGATCAGCTCGCTTCGGATGGCACTCTGAAGGTCATAACCGATATATCCCTGACTCATGGCTGAGCAGACACTCATGGGAGTATCCGTATATTCCGGATGATTCTTGGAGAACTGGTTCATTGCCGTGTGGATCATACCAACCTGTGGTCCATTGGAATGTGTGATCACCACCTGATAATCCTGTGCAATAAATTCAGCTACTGCCTTTGCTGTTCCCTCTGCTGCCGCCTTCTGCTCCGGAAGTGTGGTTCCCAGTGCATTATGACCAAGTGCAATAACGATACGTTTCTTATCCATAGCAAGCCTCCCAATTCCATTACAACATTTATGTCTCCATTATAAATGAATTGGCCACTTCCGTCACTTTCTTATTGCATTTTTCTTTTATCTAATCGAGTAGGCTGACTCCTACTCGATTTCAACTTTGTTGTTATCGCAAAAAACCCCGGCCATATGGCCGGGGAAAGAATGAAAGAGAGGGATGATCACTCCCGTTATATGAAATTACTCCTGACTGTCCTCGGATGGACGCTCACCTAAGGTGACCTTCTTGTCCTTCGCCTGGTAGGAGTTCTCTACCGTTGCCACAGACAGGGTGATCTTATCTCCAGCGGACTTTGCGCTGATAGCATTGGACAGATCCTGCATGGAGGAGATGGGAGTACCATCCATTGCCGTGATCACATCACCCTTCTTAATACCGGCCTTGTCGGCTGCACTGCCCTTTACCACCTTGGCTACATAGACACCGCTTGGCATATTGTAGGTATCCGCCATATCAGAGGTGATATCCACGCCTGCAACTCCAAGATATCCGTTACCGGCCACCTTTTCTCCGCTGCTCTTGCCGTTTCTCTTTGTAACCTTACCGTCGTTCATCAGCTGCTCAATAATATCCTGGGCGCTTGTAATAGGAATTGCAAATCCCATTCCCTCTACCTTATCTCCGGAATACTTGGCAGATACGATACCGATGACTTCACCCTTGGCATTTAAGAGTGCTCCGCCTGAGTTACCGGGGCTTACAGCTGCAGAGGTCTGGATCAGCTTATTAGTATAGGTCTTTCCGCTATCCTCGTTCTGAATGGATACCTCGCGGTTTAACGCGGACACAACACCTGTGGTGACAGACTGACCATAGCCTAAGGCATTACCGATTACGATGGCAGACTCGCCTACACTGATATGGTTGCTGTTCCCAATGGTTGCCACCTTAATGGACTTGAAGGTAGCATCCTTGATGTCGCTCTTCTTGACCTTCACAACCGCAAGATCCGTCTGCTCATCTGTTCCCTGTACCTCACCGGATACAGCGGAATCATCATTGAAGGTGATGGTAAGACTGTTGGAATTGCTGACCACATGGTTATTGGTTGCAATATAGATATAGTCGTCATCCTCATTGACAATGATGCCGCTTCCGGCACTCTTCTGTGGAACCTTTGTCACCTGTCCGAAGAAATCCTGATATTCTGTAATGGACATGTTGGTAACCTGAACAATAGAAGGCATTGCCTGGGCAACAACATCGGAAACATCACTTAAGGTGGTAACTGAGGATGTGGCTGTGGAATCCAGCTTCTTCCCGGAGCCATTGCTATTATTGGTGGAAGTCAGGGAATGGCTCTCGTTTCCTATTGCCTTATTGGAAATATAATTGGTTCCGGCGGTAACCGGTCCTGCTACCAGACCAAAGACCAGGCCTGCTGCAACTACCTTGCCAAAGAAGGCACTCCTGGGATGAGGCTTTCTCTCCCGATGGGGATTTGTGGGCTGTCCATAGGAAGGCCCAAATCCCTGATAGGGGTTGGCAGTGCTTTGCTGATACCGGAAATCCTGCTGCTGATTCTGCTGGTACTGCTGATCCTGCTGGCTCTGCTGATTCTGCGTCGTGCTTGCGTTTTCGTAATTCTGATCTGCAGCGGGCTTTTCCTGTGCTCCTGCATTGTTTGTAACCACTTCCCCGGTGAAGGGGTCCTTCTCATAATTATTGTTGTCCATATCTATCCTCGCTTTCCTGCAAAAGTTTGGTTGGCAGAGATCTTATCTCCTGTAAAAGAAAAATCCCTGTAGGCCTTTCTTGATTACAAGACATAGTCTACAGGGAAAATGTGTCTATTCTGTGACAAAACTCTTTTTGATTTGTGAACAATTCAAGACACAATTGTGAACATTATGTCTACTCAACGGTAACAGACTTTGCCAGATTCCGTGGCTTGTCCACATCACACCCCTTGCCAACTGCCACATAATAGCCGAAAAGCTGAAGAGGAATGATGGCCAGAGAGTTGGTGAAGAACTGACTGGTCTGTGGAACATAGATTACGTAGTCACATACCTTCTCAATATCGGTATTTCCCTCGTTGGTAACAGCAAGGACAAAGGCCCCGCGGCTCTTGACCTCAACAATATTACTTACTGTCTTCTTATAGAGATCTTCCTGCGTCACAACGGATGCCACTAACGTTCCCTCTTCTACCAGAGAAATGGTTCCGTGCTTTAACTCTCCGGCAGCGTATGCCTCAGAGTGGATATAGGAGATTTCCTTCAGCTTCAGGGAGCCCTCCATGGAGATGGCATAGTCAATGCCCCTGCCGATGAAGAAGATATCCTTGGCAGTTACATAACGGTTGGCAAACTTCTGGATCTTCTCCTTGTTGTTCAGTAAGAGTTCGATCTGATCCGGAAGCTTCTCAAGATCCTTAATGTAGGAAAGCTCCTGGGCATCATCCACAAGACCCTTGGCCTTTGCAAAACGGATAGCAAGAAGGTAATGACAGATCAGCTGTGCTGAATATGCCTTCGTGGTAGCAACAGCGATCTCCGGTCCCGCCCAGGTATACATAACCTCATCCGCCTCACGGGCAATGGAGGAGCCTACCACATTGACGATAGCCAGGGTACGGATACCTCTCTCCTTGGCCAGACGAAGGGCCGCCAGGGTATCTGCTGTCTCACCGGACTGGGAGATAATCAGCACAAGATCGTTCTTACCGAGGATGGGATCACGATAACGGAACTCACTGGCAACATCCACATCTACCGGGATCCTTGCCATTCCCTCATATACATACTTTGCCGTTACTCCTGTATGGTAGGCAGATCCACAGGCAATGATATGAATCCTGTCGATCTTCTGAATGTCCCCGTCTGACATTTTCATATCCTCGATAACCACATGGTTATCCTTGATCCTTGGAGAGAGGGTATCACGAACGGTCTTAGGCTGCTCGTACATCTCCTTGAGCATAAAGTGCTCATATCCACCCTTCTCGGCTGCATTGGCATCCCAGTCGATATGCTTGCTTTCCTTGGTGATCGGCTCTCCATCCACATTAAAGAAGGCGATGGAATCCTTAGACAGGCAGGCGATCTCCTGGTTATCAATATAGTATACGTCTCTGGTATGCTTTAATACCGCTGTAACATCAGAAGCAATCAGGCTGCCGTCCTCCGCCTTACCTGCGATAAGGGGGCTGTCCTTACGCACAGCGTAGACCTTGTCCGGATGATCCGCAAAGAGAATACCAAGGGCATAGCTACCCTCCACACGGTGCATCACCTTGGTGATAGCCTCTAAAGGATTGCCGTTATAGTAGTAATCTAAAAGATGAGCCACCACCTCGGTATCTGTCTCGGAGAGGAACTTATAACCGTGCTTCTCCAGAGTCTTACGGATCTTCAGATAGTTCTCGATGATACCGTTATGAACCACCGCAATGGTCTGCTTGCTGTTAAAATGTGGATGGGCATTGGTGTCGTTGGGTTCTCCATGGGTCGCCCAACGGGTGTGTCCGATACCAATGGATCCCGGCATATTCGCCCCATCATGGGTCAGCTCCTCTAACACCTTAAGACGTCCCTTTGCCTTTTTGATCTGAATCTGCTTGCCGTCAAACACAGCAATTCCTGCAGAATCATATCCTCTGTACTCCAGCTTCTCCAAACCATCCAAAAGAACCGGTGCCGCCTGCTCTTCTCCGATGTATCCAACTATTCCGCACATATAAAATCTCCTATCTGCAAAGGTTCCCCCGGGGCCTACTACCTCGAGGGAGCTTCCTTGTTCCTGTATTAATTACCGCTTTGTGTTGTTGTATTCTCTGTTGTCGACTCTGTGTTTATTCCCTTATTATCTTCGAGTCTACTATAATCCTCACTACTGTTCTCATTAAATCCAGAAATGGAAATGATCTGCTGACTTAAGGCAGAAACCGTATTACTCGGTGAGTAGTTCTTCTCATTAAACATCTTCTCATGAAGCTTTGCAACATTGGTTGCAAGGGTACAAGGTACCACAACACTACGATAAGGTTTGCCGATATCATGGGCCTTCTTGGTAAAGGGGAAGCCGAAGGACTGGTCGATGCTGTACTCCTTGGCTGCCATAGCCATACTAATAATCTCCGTTGCATTGTAGC
>CADCQT010000138.1 GCA_902803645.1 uncultured Lachnospiraceae bacterium | reverse complement strand
CTGACAGGACTGTTTACAGCCATTATCATCATCATGGCGGCAACGCCTCTGGGTTACATTCCCTTAGGTGTGATCAATGCTACCATTATCCATATTCCGGTGATCCTGGGAGCTTTGTACTGCGGACCGAAGCGGGGCGCCTTCCTGGGCTTTGTCTTTGGCATGACCAGCTTTATTAAGAATACAGTTGCCCCGGCAACACTTTCGGCCTTTGTATTCTCTCCGGTCCTGGCGGCATCTCAGTTCGGTGTGGCAGGGGTTTTCAAAAGTGCCTTTATCTGCTTTGTGCCCCGGATCCTGGTAGGAGTGATTCCCTACTTTATCTATGTTCTGGTAAGGAAGATTACAACAACAAAGCCAGATAAGGTCTGGATGATCCTCTTAAATGCTCTTTTGGCAGTATTGGTAGGATTTGGAGTAAGGGTCTTTGCACTGAATACCATGCTTTCCAGACACAAAGAGGCAGGATGGGATATGGCGAAGGTTACCCGTGTGTACGGAACAAAGATGTGGATCCTGGCGATTGTGGTGACCGTGATCCTGGCGGTGATTTTGACCATACTTACCGTGAAAAAGAGTTCTCTGGTCCTTGGGCTTGCCTATGCAGGAGTGACAGGTGCCATGACCAACACACTGCTGGTTATGCCATCGATTTATATCCTCTATAAGAAGGATTACGCTGCGGCAACCGAAGTGGCAGTGGATAAGCTTGTGACGGTGATCCTTGGTGTGATCAGCTTCAATGGAGTCATCGAGGCCATCGTTGCCGCTGTGCTGGTAGGAGCTGTTGGAGGAGCTTTGGTGAAGGTGCTTCCTATGCATTACACGGTAAAAAAAGAGGCATAAGAGCGGCAATTTTTGCGGTTTTATCTTCCCAAAAGGAGCCTGTATATGTAAAATAAACGTATCGCGAGTGTTAACATATACGGGAAATCCAAAGGGGGATTTATGCAACAGCTTGTGTACAAGAATCAGGTGTTAAAGTACAGATCGATTGAACATGAGATCAAGAGGGACAGAACGGGCAGTTACTATTGCCGGGCAGTACATTCTGTGTTGCCCCGGGAGGTGGAACTGTGTCGTTTCTGTCCCCTTTTAAGTGGTTTTTATCCGGATCATAAGTGCAGATATTATGATCTGGCCGGGGAGGAGGATGCCTGGCAGAAGCTGGACCCCTCACCGAAGATGGAGAAGGAAAGGGTGGATGCCCTGATCGCAGCAGGTATCACCAAGGTCTTTCCGGATTATTTGGCAGAGTATGTTCCGCCTAAGCGAAGTCTGGTGGAGGATGCCATCTCTCTGGCGGCAGAGGCGCATTATGGTTCCCGTCGCAAGGGGAATGCCATTCCCTATATTGCCCATCCCATGGAGACCATGATGATCGTGGCGGGGATGACAAAGGATGAGGAGGTCATTGCGGCAGCAGCCCTTCATGATGTGGTGGAGGATACCCCGGTTACCATAGAGACCATCCGGGAGCAGTTCGGGCCGCGGGTGGCAGATCTGGTGGGGATCGAATCAGAGAATAAGAGAGAGGGAATCCCCAAGGTAGAGACCTGGAAGATCCGTAAGGAAGAGAATCTGATCCGGGAGTTTCAGGCGCCGGCGGAGGCGAAGATGATTATGCTGGCAGACAAGGTCTCTAATATGCGGGCTACCTTAGAGGACTTTCGGCGGGAAGGCACCAGGATCTGGGATAAGTTCAACATGAAGGATGAAGCGCAGCAGGCCTGGTACTATAAGAGCGTTGCCAGTGTCTTAAAGGACCTTTCGGATATGCCGGTGTATCAGGAATATCTGGAGATGATAGGAGAAGTCTTTGAAGGGGTGGATACACCGCCACTTCTGGAGTTTCCTATCCCAAAGGATTATGAATTTGCCAGTGATCTTAAGGTGTAGCTACAAGATGTTGTGGGATGGGTGAGATGGCACTACTAGTTTCAGAAATTGAAGGAAATGCCTTTACTTTTTTTCCTTCATGCCGGATAATGCAACATAGGAACTCATTTTAGACCTTAAGTAATCTTAATCTAAGAGAGGTAGATGCGTTTATGTCATTATCTGTTGGAAGTATTGCAGCTTTCGCACCCTACGCTTCTGTAACATCCATTGGTTCGAATCAGACCAGACCGAAGGCCATCCAGCTGGAGAATCAGTCCCAGGTATCGGATGCCTTTAAGGAATCCATGAAGGTTCACAGGGGAAGTGACAGTGTTGAGGCAACTCCACCTGTCCAGTACGCAACCGCAGCGGTTGAGAAGAATAAGCTTTCTGCAGCTCAGAAGAATCAGGAGGCCAATCAGGCCTACAATGCCATTGCAGACAGCTTTGCCGGTGCTACCGGTTATGACCAGGGACTTCATGCTACAAGTTACGCAGGAGTCGGTCAGAATGTAGATGAATATGTATAATATGTTTCTGTGAGAGATTAAGCCGCGACTTCGGTCGCGGTTTTTTGTGCCCGTTTTTATTGTGTGAGGGCTTTTGAGATGTTAGAATGAGGACTATGGAAAATTTTGAGATTTTAGCTCCATGCCATTTCGGCCTGGAGGCAGTGTTAAAAAGAGAAATTTATGATTTGGGTTATGAGATCAGCCGGGTAGAGGATGGCCATGTGGCTTTCTGGGGAGATCCGGAGGCAATCGCCATGGCCAATGTACATCTTCGCTGTGCTGAACGGGTGCTTTTGGTAGTGGGACGGTTTTGTGCCACCACCTTCGAAGAACTTTTCCAGGGGATACTGGCTCTTCCCTGGGAGAAGTATATTCCCTTTGACGGGAGATTCTGGGTGACCAAGGCCACCTCGGTGAAGAGTAAGCTTTTCTCCGGACCGGATATCCAGTCTGTTACCAAGAAGGCAATGGTGCGAAGGATGCAGCGGACCTACCAGGTGGATCTGTTCCCGGAGGACGGGGCGGATTACCCGGTGCGGCTGTTTTTGTATAAGGATCAGGTGACCGTTACTTTAGACACCACAGGCATCCCTCTTCATAAGAGGGGGTATCGTACCATGACCTCCAAGGCACCTCTTTCCGAGACCCTGGCGGCAGCCCTTTTGATGCTTACTCCCTGGAGAGGGGAGAGGACCCTTTTGGATCCCTTCTGCGGAAGCGGAACCTTTCTTATCGAGGCGGCTATGATGGCAGCCGGTATCGCTCCGGGAGCCAGAAGATCCTTTACTGCAGAGAAGTGGGGGAATCTGATCGATCCTTCGATCTGGACCGATGTGAAGGAAGAGGCTATTGAGGGGGAGGATACCTCAGTAGAGACCAATCTCAGCGGCTTTGATCTCGATCCGGATATGGTACGGATTGCAAGGATCAATGCGAAGCAGGCGGGAGTGGATCATATGATCCATTTCCAGCAGAGGGATGCAGGAGACACCAGACATCCGGGGAAGTACGGTTTCATTGTGACCAATCCGCCTTATGGAGAACGTATTGCAGATCAGAAGGAACTGCCTGCGCTATACGGGAAGCTGGGGAAGGTGATGGAAGTGCTGCCCACCTGGTCTTTGTATGTCATCACATCCTATGAGGATGCCCAGAAGTACATTGGCCGCAAGGCAGACCGTAACCGTAAGATCTACAATGGAATGATAAAGACCTACTTTTATCAGTATCCGGGTCCCAAGCCTCCCAGGAAGAAGGCTTAAGATATGAGATACACCAGACGATATATCCTGTTTACATTAGGGGTGCTCATCCTCTTCTTTTTTGCAGTTAATGGTGCAGAGGAAGACTATGGTAAGGTATCTTCCTTTCGGGGAGCATCTCTACGGAATGAAGTGTTTTATCCAATGATCGCCCAGAGCGTGAATCTTGATGGACAGATCCGTGTGAATGTTAATAAAAAAGAATATCAGCTGGGAAGTAATAATTTCCGCGTGAATGACAAGCTTGAGCCAATGGCCGGCTTATCTGCTCTGCGGGATCTTTTTGACATGTCCGTTTCTGCAGATTCGGAAAGGAAGGTCCTGTTGGAGCGGGGAGGAATTCAGGTGGAATTTTCCCTGGGGAAGAGAGACTGGATAGGGCCCGGCGGATCCCGGGGGAAACTGTCTTCTCCTCCTGTCTCCTATGGAGGGGAGGTGTTTCTGCCTCTGAAGGATATCTGTGACCTTGTGGGAGGAGAGATCTCCTGGAACAATAAGACCTATACAGCGGATCTTAATCTGTCCACTCTGCCGGATCTTATTCTGCCACAGCGATTTGATCTTAGAAGCCGGGGGCGGGCAGCTCAGGTCATGGATCAGGGGGATGGCAGTACCTGCTGGGCCTATGCTGCCAGCGGAGCCTTTCAGTCAAGTCTTCTTCCCGGGAAGAAAAGCGTCGTCTCTGCAGATTCCATCATAAAGAACCGGGGATACCGCTTCACAGATAGCAGCGGAGGAGACTATATGATGGCCTTATCCTACTTCCTGTCCGGAAAAGCGAAGGATCAGAATGGGGATCCTGTTGCTCTTTATGAGGCGAGGATGTATCAAAAGGATGAGCGAGAAAAAATCAAAGAGTGCATTTACAAGTGGGGCGGTGTGACCACCAGCATCTATACCACAGGAGATATATCAGAGGGGGGCGGCTACAATGGTTTTACCAAGGCCTATTGCTATCAGGGCAGTCAGGCCCCCAACCATGATATCGTGGTGATCGGATGGGATGACACCTACTCCCCCAGTAATTTTACCGGCTATGTGCCCGGGCCGGGAGCTTTTATCTGTCAGAACAGCTGGGGAGAGGATTTCGGAGAATCCGGAGTCTTTTACGTATCCTATTATGACAGCAATATTGGGGACCAGTGCGTGGGATATTCCAGAGGTGGGGATCAAAGCTACGGTATTATCCACCAGGAGGATACCTACGGCTGGACCGGACAGGTGGGCTATAAGAAGGATTCTGTCATGGCGGCCCAGGTTTTTACAGCGGATACGAATGAGCTGGTCAAGGCTGTGGGCTTTTATGCGACGGATGAAGATACGAAGTATGAGATCTATCTGGTCTCAGACTATCGCAGCAAGAGGTCCCTTAAGAACCGGGTGAAGGTGGCGGAAGGTACCCTGTCCGATGCGGGATTTTATACCGTGGAGATTTCGGGACAGTGGAGGATACTTGCAGGCCACAGGAGCGCGGCGGTGATCTACCTGAAGACACCGGGGGCAAGCCGTCCCATGGCGGTGGAATATACGACAAATCGAATGAGCGGATCACAGATCACCAATGACGGAGAAGGTTATATTTCCAAAAACGGACTGTCATGGGATCCGGTGGAAGAAAAGGCAAAAGGGGATCTTTGCCTTAAGATCTATGCAGATCCGGTCAAGGAAGGCGGGAAGTAAAACTTGGAACAAAAGCTCCTTAACATCATGGCAGGTGTTATGTGCATCTTTACCCTGACACTTGTGTCAGTGCTCTATATTTTTCAGGGATCTTCCATTCTGGCAAGGCAACAGGCCAGAGATGACCTGGGCTCCATTCTGGCAATGGTGGCAAAGCAAAGGGATCAGATGACAAAGGATGATCCCCAGGCTCTTGCCCACCATCTGTCGCTTACCATGCCGGCTCAGGTCTCTTCTTCGGATGTGACCATCCGGCAGGAGGATGATCTTACCCGGTTTCAAATCCGTATTCCGGGAATCTCCTCCTCCTATTTTCTGGATTATCCAATGGCAGGAAACTGTAAAGGGATAAGAGATATGACCTATGTTGCCTCGGGGGACGGGGGCATCATAGAATTAAGTTGTGACGGCGTCTACGTTATGTCAAAGACCGTGAAGGGGGACCATCTGTATCTGGATTTGGACCGGCCATCCTCTGTCTTTGATGCCATGTTCGTGGTGGATGCCGGTCATGGAGGAAAGGACAGCGGCGCTATCGCAGGCGGGATAGAAGAAAAGGATCTAAATCTTGCTATTGTACAGAAGATCCGGGAGAAGTTTAAGGCAGAGGCGGAGGAAAAAGACACCACCTATGTGGAGGATCAATTTTCTGTATTTGAAGAAAAGGGAATTGGAAAGGTGGGCGTCTTTTACACCAGATGTTCGGACAAATCTGTGGGACTTGAAGAAAGAGTCTCTCTGGCCAACCGGCTGCCGGCGGATCTGTTCCTGTCGGTTCATATCAATTCCACAGCCACAGGAAGGGCCTCTACCATCAATGGAACCGCTGTTATGTATAAGGTGTCGGATTCTTCCGGCAGGTCAAAGGAGTTCTCGTCTCTGGTACTGGATAAGTTGCTGGCGGACCTTAAGAGCAAATCCAAGGGATTGATCGCAGGAGATGAGATTTATATTATCCGTACCGCCAACATGCCGGTGGCTCTTGCGGAGATCGGTTTTATCACAAATGATGAGGAGAGAAAAAGGATGGCAAGTGACGGGTATCAGGAAAAGTGTGCCGGAGCCATTTGCTCTGCCATGGAAGAATATCTGCAGAAGGTACATAAGTAGGAGAAGAAAATGAAGATTATTTTTGCAACAGGAAATCAGAACAAAGTAAGAGAGTGTCATGAGATCTTGGATGGACTGGGACTTACCGTGATCTCCCAGAAGGAAGAGGGCCTTAATCCGGATGTGGTAGAGGACGGTAAGACATTTGAAGAGAATGCCCTGATCAAGGCTAAGGCTGTGGCGGCTCTTGCTCCACAGGCTATTGTAATCGCAGATGATTCCGGCCTTGAGATCGATGCCTTGCATAAGGAACCGGGGATCTATTCCGCAAGATATATGGGAGAGGATACCTCCTATGAGGTGAAGAACCAAAACCTTCTTGATCGGCTTGCGGGTGTGGCAAAGGATAAGCGGACCGCACGTTTTGTCTGTGCTATTGCAGTGGTTATGCCGGGAGGAGAGAACTTTACCTGTACAGGAACCATTGAAGGTTATATCGGAGAAGAGCCTATGGGAGAGAACGGATTTGGTTACGATCCCATTTTCTATGTAGATCCCCAAGGGGTATCCACAGCGGCCCTTACACCGGAGGAGAAAAATGCCATCTCCCATAGAGGAAAGGCCATGCGTGCCATGAGAGAAGAGCTGGTGAAAAGACTGGGGGATATGTCATGAGAGTTCTGTTGGTAAGTGATAATCATGGCAGAATCGGAGAGTTGCAGAGGGCCTATGAGAAGGTGCAGCCCCAGCTGATCCTGCATATGGGAGATTCCCAGGTGGAATTCTCCCGGCTGGCGGAACTGTTTGACTGTGAGGTGATCGGAGTCAGAGGAAACTGTGACTTTGACACCTCCCTTCCGAAGACAGAGGAGGTCACCCTAGGAAGGCATAAGATCTTTATGACCCATGGGCATCTTTTTGATGTGGGCTTTGATCTTTTTACCCTTGTGGATGCAGCCAGGGAACACGGTTGCGATGTGGCACTTTTTGGACATACCCATGTTCCGGAGCTTACACGGATCGAAGAGGTGGTGGTCTGTAATCCGGGATCCATTGCCCAGCCGAGACAGGCAGGGCATGAATACACTTACGGGGTGATCGATGTGGATCCCATGGGGGATCTGCATTTTAAACAGATGCATTTGTAAGGAGGTTTGTATGACCTATGATTTCGATAGCGTTGTAAACAGAAGGGGAAGCGAATCCTTAAAGTGGGATGTGGCAGAACATGAGCTTCCCATGTGGGTGGCGGATATGGATTTTCCTACAGCTCCCTGCATCCGCCAGGCGCTGGAAAAGAGGGTGTCCCATGGGATCTATGGTTATAGTATCCTGCCCCCGGAGTGGGCGAAAAGCTATGTGACCTGGTGGGATCAGCGCCACGGTCTTAAGATGCAGGAGGAGGAACTGGTCTTTGTGACGGGGGTGGTTCCCGCCATCTCATCTGCAGTTCGTAAGTTTACCACACCGGGAGAGAAGGTTGCGGTGATCACACCGGTCTATAATATCTTCTTTAATTCTATTGTGAACAATGGAAGAGTGCCGGTGCAGTGTGTGCTAAAGTATGACGGATCTTCTTACAGCCTGGACTTTGAGGAGCTTGAACGGGTGTTGTCCGATCCCCAGGTATCTCTTCTGATCCTCTGTAACCCCCAGAATCCGGTGGGACGCATCTGGACAAGGGAAGAGCTGGCCAGGATGGGAGAGCTGGCCAGGAAGCATGGTGTTCTGGTCTTCTCTGATGAGATCCACTGTGACCTGACAGATCCCGGGAAAGAATATGTGCCCTTTGCAGCAGCATCCGAGGAGAATCGTATGCACAGTATTACGGCCATGGCACCTACCAAGTGCTTTAATATTGCCGGCATCCAGACGGCGGCTGTCTATGCGGCGGATCCCGTTTTGCGCCATCGGATCTGGCGACAGATCAATACGGACGAGGTGGGGGAAGGAAATGTCTTTGCAGCGGATGCCGCCATAGCGGCCTTTACCCAAGGGGGAACGTGGCTGGATGAGCTGCGGGCCTATATCTATGAGAACAAGCAGTTTGCCTACCGCTTCTTCATGGAAAAACTTCCGAAGGTTCATGCCCTCAGGCAGGACTGCACCTATCTTATGTGGCTGGATGTATCGGCTTACCTTAAGGAGGGAGAGACCTCAAAGGGTCTGGCACAAAGGATCCGGGAGAAGACCGGACTGTTCCTCTCCCACGGAAGACAGTACCGGGGGGATGGAGAGAGCTTCCTTCGCCTGAATGTAGCCTGTCCCCGTAAGACGTTGGAAGAGGGATTGAGGCGTTTGGTTCAGGGACTTGAAGAAGAATAGATCATAAAAGAAATTTGCATAAAAATTAAAATAATTAATGCGAAAAATTGTCAGAATGTGCTAATATAAGCATGGACGTTCCACGAGGGGAACATGAGAAGTAGTTAGAAGGGGGTCCATCGTGTTAAAAAATGAAAAGAAAAAGCGTGCAGTAGCGGGCAACACAGTAGTGCAGCAGAAGAGGAAGGAACCGAAGGGTAAGAGAAAGAGGGAAAAGGTCAGGAGAGAAAAGATCAAACTTCCCAAGGTAGGCTTTACCCACAGTATGCTGGCGCTGATCTTATCGACAAATCTTATTCTCCTCTGCGTTTTCGCAGTTGTTATGACGATCACAAACGTACAGTTGGATACCATCACAAGTGAAGCATCCCGTTTGATGTTTTCCACTACCAATCTTCAGAAGTCAGAGCGTATGGTTTCGGTATCTCTTCGGGATGCCTATGCCAATTCCTATGCCTATTTTGCCAATGCAAGAGGAAGAGCGGGAACCAGGCAGTATCTTGCCACCCTGATCAAGAAGGATATGGAGCAGAAGGATCAGTACTTCTCCCGGATGACCAGACAGTATCAGACACTGAATGATTCGGACGGAGAGAAGCTGATTGAGACCATGGAAGAGATGGCAGGTAAGCTGTTCGAAGAGATCGATACGGTGAAGTCCGATGTGGATGCAGGGGATCTGGATACAGCCAAGTCCTATCTGGATACCAATATGCTGACGACCCAGCAGGGATATAATAATGCGGCAGAGAAGCTTCAGAAGAATCTGGATCGGATGTTGGTGGAGTCCCAGAAGTCCATGGCAGCTATGAGAGCTACCGCCCTTGCCCTTGGAGTGGGAGGAATCGTGGTATTTCTGATCTGTCTTGTGGCAAGCATGCTTTTATCCTACCAGCTGATCGTCTATCGTATCTCTAAGATCGCAGGGCAGTTGAATCAGATGATCGAAGATATTAATTCCGGACACGGGGATCTGACCAAGAGAATCCGGGTGAAGAGTAAGTCCGAGCTGAAGTTTATCCGGGATGGAATCAATGGATTTATCGAGGCGCTTCAGAATGTGATGTCCTCTGTTAAGGGCGGAACGGTTCAGTTAAACGATGCTACCGATAAGGTGACCCAGAGGATCCGTAAGGCAAATGAGAACGTTACATCCACCTCTGCAGCTCTGCAGGAGCTGAGTGCTTCCATGCAGGAGGTAACAAGCTCTGCCGAGGGCATCAGCGCCAAGTTAGAAGAGGTGAAGGCCGCTGCCATGGTTATGCATGACATGACAGAGGAAGGAAATGAAGCTTCCCTTTCGATTAAGGGTGAGGCGGATACCATCAAGGAAGCAGCAGCCCATAAGAAGGAAGAGACAGGAACCAGGATGCAGCAGCTTACCACTGTGCTGGAAGGATCCGTACAGGATGCGGAGAAGGTATCTTTGATCAATGAGTTGACCAACGATATTTTAGAGATCGCAGACGAGACCAACCTTCTGTCTCTGAATGCGTCCATTGAGGCGGCAAGAGCAGGAGAGGCAGGCAGAGGATTTGCAGTGGTTGCTTCTGAGATCAGTAATCTGGCAGAGAACAGCCGGCAGACAGCAGGTAAGATCCAGAATATTTCCACAGAGGTTACGGCTGCGGTTAAGAATCTTTCCGAGAATGCCATGCAGGTGGTGGAGTTTATTAATACCACAGTACTTGCAGACTATGATGCCTTTGTAGAGACCGGAAGCAAGTATGAGTTTACATCGGATATCATTGCAGGACTGTTGAACGGATTTATGTCATCTGCAGATGAACTGAATACCATCGTTGCCAATATGAGTGATTCCGTGGAAGAGATTATCAGTGCAGTAGAGGAGTCTTCAAGAGCCATCGAGACCAGTGCTGAGAATTCATCCGAGATCGTAACAGAGTTTACAGAGATCGGAGAGGCCATGGAAGAGAACAGTGAGGTGGCCTTCCGACTGGATGAGAATACCAGAAGGTTTGAATTAGTGTAACGAAGTATTGACAAGACAGAGGAGACACATATAAAATATACATGACTTTTTTGTCATAACAGTATAGGAAAGGCTATGAGAAGACAGTAGTCAGATACGCGAAGCTTAGAGCGAGCCGGGATGGTGTGAGCCGGCAGTGGTAGCCTCTGATGAACATCACTTCTTTTGTCATATGACAGGCCGCCGACTGAACGTCTACGGATCATTAGGAAGGCCGGAATTTCGTCTCCGTTATGACGGACATGTATGCGCAGCAGATGCTGACAAGTACAGCGTATTAGGTGGTACAACGAATGAGCCCTTCGCCCTTATACGGCGAAGGGCTTTTTTCTTAGATTTTAAGAACAACAGGAAAGGAATTAAGAGCATTATGTACGAGAAAGTAAATTCAGATCTGAACTTTGTCGAGCGTGAGAAGGCGATCGAGAAGTTCTGGGATGAGCATGACATTTTCCGCAAGTCTATGGACAGCAGGAAGAAGGGTGAGACCTACACCTTCTATGACGGACCTCCAACAGCAAACGGAAAGCCTCACATTGGCCATGTGCTGACCCGTGTCATCAAGGATATGATCCCCAGGTATCAGACCATGAAGGGTAAGTATGTTCCGAGAAAGGCCGGATGGGATACCCATGGTCTTCCTGTTGAGTTAGAGGTGGAGAAGAAGCTGGGACTGGACGGTAAGGATCAGATCGAGAAGTACGGTATTGAGCCATTCATCAAGGAGTGTAAGGAATCTGTATGGAAGTACAAGGGTATGTGGGAGGATTTCTCCGGTACCGTTGGATTCTGGGCGGATATGGATAACCCCTATGTCACCTATGATAATAACTTTATTGAGTCCGAGTGGTGGGCTTTGAAGGAGATTTGGAATAAGAAGCTTTTATACAAGGGCTTTAAGGTAGTGCCATACTGCCCCCGTTGCGGAACTCCTCTTTCCTCTCAGGAGGTTGCCCAGGGATATAAGACGGTAAAGGAACGCTCCGCAGTTGTTCGTTTCAAGGCGGTGGATGAGGATGCATACTTCCTTGCCTGGACAACAACTCCCTGGACCCTTCCTTCCAATGTAGCTCTTTGTGTAAACCCTGCAGACACCTATCTTAAGGTTAAGGCAGCTGACGGATATACCTACTATCTGGCAGAGGCTCTTGCAGACAAGGTATTAGGCAAGCTGGATGAGTGTGATAAGGACGGCAATGTGATCACACCGGCATATGAAGTGCTTGAGACCTACAAGGGATCTGACCTTGAGCATAAGGCATATGAGCCTCTCTACACCTGTGCGAAGGATGCAGCAGATAAGCAGCATAAGAAAGGCTTTTACGTTGTATGTGACTCCTATGTAACCATGGATGATGGTACCGGAATCGTACATATTGCTCCTGCCTTCGGTGAGGACGATGCCAACGTTGGCCGTAAGTACGATCTTCCACTGGTACAGATGGTGGATGAGGCCGGCCGCATGAAGGAGGAGACACCTTTTGGAGGCATGCGTGCAAAGCCTACACAGGCAGAGATCGAGAAGGGGGCTGTCAGCGCAGACCCTGAGGTCCTTAAGGATCTTGCTTCCCGGGATCTTCTCTTTGAGGCGCCTAAGTTTGAGCATGATTACCCTCACTGCTGGAGATGTGATACACCTCTGATCTATTTTGCAAGAGAGTCCTGGTTCATCAAGATGACAGAGGTCAAGGATGAACTGGTGGCAAACAATAAGACCGTCAACTGGATCCCTAAGTCCATTGGTGAGGGAAGATTCGGTAACTGGCTGGAGAACGTTCAGGACTGGGGCGTATCCCGTAACCGTTACTGGGGTACTCCCATGAATATCTGGGAGTGTGATCACTGTGGACACCAGGATGCCATTGGAAGCAGAGAGGAACTGGCACAGAGAAGCGGTAATCCGGAGCATAAGACCATCGAGCTTCACCGTCCATATATCGATGAGGTGACCATGACCTGTCCGGAGTGTGGCGGCGTTATGCACAGGATTCCGGAAGTGCTGGACTGCTGGTTTGATTCCGGAGCAATGCCTTTTGCACAGCATCATTATCCTTTCGAAAACAAGGAGATCTTTGAGCAGCAGTTCCCGGCAGAGTTTATCTCCGAGGCAGTGGATCAGACCCGTGGATGGTTCTACTCTCTTATGGCAGAGTCCACCCTTCTTTTCCATAAGGCACCATACAAGAACGTTATCGTATTGGGCCATGTACAGGATGAGAACGGACAGAAGATGAGTAAGAGTAAGGGGAATGCGGTGGATCCTTTCGATGCATTGAACACTTTTGGTGCCGATGCCATTCGCTGGTATTTCTACATTAATTCCGCGCCATGGCTTCCAAACCGTTTCCATGGCAAGGCAGTACAGGAAGGCCAGAGAAAGTTCCTTTCCACACTGTGGAACACCTATGCTTTCTTTGTTCTGTATGCCAATATTGATAACTTCGATGCAAAAAAGTATAATCTTGAATATGATAAGCTTGCAGTAATGGATCGCTGGATCCTTTCCCGGTTGAATTCTACCATCAGAGTCGTGGATGAGAATCTGGGCAGCTACAAGATCCCGGAGGCGGCAAGAGCACTGGATGCCTTTGTGGATGAACTGAGTAACTGGTATGTAAGACGATGCAGAAGCCGTTTCTGGGCGAAGGGTATGGAGCAGGATAAGATCAATGCCTACGAGACTTTGTACCACTGCCTGGTGGAGATCTGCAAGGCTTCAGCTCCTATGATCCCCTTCATGACAGAGGAGATCTATCGCAACCTTGTATGCAGCATCGATAAGGATGCACCGGAGTCTATCCATCTGTGTGATTTCCCGGTTGTAAGGGAAGAGTGGATCGATGCCGATCTTGAGGATAAGATGGATGAACTTCTCAAGGTAGTGGTACTGGGACGAGCTTGTCGTAATGAGAGTAATATCAAGAACCGTCAGCCTATTGGCAATATGTTCATTAAGGCAGAAAGAGAGCTTCCGGAGTTTTACCTTGAGATCATTCAGGATGAGCTGAACGTTAAGAAGGCAAGCTTTACACAGGAACTTGATTCTCTTACCACCTACACCTTCAAGCCACAGCTTCGTACCGTTGGTCCGAAGTACGGCAAGTTCCTGAAGGGAATCCAGAATGCACTGGCAGCGTTAGATGGTAATGCCGCAATGGCACAGCTTAAGAGCGAAGGGGCTTTGAAGCTGCCTGAGGTGGATGCGTCCATCGAACTGACAATGGAAGATCTCCTGATCTCCGAGACAGCACAGGAAGGCTTTGTAACAGACCAGGACGGAGACATCACCGTTGTTCTTGATACAAATCTTACAGAAGAGCTGCTTGAGGAAGGTATGGTCCGTGAGATCATCAGTAAGATCCAGACCATGCGTAAGGAAGCAGACTTCGAGGTAATGGATCATATCGCTGTTGCTTATACAGGAAGTGATAAGGTCGCTGCAACGATTTCTAAGAATAAAGAAATGATCGCCGGTGAAGTGCTGGCAGTTTCTTTGGAGGAGGGCAATGCTGCGGGCAATCTTCAAAAAGAATGGAACATCAACGGAGAAAAAGTTACACTTAGTGTTGAAAAGCGCTAAGAGGTCCGAAGGACCGGGGGTTAAAAATAAAAAGGAGGAGGAAATGAATCATCTCGAAAAGCTGACGAAGGATGAAATCAAAAGCGAAATTCAAAGCAACGTAAAACGCCTCTATCGTAAGGAATTTGATGAGGCAACGGAGCAGGAGATTTTCCAGGCTGTATCGCTGGTTGTCAAGGATGGTATTATTGACAACTGGCTGGCCACCCAGAATGCCATGGAAGAGCAGGATCCAAAGACGGTCTACTATATGTCCATGGAGTTTCTGATGGGAAGAGCTCTGGGCAACAATCTGCTCAATCTCTGCGTCTATGATAATTTCAAGGCGGCGTTGGAGGAATTGGGGCTTGATATTTCCGCTATTGAAGATCAGGAGCCGGATCCGGCTCTTGGTAACGGCGGACTGGGACGACTGGCTGCGTGCTTCCTGGACTCCCTGTCTACCCTGGGCTATGCGGCCTATGGTTGCGGAATCCGTTACCGTTATGGAATGTTCCGCCAGAAGATCCGGGAGGGCTATCAGAAGGAAGTTCCGGACAACTGGCTGGAGAACGGGTACCCCTTTGAACTGAAGAGGTCAGAGTATACCTATGAGGTGAAGTTCGGAGGATATGTACGTTCTGAGGTGGATCAGACGGGCAAGACCAGATTCATTCAGGAGAACTATAACTCCGTACTGGCGATTCCCTATGATATGCCCATTGTCGGTTATAACAACGGGGTGGTCAACTCTCTGATGATTTGGGATGCACAGCCCAAGAAGGTATTCTCCCTGGATTCTTTTGATAAGGGAGATTATACCAAGGCGGTTGAGGATGAGAACCTTGCCAGAAATCTTGTGGAGGTCCTCTATCCCAATGACAACCATATTTCCGGTAAGGAGCTTCGTCTGAAGCAGCAGTACTTCTTTGTATCCGCTTCTCTGCAGAGAGCGATCCAGAGATATAAGAAGAACCATGATGATATCCACAAGTTGCCGGAGAAGGTGGTCTTCCAGATGAACGATACCCATCCGACCCTGACGGTGGCAGAGCTGATGCGTCTGCTTCTGGATGAGGAAGGACTGGGCTGGGACGAGGCCTGGGAGATTACGACCCATGCCTGTGCCTATACCAACCATACCATTATGGCAGAGGCTCTGGAGAAGTGGCCCATCGAGATCTTCTCCCGCCTGCTTCCTAGAATCTACAGTATCGTAGAAGAGGTGAACCGCCGGTTCTGTCTTGAGATCCAGACCAAGTTCCCCGGGGATAATGCCAAGGTGGCCCGTATGGCTATTATCTATGACGGCCAGGTCAAGATGGCGCACCTTGCCATTGCAGCAGGGTATTCTGTCAACGGTGTGGCAAGACTTCATACGGAGATCTTAAAGCATGAGTCTTTGAAGGACTTCTATGATTTATATCCACAGAAGTTTAACAATAAGACCAACGGAATCACCCAGAGAAGATTCCTTCTTCATGGAGATCCTCTTCTGGCGGACTGGATCACCGATAAGATCGGGGACGGCTGGATCACAGATCTGTCCCAGATGAAGAAGCTGGCTGTTTTTGCCGAGGATGAGAAGGCTCAGCAGGAGTTTAGGAGCATCAAGCGCAAGAACAAGATACGTCTTGCCAAGTATATCAAGGAGCACAATGGAATCGAAGTGGATCCCAATTCTATCTTTGATGTTCAGGTCAAGCGTCTCCATGAATACAAGCGTCAGCTTTTGAATATTCTGCATGTTATGTATGAGTATGACCGCATTAAGGAACATCCGGAGCTTGAGGTGGTTCCCAAGACCTATATTTTTGGAGCCAAGGCGGCAGCAGGCTACCGTATTGCGAAGCTTACCATCAAGCTGATTAATAATGTGGCAAATGTAATCAATAACGATCCCAGCATTGAGGGCAAGTTGAAGGTGGTCTTCATCGAAGACTATAAGGTCAGCAACGCGGAGATGATCTTTGCGGCAGCTGATGTTTCCGAGCAGATCTCCACAGCCTCCAAGGAGGCATCCGGTACCGGTAATATGAAGTTTATGCTTAACGGCGCTGTTACCATTGGTACCATGGATGGAGCCAATGTTGAGATGGTGGAAGAGATGGGAGAAGAGAACGCCTTTATCTTCGGTATGAGTGCCCAGGAGGTCATCGAGCACGAGAATAAGCGTGACTATGATCCTATGCAGATCTTCAACAGTGATCAGGGGGTACGTAAGGTGCTGATGCAGCTGGTGAACGGATTCTACAGTCCGGATGATCCGGAGATGTTCCGCGATATCTATAATTCCCTGCTGAATACCCAGTGTACCCAGTTTGCGGATACCTATTTTAACCTGAAGGATTTCCGTTCCTATGCGGATACCCAGGACCGCATCTCCGAGACCTATAAGGACGAGGAAAAGTGGGCGAAGATGGCTCTTTTGAACATTGCCAGTGTGGGTAAGTTCTCATCCGATCGTACCATTCAGGAGTATGTGGATGATATCTGGCACTTAGACCGTATTACGGTAAACAAGTGAGAAAAAGTAATTATTAAAGTTTTATAAAATAACGACGGGGGCAGTTGTGTTCTCGTCGTTTTTTCTTTATAATGAATTGTAACGTGGGCGCGTTTATGCACTAACGCGTAACAGTGAATCGAAAGTACAGGTTTTTTATGTCGAATTTTAATGACGATGAGTTTAAAGAGGTTCGTGGAACCAAAGAGGATTTTGAGCTGGAAGACAGGACAGAGGATCCGGTAGATGATTCCGGGGACGATAAGGATAATGACTATGAGGATGTCTGCTATATCTGCAGAAGACCTGAGAGCGCAGTGGGCAAGATGATCCACATTCCCGGGAATGTCAGCATCTGTGTGAACTGCCTTCAGAAGACATTTGATACCATGGGAGCCTTTCCTATGACACCGGGATTCATGGGAGATCCGGGGCAGCTTTTCGGTGGGGTGACTTTTTCCGGAGGTAAGCCTATAGAAGAGGATAAGGAGAACGGGAAGGATAAGAATGTAAATAACATCGATCTGGGGAATATTCCCGGGGTCACCATGATGAATCTTCAGGATCTTTCCAGTATGTTTGCCGGCGGTCCTCAGATCCCTAACAGCCAGCGTCTTAAGAAGAAAAAGCCGGGGAAGAAGGCCGGTAAGAACAAACTAAGCGACGGCCCGATCATTGATATTAAGAATATTCCTCCGCCACACAAGATCAAGGGACTACTGGACCGCTATGTGGTAGGTCAGGAGAAGGCCAAGAAGACCATGGCGGTAGGGGTATATAACCACTATAAGCGGGTTATTTCAGAGGAGAATCTTTTAGATCAGGAGGATGAGGTCGAGATCGAGAAGAGCAACATGCTGATGATCGGACCTACCGGTTCCGGTAAGACCTATTTGGTGAAGACCCTGGCGAGACTTTTAGATGTGCCCCTTGCCATTACCGATGCCACCTCTCTTACTGAGGCGGGTTATATCGGCGACGATATCGAGTCTGTTGTCAGCAAGCTTCTTGCAGCGGCAGACAACGATGTAGAGCGGGCACAGAAGGGTATCATCTTTATCGATGAGATCGATAAGCTGGCCAAGAAGCGCAATGCGAATACCAGAGATGTATCCGGAGAATCTGTTCAGCAGGGAATGCTGAAGCTTTTAGAGGGAGCGACCGTGGAGGTACCGGTAGGGGCATCCTCTAAGAATGCCATGGTTCCTATGGCACTTGTGGATACCAGCAATATCCTCTTTATCTGCGGAGGAGCTTTCCCGGATCTTGCAGATATCATCAAGGAGCGTCTGAATAAGAGCTCTTCCATGGGATTTGTTGCAGATCTTAAGGATAAGTACGATAAGGATGAGAATATCCTCGATAAGGTAACAGCAGAGGATTTGCGGAAGTTCGGAATGATTCCGGAGTTCATCGGTCGTCTGCCGATCATCTTCTCTCTGCAGTCCTTAAGTGAGGAAATGCTTGTGAAGATCCTGACAGAGCCGAAGAACGCCATTCTGAAGCAGTATCAGAAGCTTCTTGCCATTGACGAGGTGAATCTTCAGTTTGAGGATGAGGCCCTTCATCTCATCGCCCAGAAGGCGAAGAAGAAGGAACTTGGTGCCAGAGCCCTTCGTTCCATCATAGAGGAATTCATGATGGATATTATGTATGAGATCCCGAAGGATGATAATATCGGAACGGTTACCATTACCAGAAGTTACATCGAAGGAAAGGGAGCCCCTGTGATCACCATGCGAAGCAATGAGAAGCCGGCGGCTCTTACAGATAAAGAAAACATTGAGAAGTCAGAAGTGAAAGATTGATTTCTTAAATAATAGAAAAGAGAGGTGTGTTCATGCCAAGAAGAGAAAAACGTAGTCATACCAATGATCTGTATCAGGCGATTCTGACCCTGCAGTCAGAGGAGGAGTGTATTGATTTTTTTAAGGATGTCTGCTCGAATAATGAGCTCCTTGCCATGGAACAAAGATACAATGTTGCCAAGATGTTAGATGACGGTAAGACCTATCTTGATATTCAGGAGTCTACCAATGCATCCACAGCCACCATCAGCCGTGTGGGCCGGGCTCTTTCTGAGGGAACCGGTGTGATTGGCGAAGTTTTAAAGCGCCAGAAGGAGGCATAAGCTGTGATCAGTCTTGCCATCACGGATGTGAAGGGTTGTATGGCCCGGATGCTGGGAGGGTCCGCCTTCGATCATTTTACCCTGTCGGAGGCCACCATTATGACAAGAGTATCCTATGTGATCGACGGACATCTTCGCAGGGAAGAGGATGTGGCATCAGAGAAAGAGGCCTTTACCAGATACGGAGAGGTGCGTCCTCTCTGCTTTGATATGATCAAGGGAAAGCGGGCTCCGGAGTATTTCAAGTTCGTTTTTCATCTTCCCAGAGAGGAGATGAAGGAGCTTGTGGAGGGCTCAGAGTCTGCCGTCTCTGTGGAGGATGTGGTTTCTCTGAACTTCACCCTGCGTTTCCAGGAGAATAATTTAACCCTTCTAACAGGAAACTCCCTTCGAATTTTCACCCAGGATCAGACCCTGCATTCTGTGTGGGATTCCTATGTTGAACACTTTTTAGAAGAAACCGGTATCCGATATGAACGGCAATAAAAGAGAAATTGAGAATAATTTCTGAAATTTCTTTACATTCAAACCTCAGTGTGATAGTTTTATATTGTTGTGACAATTTAACGAGTTAAAGTTAAAGGGGAATCAACGTACACATATTTATTTTATTTTTTTGGAGGTACTATCAATGAGAGGTACAGTTAAGTGGTTCAACAATCAGAAGGGGTATGGCTTTATCTCAGACGAGCAGGGTAACGATGTATTCGTACATTACTCTGGCCTGAATATGGAGGGATTCAAGTCCCTTGAGGAAGGCGCAAGCGTTGAGTATGAGGTAACTGAAGGAACCAAGGGTCCACAGGCAGTTAATGTTACTGTATTGAAGTAATACAGATCAGAAATAGCTTTGGATGGAAGGGACTCCCGCCTGGCGGGGGTCCTTTTTCTGTGTTTTGTTGCCAGTTTTCCCATATAAGGTTATAATGAAAAGTAGATTATTATGTTTAATTAAGGAGATGCTATGTATAAGATCATCATAGACAGCTGCGGAGAGATTCCACAGGATCTAAAGGGCGATGGCCGGTTTGTGAACGTGCCCCTTACCCTGTCCATTGACGATTGGGAGAAGAGGGATGATGAGACCTTTGATCAGGCAGAATTTATCGCCCGTATGAAGGCCAGTAAGAATGTTCCTCATTCTGCATGTCCATCTCCTGCGGATTATTTGGAGGAGATCGAAGAGGGGGATGCGGATCACATCTACATTGTGACCCTTTCGGCCAAGCTGAGTGGTTCCTATAATGCCGCCTGCCTTGCCAAGAGCCTTTATGAGGAGGATCACGAGGATGAGGAGGAAGATGAGATCAAGAAGATCTATGTCTTCGATTCCAAGTCAGCTTCCATCGGTCAGACCCTGATTGGAATGAAGGCTGCAGAATATGAGGATGCAGGCCTTCCGTTTGAAGAGGTGGTTGAGGAGACAGAGAAGTTTATTGCGGGAGAGCATACCTTTTTCTGTCTGGAGTCCCTTGAGACCCTTCGTAAGGCCGGTCGCCTGGGATCCCTTAAGGCCATGCTGGCCAACACCCTGAATATCAAGCCGGTTATGGGATCCACGGATGAGGGCAGCATACAGCAGCTCGGTCAGGCCAGGGGCATGGCGAAGGCCATGGATAAGATGGTGGAGTGTATGATGGCGGTGACAGAGAATCCGGCGGAGAAGATCGTTGCCATATCTCATTGTGCCGCACCTTCCACCGCGAATATGCTGATGGAGCGGGTGAAGAAGGCAGCCAAGTTTAAGGATGTTTTTACGATTGATACCCAGGGTGTCTCATCTTTGTATGCAGGCCCCGGTGGTGTGATCATGGTGGTATAGTTGATAGACTGTGAATTGGAGGAATTGTGATGGGTTTCACAGTTCCTCTGTTTTTATATACATTATTTTGAAAGAGGATATATGGATTACGAATACAGGGAGATTATCGAACAGATCGAGAACCGGCGCCGTTTTGGCAATGCCTGTGGCCGGGATGTGACCAGGGAGTTTTTAAAGCGTCTTGGACACCCGGAGAAAGGAATGAAGATCCTTCATATCGCAGGAACCAACGGCAAGGGTTCCACGGCGGCATTTCTGGATCAGATCCTGCGGGAGGCGGGGGTTAAGGTGGGTATGTTCACCTCCCCGCACCTGGTTACCTTCCGGGAGCGGATCAAGGTGGGGGGAGAGATGATTCCGGAGGCGGATGCAGCAAGAATCGGAAAGGTACTTTTGGAAGAGTCTATGCCACAGGAGCTGACTCCCACCTTTTTTGATCTGTGCCTTGCCATGGCCCTTTTATATTTCAGGGAGCAGGCGTGCGAGCTGGTGATCCTTGAGACAGGGCTGGGAGGTCGGCTGGATTCCACCCGGGGAGTGGAGGTGACACCTCTGGTCTCTGTGGTGACGGCTATTGGCCTTGACCACACCTCCGTTCTTGGAAATACCTTAGAGGAGATCGCCGGAGAGAAGGCGGGGATCCTAAGAAGGGGAACAAGGGCTGTTTTGGCGGATATGGCAGAGGAGGCGGCAGGTGTGCTGGTGGAAGCCTGTCAGGAACTGGATGTCCCCTGGATCCAGATGAAGAAGAAAAAAGAAGCAAAGAATACCCCTTCCCCTTATCCTATCGTCACCATGATTCAGAAGGTATTAAACCGTGATCCTGGGGTTATCCTGGGACTACACGGGGAGTATCAGTGGGAGAACGGGGCTAACGCCCTGGGGGCCTTGTATCAGCTGTGCCAGGCGCTTCCGCAGGAGGGAGAGGATCTAAACCGGCAGGATCTTCTGGAGAGGCTGACGGAGGAAGTGATCCGGGAGGGACTGGCTAAGACCAGATGGCCCGGACGGATGCAGGTCTTAAGGAAGCATCCTTTGTTTGTGATCGATGGAGCTCATAATCCCCAGGGAGTGAAGGCTCTGGCCAAGACCCTAAGGGACCGGTATCCGGATAAGAAGTTTCATTTCTTTACGGGAGTGCTCTCGGATAAGGATTACCGGAATATGATGCGGGAGATGTTGCCTCTGGCGGCCTCCTTTGATACGGTTTCGGTGGATAATCTGCGGACGTTGGATGGAGAGGAACTGGCGAAGATGATCCGAAGTCACGGAGTCAAGGCATATTACCATGATAACATTGAAAAGGCGGTAAAAAGGGTCTGGTCCTACAAAGAGGATGAGACGGCAGGGGTGGTAGCCTTTGGTTCTTTGTATTTCGTGGGGGAAGTTTTAGGAATCTCAAAAAGGTTGTTGACAATTAGATAGTGTACAATGTATTATAAGACCATAGACGACGGAAGAAAGGAGATGTCTCTATGGCAGATATTTATGATTACAGTGTACCAAGAGTTGATGGAAGTGAGCAGTCTTTGGCAGAATTTAAGGGTAAGGTGATCCTGGTGGTGAACACGGCTACCGGCTGTGGCTTTACCCCCCACTATGCTCCTCTGGAGGAGATGTATGAGAAGTACCATGATCAGGGTCTTGAGATCATTGATGTGCCTTGCAATCAGTTTGCAGGACAGACCCCCGGGGATGACCAGGAGATCCATGAGTTCTGCACCTTGAAGTACCATACCCGGTTCCCTCAGATGAAGAAGTCGGATGTGAACGGTGAGAACGCCCTTCCGCTCTTTACCTACCTTAAGGAGCAGCAGGGATTCAAGGGATTCGGTAAGGGTGCTTCTTCCCTTCTGATGGCAGCTATGCTGAAGAAGATCGACAAGGATTATAAGAAGAATCCGGATATCAAGTGGAACTTCACCAAGTTTCTGGTTGACCGGGATGGTCATGTAGTAGAGAGATTTGAGCCCACAACCGATATGAAAAAGGTATGTGAGGCGGTAGAGAAGCTGATCTGATAGAAGATAGACTGTGAAAAACAAAATTTCACAGTCTATTATTTTGTTTTTCGTTGTATAATAGGGTTGGGTTGATAAATGGATAGAGGGGAGTCTTATGACGATACAGATGATATATGTGGCATTGGAAATATGGGGAGCTGTTTTCCTGGGGGTGGCTGCTTTTTTTCTTTTCTCCATGGAATCAGAGGAGACACAGGATCATTTCCGGTCCTTGTCCCGGATGATGACCTGCTTTGCCATGATGCTTCTTGCAGACAGTTTTGCCTGGGGATTTCGGGGAGAGCCGGGGAGTGCAGCAAGAAGTGTCCTGGTGATCTGTAATTTTCTTTCCTTTGCATTGAACTACATTACCGTGGTTTTATTTACCAATTATCTGGCGCACTGTATCGATAAGAAGGCGATTCGGTACAAATCGATCCTTGCTGTTCATATTTTATGTACCATTGAGCTCCTGCTTCTGGTGGTTTCCCAGTTTACCGATCTGTTCTATTATTTTGATGAACACAACTATTATCATAGAGCGCCTTTGTACGGTCTTTGTCAGGTGTTCGTTTTTTCTGCTATGTGCATTGATGTAGCTGTGATGATACATTATCGCAGGAAGCTGTCCCTGAACCGGTTCATTTCCCTGATCAGTTTTATGGGAATCCCGGTGGTGCTGATTCTGGTGCAGTTCTTTGTATATGGATATTCACTGACAAATCTTGGAACTATGCTTTCCTGTGTGTTGGTCTTTTTGCAAGCACTTGTGGAGCAGAATCACCGGGTGAGAGAGAAGTCGAAGCAGATCGTGGAACAGGAGAAAGCTCTTTCTGATATGCAGGTGCGTATCGTTATGAGCCAGATCAAACCTCATTTTTTATATAATTCCCTGAATGCCATTTATTATCTTTGCGACAGTGATCCGGAGAAGGCCCAGGAGGCCATCAGTAACTTTTCGGATTATCTGAGAGGGAATATGGCCAGTATTACCAGTTCGAATCCCATTCCCTTTCGGGATGAACTTAAGCATACGAAGACCTATTTGAATCTGGAGAAGATGCGGTATGATGAGGAACTTCGGGACCATTATGAACTGGATACGGTGGATTTTGAAGTGCCGCCTCTTACCCTTCAGCCTGTTGTGGAGAACGCCATCAAGCACGGGATCGGTAAGAGGGCCGGAGGAGGGGATCTGTGGATCCGAACGTTGCGGCTGCCGGACGGGTATCAGATGGAGGTAGAGGATAACGGTGTCGGCTTTGACGTCTCGAAGATTCGGGATGGACAAAGAACGCATATAGGGGCAAGTAATGTACGGAATCGTGTCAGGATACAGCTTGGAGGTGACATGACAGTGAAATCCGAGATTGGTAGAGGGACGAAGGTTACCATCACGATTCCAGAGAAAACGGGAGGAGAGTAACATGCAGATTATTGCGATAGACGATGAGAAGAT
>CADCQT010000137.1 GCA_902803645.1 uncultured Lachnospiraceae bacterium | reverse complement strand
CCTATATGACTGTCACAGAGCACCACCCCTACGTGCCCATCGACAAGCGATAACAGATAATAACAGAACGAATTAAGAGGTTTATAGTAACTTATGAAAGATTTTAACTTCATGCTGATCATCGATCTTGTAATTGCCGGTCTCGGCATTTACCTGTCCTACGCTGCCATCATCATGAAAACCAGATCGGCTCTTCCCCCTGCCTTTGTTGCTTCGGAAGAGCTGAAGCGTTGCAAGGATCCTGAGGGCTTTGCAACCTATATGTGGAGCAGAACCGCTCTTTTTGCCGTTATCTCCATCCTAAGCGGAGTCTTAAGTTTTCTGTGCGACCTTAAGGTCCTTCCGCTTTCTAAGGTCAATGCCAGCTTCTTAAGCATCAGCCTGCTGGTCCTTTTCCTTGTCATCTGGATGTTTTTTAACGCTTCTATGCGTTCTGGCAAGAGCAGATTTTTCACTCCCGATACGACTCTATAATTTGTTGGATAAATTGTACAAAAACTCAGTTTGTTAATTGAATATTTTGGTAATGTAGTGTAAGATACCTTATATACAAACATTAGACAACGAGGTAAAAATTCATGGGTAAAGAAAATGTTAAGATCTTAGTTGGTGATGACTCCATTCTTGCCAGAAAGCAGCTCAAGGACACGATTCTTAAGTTCGAAGAAAGTGTTGAATTTATAGATGCAACGAATGGTCAGGAAGCTGTTGATTTGTATCAGAAGGAGAAACCGGATATCGTATTCCTTGACATCGTTATGCCGGTCAAGGACGGTATTACTGCTGTTAGCGAAATCATTCAGGAAGATCCCTCCGCTCTCATCGTAATGGTATCATCTGTTGGTACACAGGTTCAGCTTAAGGCAGCAATCGAGGCTGGTGCGAAGGATTTTGTACAGAAACCGATCAAACCTGATCAGATTCAGAATGTTCTTGCTTCACATTTGAAATGATAAGAGGAGAATAGTCCATGTTTGCACAGTTTTTTGGCAGTTATCTACTCAGTAAGAATGCGGTATCACCAGAACAGCTCACTGCAGCGATCACCAAGCTGGCTGATACGCACATCAAATTAGGTACCCTTGCTATGCACAAGGGGTACATGACCGCCTCTGAGGTCGATGAGGTTTGCTTCCTCCAGACCCGTGAGGACAAGCGCTTTGGTGAAATCGCTTTAGAGCGTAATTACCTTTTTGAGGACCAGCTGGAGGATCTTCTGAAGTCTCAGAATCCGGATTACCTGCTCTTAGGTCAGACCCTCGTTGATTCCGGTGTGATCTCCAATTCCGAGCTCGAGACTCTGATGGTAGGTTACCAGGCTGAGAACAAGTTAGAGGAAGCTCCTTCCGAGGATGCAAACCAGGAGGAGACTCAGACTCTCATCATGAACTTCTTTGAAGCTGCTGATGAGCCTCTTTCCGATGAAGCCCTGATGTATATGAACCTGATCTTCAACAACCTGGTTCGTTTCATCGGCGAGGATTTCACCCCCTTAGCTCCGGTTTCCTGCACTTCCTATGACACCAATTACTGTGTCACCCAGAGTATCTCCGGTCCAATCAATGTGACCAGTGGTATCGATATGGAAGAGGATGTGGCAGTGGCTTTCGCCTCCCGCTATGCTAAGATGGAGTTCCATGTATTCGATGAATACGTGAAGGCTTCCTTAGAGGATTTCTTGAATCTGCACAACGGACTGTTCTCCGTGAATATGTCCAATGCATATTCTACCGAGGTTTCTTTGGATCCTCCTATGCATAACGATGTACCAACCTATAAGATGAACAAGGGCAGCTTTGTTATTCCCGTTATTTATCCATTTGGTACCATTTACCTTTTACTTGCCATGTAATTGCCTGCCGTGTAATGTTTCCCATGTAGTTACCGTGCAGAGTTATTGGATTCTGTTATATGTAATTTCGGTCGTCGGATTCCTTCCGGCGGCCTTTTCTATTTCTATTTCCCTTGCCTTTCCACTTCCTCTCCATTTCCCACTTGACTGGCCTTGGCTTTTTCCACCGCAAATAAATCCAAAGTTCCTATGCAAATCCCCACACATCCACGGCAAAAAGCGCCCCGCTTACTTAGGTAAGCGGGGCGCAAAAAACATCCTATATTAAATTCCAAGGAACTTCTTAACAACCTGTGGCATCTCATCCACTTCGCAAACAGTATCATGACGAACTGGCGCTGTCTTGATCTCCCTGATAGCATCCGGGATTGCAACATTTGCCACCTCAGAAAGCTTATCTGTCAGATCAATATCGGACACGGAAGTATCATCTGCTCCAATTGCCTGCATAACAGAACGGGTAAACTTAAATGGTGAAGCTGTGGAAGCGATCACAACCGGCTTATCATCTCCGGTATCCTTTAAGTACTTCTGGTATACAGAGGAAGCAACAGCGGTATGGGTATCTAACACATAACCGGTGTCCTCATATACACGCTTGATCTCAGCGGAAGTCTCCTCCTCGGTCGCAAAGTTACCGTAGAAATCAACAAGTCCCTTCTTCATCTCATCTGTGATCTGGTACACACCCTTTGTATTAAGGTCAGACATAAGATCACGGTCTGTCGCATCGCTCTCTCCCGCAATCTTGTAGATCAGTCTCTCTAAGTTGGAAGAGATCAGAATATCCATGGATGGAGAACTTGTCAGGTGGAAGTCTCTGTTCTTATCGTATGTACCGGTTGAGAAGAAATCATATAAGACCTTGTTCTCATTGGAGGCACAAATCAACTTATGGATGGGAAGACCCATATTCTTTGCATAAAAAGCAGCAAGGATGTTACCAAAGTTACCGGTAGGAACCGTTACATTGATCTCATCACCTGAAGCGATCTTATCAGAAGCTAAAAGTCTGGTGTATGCATAGACATAGTAAACCACTTGAGGAACCAGACGACCGATGTTAATGGAGTTCGCGGAAGAGAACTGATATCCCTTGGCATCCAGTGCTTTGGCAAGCTCCTCATCTCCAAACATCTTCTTCACGCCGGTCTGAGCCTGATCGAAGTTACCATGGATTCCCACAACAAAGGTATTCTCTCCCTTCTGTGTCACCATCTGCTTCTCCTGGATCTCAGATACACCGTTCTTAGGATAGAATACCACGATCCTGGTTCCCGGAACATCTGCAAAGCCCTCTAAGGCAGCCTTACCGGTATCACCGGAGGTTGCAGTCAAGATCACGATATCATTCTTCAGATCGTTCTTACGGGCAGCTGTGATCATCAAATGTGGCAGAATAGAAAGGGCCATATCCTTGAATGCAATGGTTCTACCGTGGAACAGCTCCAGGTAATATGCACCATCTGCATAGGTGAGGGGAGCGATCTCCTCTGTATCAAACTTACTGTCGTAGGCATTGTTAATACAGTTCTTTAATTCTTCCTCTGTATAATCCGCCAGAAGGAGCTTCATAACCTCATAAGCCACCTGCTGATAGCTCATCTTGGAAAGGTCCTCTAAGGAAACATCCAGCTTAGGGATCTCGGTGGGTACATACAGACCACCGTCCGGAGCCAATCCCTGAAGTACAGCCTGAGAAGCTGTAACCCTATCGTTTTTGTTACGGGTGCTTACATATTCTACGCTCATATCTTCTCCTTGTAATTCTTTTTTCTGATTCCCGGATTGTTGTCGGCAGAAAAACAAGTGACCGCCTACCACAAACACTATGTGTTATTATATGTGATAAAAGAAATACCGTCAACCTGACCTGCCACGAAAAGTTCACGAATTTTGCACTCTTTCCCGTACTTTTTTCCGTTGATGTGCTAAAACCAAATATCCAGATCACATTTGCCTTTTATACCGGGTACATTTCCCTCATTGGTGTATTGCCACATATCAAAATCATAGGGTGTCTGAGGCAGCTTCTCATAATCTGCATACCATACCGGTATCCCCACCAGTTTCGTCAGATCCAGTTCAAATGCCTCCCAAAGCATATTGGCATAGATCATAGGATCATAACCGCCTGCTTTTATCGTTGCACAAAACACCTGCGTATTGGCGGTAAACTGCGCTCCGCTGACATCATCCGTTCTCGCTTCATCATCCAGGATGCTCTCCGGGTCATATACCACCGGAAGCTCCAGTTTTCTACCATCTAAGATAGAAAGGACATACTCTGCCTCCTCTTTTGCTTCCCCTTCATTAATGGCCTGGGCAAAAAAGTAAACACCGATCTTAAGTCCGGCTGCCTTTGCATCCCTATAGTACTGTTCAAACATCCTGTCTGCATTCAAACTTCCCGTCTTACCGTATCCCCGGTATGCGATCCGAAGAACGGCAAAATCATATCCAGCGCTTTTGACCTTCTGCCAATTGATCTTCCCCTGATGATGGGAAACATCCACTCCTAACATCGTTTCTTCGCCCTCGTAGGACATACGATCCCCATTACGAAAAAAACGAGACTTGTCATATCTGCAGGCCGGAATCCCAGGATTAATCACAGTCTTGTATTCCTTGCCGAAAACATCCCGGAACACAAAGGTTTCCTCCTTCTCCTGCGACTTCGCTTTTGTCTGCGACTTCGCTTTTCCATTCTCATTGCCATCGGCCCCAGATGAAGCTGCACTGCCACATGCCGCAGCACCAAGGCACAATAAAATCGCGAGGGTGACCGGCATAAGTTTTGTTCTAAAAATTCTATTCTTCATAGCTCTTATCATACTTCAGATCATCGGTGTAGGCAAAAGCATTTTCAAGACACTCCCCCACCTTTACTGTATGGGAATAATCCATCCTCCTTATACGGGACGATTCTTCTCATCCGTGCACCTTTATGTTATACTGAAGAAGACACAAAAGCACACAAAGGCAGGTGTTTTATGGCAGAAGGCGTATATAAGACAACCCGAAAAGACGGGAGCTACAGCTATCGCGTCAGCATATACCACGATAAAAAGCACGTAAGTCTGGGAAGTTTTTCCGACGAAGAAACTGCCTCCCTGGCATACCGGGAAGCGGTCTGTTTGTACAATGATCCCTCCATCAATATCCTAAACTTCCGACAGCAGCTTAAGGCACTCTCCCCGGATAAGGCGGTTACCATCCTCAATCATAGGGATCATAAGGTGTATATCAAGACACCCATTTATCTGGAGAACGGTTTTTTTACCTATTACCTGGAGGGAGTGGGGCATCTGAAGTTCGATAACGATGACCTGTTCTATTACAGTTCCCACCGGATTTTAAATCACAACGGTCATCTCTATGTGAATGACTATGGCAGCCAGTATGGGATCTTAGGCCGCTATGGGATCAAGAACTACGCCGTAGCCGGACGGGATTATACCTTTGCCAACGGTGACCCCCATGATCTGCGCTACGCCAATATTATCGTGATCAATAAATATCACGGAGTCCGACAGATTCTTCAGCAGGATCTGATCCGTCACGAAGCGAAGATCCACCTGGTGGGAGATTACCTCATCGGCCGCTACGAGACCGATGCTCAGGCCGCCGTCGCCTATAACAAAGCAGTGGATGCCGCCATCGATCACGGCTTTCAGAAGAATTTTATCCAGAACTATGTATTGGAATATACTCCGAAGGAATATGCCGATATCTACACCAAAATCAAGCTTCCGGCGTCCTATCTGAATTATCTTACGGGCATAAAGAAAGCCCCCTCTGATTAGCCGACAGGCTGATCAAAGGGGGCTTCAAACTACCTCTTTCATTATTTGAGCTCACTGGTGCAGTGAGGACATCTGGTTGCACCAATAGGAATCATAGACTTACAGAAAGGACACTCCTTCTCCGTAGGATCTGCGATCTCATCCCGGCTGACACGGTCACGCATCTTTGTAAGAAACTTCACCAGACAAAAGATCACGAAAGCCATGAGCAGGAAGTTGATCACAACCGTAAGAAAGGTACCGTAATTCAGGGTAGCAGCTCCTGCCTCCTGGGCAGCTGCCAGCGTCTTATAATGACTTCCGTCTAGGGCGATAAACCAGTTGGAAAAATCAACGCCACCGGTCAACATACTGATCACCGGCATGATAATATCATTGACCAAAGAATTGATGATGCCCTGAAAGGCGCCTCCGATGATCACACCAACTGCCATGTCCATTACATTCCCCTTTGTAATAAAGGCCTGGAAATCTTTTACAAAACCTTTTCCCTTTCCTGCAATCTGCTTAACATCTGTCATATTCTCCTCCTTCACCAGACAATGTGTATGTCACTCTCTCAAAGGCAGGCTGCAAACCTGCCATGGGCCTATTATCTCACTTTTTGCCGGAATATGCGACCAGAATCAGCTCTTTCCAAAAGATTTATCCCCGGATTTTTCAAACTTCCTTTCCACATCCCGCATCACCACCTTATAGGCGATAGCAGAAAAGACACCGGTCACAAGCCAGGCTGCCGGATCGCCGGAAACGCCAAGCAGGTAGCTTCCGAAATGAATGGAGAGCACCGTCATTACCACACGGGCCAAGAGCTCAAGAGCACCTCCTACCATAGGCAAAAATCCGTAGCCGCAGCCCTGCATCATATCCCGATAGATGAACAGAACACCAAGAGGGATATAAAAAATAATAGAAACATAGGTATACTGCCTAGCCCAGGGAAGAATGGAGGCCATATCCACGTCCTTCCCCATAAACAGAGGGATAGCAGGCTTTAACAGAAGAAGCGCTAAGACTGCTCCTATCACCGAAGCGACGATAGCCATTACAACCGCCACATGACTGCCCTGGTGGATCCGTTTCACATCCCCCTTGCCGTAATTCTGGCCGCTGTAGGTGGCCATGGACTGTCCCAGAGCCGGGAACGCCTGGGTCAACAGGCCTCCCACCTTGGAGGAGGCAGTAAAGCCTGCGATGGCCACCTTACCGAACTTATTGATGGCCGACTGCATGATCATAGTCCCTGAGGCGGTTATGGCAAACTGCAATGCCATGGGAAGCCCCACACCAAGTTGCTTTCTGGTGCACTCCATATGCAGCCCCCAGTCCTCTCTTCTGGGACGAAGCATGGGAACCCTGGTAAAAATATACACGGCACAAAGAACCGCAGAAATCCCCTGGGAGATAATAGTTGCAAGGGCAGCCCCGGCCACGCCCATCTTAGCTCCGATGATCAGCACAAGATCCAGCAGGATATTAAGGCCAGCGGAAAAGATGAGAAAATACAGGGGCACCTTGGAATTACCTACAGAACGAAGAAGGGAGGAAAACAGGTTGTAAAAACAACAGCATCCGATTCCCGCGGAAATGATGGTAATGTAGGTGTAGGCATCCCGGTAAATAGCCGCCGGCGTATTCATCAGCCGAAGGATGGTGGGCATCGTAGAAAGGGAAAGCACCGTTGTAATAAGGGCCACAAGAATACAAAGCAGGATGGCATTAGAAACCGATCTTCGAATCCCCTTTTCATCCTTCGCCCCATACTTTTGGCTGGTAAGCACCGTAAACCCCGTGGCCAGACCGTTGGCAAATCCGAAGATCAAAAACATAATGGTTCCTGTGGAACCCACCGCTGCGAAGGCGTCCTGTCCCACAAACTGCCCCACAATAACAGAATCCACCAGGTTGTACACCTGCTGAAACATATTTCCAAGAAAAATAGGCAGAAAAAACCGAAAAATAATCGGCATAGGCCTGCCCTTTGTCATATCGAGCTCCATGTAAACTACCTCTTATATTTTATACCGTTTAATATAGCTTTTATTTTTCCCTTAATTTCCTGATCTGCGACAAAAAATAAGGAAGGTGGGCATATACGAAAAGATTCAGTCCCTCCCTTTTATTCTCCGGAAGATCTGAAATCTTCTCATAGGAAAGCTGACTTCCGTCCTTTTCCACAGGAGATATGATCCCCTCTGCCGCCCTGCCCCAGACACCATGAATGGCATCCTCATAGGCCGCCATAATGGTCCTTGCCCTGGCGAATCTCTCCCCGTCATAGCAGGCGGCGATCTCCAGATAGATTCGGATCAAAAAGGTCTCCGCCAGATCATAGAGCCTGTCCTCCGGCGCATATTCCATGAAAAAAGCGATCCAGTTACGATAGGCATAGTAGGTGGGAAAGGTGGAGATGTCCTCCCTACGTGCCCCCATGGAATGCAGCGCCATAGCATCTCCCACAGAAGCCACCTTATACCCGGCCGCTATGACGCGCTGGCACCAGCGGGTATCATCCCAGTCTAGGAAATTTTCCTCCGGAAGAAGCCCCACTCTTGCACAAAGCTGTCTTCGAATCAAAAGAGCGCAGGCAGGAACCGCATCGGAGTAGACCACCCGGGGCATACTCCCGTCTTCTATGCAGCCATAGTACAAAGGCTCTGTGGAAAAGGTGTGGTAGTCGATCTTCTGGCCGAAGTTCTGTACCACATCCGGCTGCTCTAAGTGATAGATCTTCGCCGCTGCAATTCCCGTATCCTCATGCTCATCCAAAAAGGTAGAAAGTACTGACAGTACCTTTTCATCCAGAAGACAGTCGTTATCCACACACATCAGATAACGATACTCCTCCTTTGCTTCAAGGGCGGCCCGCATGGCAGTGTTAAACCCCCCGGATCCTCCCAGATTCTCATGGTTGACAAGAAGTGTGATCTGTATCTCATCCGAAGACTTATCCACCTCTTCGATCCGCTTTGCAAGAGCCTCTGCCGATCCGTCGGTAGAACCGTTATCACAGATATAGATATCCAGATCCTGTAAGGTCTGCTCTAACACCGCATCCAGACAGGAGATCACCAGGTCCTTTTTATTATAATTGCAGATACATACTGCTGCTGTTTTCATAGTATAGAATGCCCCTTTCATATGAGATAGCCTTCTCTCGTATTTTGTGTCAGAAATTTGCCTATGTCAACCGATTTACTCATTTAATTGCACATAATTTTTCTCTTATGATTTATTGCCACAGAAAGCTTCGAATGGTAAAATTATGTGTGTTGCCTGTATCGGAAAATTCCCCGGATCGCAGGCGCTTTGAGCTCTAAGGGAGGCTCCGTTATACCTAATCTAGAAAGGAAGTATAAATGAAAAAAGTAACACAAAAGATCCTGTCCATGGCACTTGCTGCCGCAATGGTCTTATCTGCAGCCGCTGTTACAACACCAGCTGTTAAGGCCGAGGCAAAGACAACAAGCTACAATGTATTTGTTGAGGACGGCGGCGTAGAGCTGCTTTTCTTCGGAGACACCGTATCTTCCGTATCCTCCACCAACTCCAAGGTAGTTAAGGTGAAGAAGGACCGCAGCGCCCGTTACAAGGCCATCGCTCTTTTCAAGAAGCCGGGTAAGGCTACAGTATCCGTTCGCGTAAAGGGATATCGTACCTCTGTTACCAAGAAATATTCTTTCAACGTCAAGAAGGCTTCCAGCATCTTAAAGCCATCTATGAAGGCCATCAAGAGCAGTGAATACACAACCAACGTTCTTGTTTCTGTTAAGAACAACAGCAAGATCAACTTTGACTCTGTCAAGTTAAATTACACCTTTAGAGACTCTGCAGGTAACACTCTTGAGTCCGATACCACCTCTGTTTTATACCTGGCAGCAAAGAAGTCCGGATATTCCACACTTTCTTTGTCCAACCGCACCGGTAATGTGGATCTTTCCAAGTCCAGCATTTCGGTTGCCTCTCTCTCCCGTGCCAAGGCTTTAGGTACAGGAAAGAGCGTTGGAAAGAGCTCCTATCTCGCCAAGTATGATGACAGCAGAAAGGTCATCACCTTCAAGAACAAGAGCTACGGCAAGACTTACCTTACCATCTGTGCTTACGTCTTCTTCTATGATGAAAGCGGACAGATCGTTGAGGTTCAGAGAAAGTCCTGGAGTCTTAAGAAGGGACAGGTCGAGACCTCCTCTGTATACGAGCCATACGGCGGATATGCAAGTGTTAAGGTTTCCTCCTACGCATACGCAAGCAAATAATACCATTTGATTCAAGTAACATCTGAATTCCCTTAAAGAAAAGCTCCGCCGGAGATCCGGCGGAGCTTTTCTATTCTGAATTCTTAAAATGTAACAGAAGATAAGAGATGGGATACATCCAAAAACTCCGGAAGTCCATTCTCATAGGTGATCTTAGGCTCTCCCAAGATCAGAGGTCTTAGGTAGGAAAGCATCTTTTCATTCACATCATTTCCACGTTCATTGATGAATTCCCTTGGTACATTCCGTACCCCATTGGCTACCTCTGCAACCGAAACCCCCTTATAGGAGACCTTGTATGGCTCATCGGAGATTCTCTCAAGAGAAGCCATAAGCCCCGTCTCGCCCTTCTCAGCCAATTCTACCCCATACTCTCCAAGAGCCCTTGCCTCTAAAAGATCTGTCTGGGAAGCCAAATGGGTTCCGCAGCGCTGAGGGATATTCAGCTCAACGGAACGGATCTTCACACCGATGGCCTGTCCTAAAATATGCTCTAAGGCCTTACCGGCTCCGGAAAGCTGCTGATGACCAAACTTATCCACCGCTGAATCGGAGGCAGAAATATAATTACCTTCCTTATCACGGATTCCCTCGGAAATGGCGATCACCACGGAATTGCGCTCCCGAAGCAACTTCTCCGTATCTTCGATACATTCTGTAATGGAGAAGGGAACCTCCGGAAGATAGATCAGCTGCGGAGCATTGCTGTAGGATGTTCTGGCAAGGGCAGATGCTGCTGTCAGCCACCCTGCATCCCTACCCATGATCTCTACAATGGTAATACTCTTCACAGGATAGATCATGGTATCATGCGCCATCTCCAAAAGAGAGGTGGCCACATACTTGGCGGCAGACCCAAACCCCGGAGTATGATCGATCTGCATCAGATCGTTATCGATGGTCTTCGGTACTCCCATGACCCGAATGGGACTGTTCACCTTCGCCGCATAAGCCGAAAGCTTCGCCACGGTATCCATGGAATCATTCCCTCCGATTCCAAAAAAAGCCACGATTTCCTTCTCTTTAAAGAAAGAGAACATCTGCTCATACTGAGCCGGTTCAGCAATAGGATCCGGCATACGATTCCGGCAGGATCCAAGGTACATGGCCGGTGTCACCATCAGCTTATCCAAAAATTCAGGATCTGAAAGTCTCTCTGTCAGATCGATCAGATGGTGACGCAGGACTCCGGCGATCCCATTAATGGCACCGTAGATCCTGTCATATCCCATTTCCTTTGCCTTATATACCACACCGGCCAGGGAGGCATTGATAGCTGCCGTCGGTCCCCCGGACTGAATGATCACACAATTTTTCATCTCAAGAACCCTTTCGATTGATTGGCGTATTACTTAGATCCCGCCTATTTTATCATATTTCCCCAGAAAATTAAATTTCCAGCAGATTAGCAAATTCCTCCATAGGGAGAGGCTTGGAAAAATAAAATCCCTGGATCATATCCCCTTCCATCCGGCGGACATAGTCTAACTGTTCCTTTGTCTCTACTCCCTCCTGAATGATCTTAGCATTCATGGAGTGGACGATCCCCGGAAGGG
>CADCQT010000136.1 GCA_902803645.1 uncultured Lachnospiraceae bacterium | reverse complement strand
CTTAGCACCCTTAACGTTAGCGATCTTAACGCCTGTAACCTTAGCTGGCTTAACAACTGTAGGAGCCTTAGCCTTCTCAGTTACAACAACCGGAACGATTACCTTTCCAGCCTCGAACTTATCAGTAGCCTCAGCAGAAACTGTGATGTTAGCAACACCAGCAGCTACAGCAGTTACTGTTCCGTCAGCAGCTACAGTAGCAACAGTTGTAAGAGTTCCGTTTGCGTATTATGATGGCGGATAACTACCATCTTCTGGTACAGTCCATAGCTCTGATCAAGGGGAATGGTAGGAGGAACTTGATTTTTATTGCAAGAAATCAAGCGTCGAGGATTATGAGTATGCATTCTATCTGTATTCGACATCGGAAAACCGGCAGCTGGCTGTTTTTAATAATCCGGAACGGTTACTTATGTGTTAAATGGAAACCGTGCGTCGAAGAATATAATTATTTATTAACGGATAGGATTTGTCCCACAACGGAAAAAATGCTATAGTCTTGTCGGGAGTCACATAAATGTTTCATATTTAGAAAGGAAAGATGTGGGGACATGTTTCTACAAAAGACAAGACGAAAGCAACCGTGTAACTATGCAAGAACGCAGAGGATCGCGATCCTGTTGTCAGCGATCCTTTTGCTGACCGCTGTGCCCTGGCTTGCGTTTGGCACAAAAGCGTATGCGGCCAATGCAACAGGGATGAAGAAGAGAGGTAAAAAACGCGTCGTGGAGCTGGTACAGCCCTTTGATAAGACCTATGAATTAGAAGTCAAGGGAGCCGGTAAGATGATTGCAGATATCAATGCAAAAGGGGTCGGAAGGGATCTGCATGTCAGTTTTGATCTCATTCCTTTTGCCTATATCATGGAATATTGGCAGCCGAAACAAACGGGTCACACGATGAACACGACCTTGAAGGCAAATGCAAACGGGGATGTGAGCGGGGAGGTCAAATCCGATCACATTTTGTATGAAGGAACTTATCATTTACGCGTTTGGGCGGATGATGGAATTCGCCTTGGAACTAACGTGGATGTGAATCTTCATTGTCAGAACGTGAAGATTGAAGATGCTTCCTTTCATGCGGATAATGCCATCGTTGCAGGAAGCGACATCAGTATAACGGATAAGAAGACACATCATTATATGTTATCCGGATATAGTGATCAGAACGATTATGAAGATGGACATGGTTTTCATGTGGATCATGCCGGTTACGTTACGATTAAGGCAAAGACGGATTCCAATCCGGGCAATGTGCCGTATTCCGTTACCCTCAGCCGTGATACCGATCATAAGAAGATCAAGGTGTATCATCCGGGAAAGAAGGCGTGTAAGGATAGAATCAAGGTGAAGCCGGGAGACTATTCCCTTTCGGTTCAGGTGGAGGACAAGAGAAAACTTACCGACCGTCAGATTCTGTATTCCCTGTATGTGGCAAGATATATTATGGTAAAGTCCGTGCGTTGTGACCATAAGAGTCTGCAGTTATTTGATTTGCGTGGTTATCGTAGGGCGAATCTTAAGGCAACCATCAATGGCAGTAAACCGGCAGGAAAATGGGTACGTTTTAAGTCTGCCAAACCGTCTGTGGTATCCGTCAGTCAGAAGGGCGTTCTGCAGGCAAAGCAGCCGGGTGAGACAGTGATTACCTGCTATTCTGTTGAGAATCCGAAGGTGGCGGCAACCTGCCGGGTGATGGTGGCAAAACCATTCCTCAAGATCTCCGCGGATGCGGGAAGCGTGTACGAGGGAAAAAACCTGCGATTATCGGTTTCAAAGATGCCGAGAAAGCAGAAGATTACATGGAAAACAACCAATCCGACGGTGGCCAGGGTATCTTCGTCCGGAGTGGTGACCGGCATGAAGGCCGGAACGGCTAAGATCTATGCAGTCTCCCGGGCCGGAATCAGGTCAGGAAGCTGTACCGTTGTTGTTAAGAAAAAGCAGCAGACAAAGCCGGACCCAGACCCGTCCGATCCATCCGATCCGTCAAAACCATCACCGCAGCATTTGTCTCTTACCGTATCTTCAGCCCATCTTTCACCGAGAGGAACGGTAACCGTGCGAGCAAATGTTGCAGGAGGAACCTTCTCCACCCATGGAGGAATTGCCATAAAGAGTCGAAGCAGTAAAACCTGTGTGATACGGGCAACCGCTAGTTCGGGAGAGGGAACGGTAACCTATTGCCTGAATGGGAAGCGTGTAACAAGACATATTGTAATCTATTAATTCAAAGTAACCAAATAACATGTGACTTCACCAGCCAGATATATCGGAACAGATCTGTTCCGATATATCCGGCTATTATTTTATAAAAGCAGGGCAACGAGGCGTCGCCGGGGATACAAGGAAATGGGTGAGTGCAAGCGGAACAAAACCTTGAATTCGTTGCGTTGCATCCAAAAAGAGCATATAATAAAAAGGTATGCATAAATTCAGAATTGGGAGAAAAAAATGAAATTAACAAAGAACAACACGATCGATCTGTCCATGGATCGACGTTATCTGATTCCATCCATTATTTCCGCCGGGGTCATACCTTTACTTATGCGGACACATGTCTATCAAACACATCTGACAGAGAATTATTGGTTTCCTTCAGGTAGCGCTCAGGCGGTGGATATTTTCCTGTGGTGGAAGATGCTTGCCATAATCGCAGTGGCTGTTTTAATGGTATGCTTTCTGTTGCACAGGAAATATGTATTGTTTGAGGATTTAAGATGGGAGAGGCCGTTCTTTTGCCTGGCGGGATATGAAGGCTTTGTATTCCTGTCGGCTATTTTTGCAAAAAGCCCGCTGTTCGCCTGGGCCGGTGGATATGAAATGTTTGAGTCGGCACCGGTTATTTTTGGCTACGGTATCATCTGTTATTACACCTATACATCCATTCAGAAGGAAGAGCATGTCTGGTATCTGCTGAAATGGGCGGGACTGTTTGCAGGTCTTGTGCTTTTGATCGGAGTATTTCAGGGATTTGATAAAGATCTGTTTAAGACAAAGATCGGTAAGATGCTGATCTCGAGTCCAAGCTGGTGGAAGAATCTGGATAGTATTAGTGTTACAATTTTGGATTCCTATTCTACCCTGTATAATCCGAACTATTTTTCCATGTACCTTGCTCTTTTGATTCCGATTACCGTGGTGGTTCTTGCAATCCTGGCAGTGAAGAAAAATTGGAAGGTGATCTTCCCGGTGATCCTTTTGGTGATGGAAATCATGGTATTAAAGTTTAACGGATCGGCGTCCGGTATCTTGGGTCTTTTCTTTGGAACAGGTCTTGGCGTTGTGATCCTTAGCTGGAGGAAGAAGAAGCTGGGAATCGTGCTTACATTGGCGGCTGTACTTTGTGTCTGTGCCTCCATTGGAGCCTATCTGAAAAATGACAGCATCCATCAGAAGGTGACGGAGTATACCACCAACTATCCATCTACCATTCAGGTGGATAAGATCACCACCGGAAAGAAGGATGTCCGTTTTGATTTCAAGGATGGAAGAGCCCTTCGTATTTCCTATGATGTGGATGCCAATGGCATCATGACCGTGAAGGTAATGGATAAGGACAAGCAGGAGCTCCCTGTGATTCCGATCGATGAAAATGCCCAGGTATATCAGCTTCAGGATGCGGAAAGCTATTACGGTTGTCAGTTTACCAGAGCAGGAGACGGAAGTAATACACCGTTCTATCTGACGGTAACCTTAGAAGGACTGAACCGAAGCTTTATCCATGGATTAAACGAGAAGGATAACTCCTATTATTATCTCACCAGCTTTATGTCAGTTTGTAAGCTTCCGACCCAGAAGGTAGAGAAAGAATATTTCTATCCGAGTTTCATGTCCGGTCGTGGTTATATCTACAATAAGACCATCCCGGAATTAAAGCACCATCTGATTCTTGGGGCAGGTGCAAATAATTATATGCTGGCTGTGCCGCAGTTGGATCGCTTCAAGTACATTGAAACCATGCCGGATGCATCCATAGATGTAAAGCCTCATTGCAATTACATGATGGAATGGATTCAGGAAGGTTTCCTTGGGTTTGCCTGCTTTATGGCTTTTATTGTCTGGACGCTGTTTATTATGGCGCGTAGCCTGATCAAGACCAGGAAGATGGATACCAAATATTTCCTTCTGGTGGGGGGATATATTGCCTTGTTGTCTTACTATATTGTTGTATTAGCCAATGACTCTAATGTCTGCACCAGTCCGGTCTTCTGGACTGTGAACGGTATGGCGCTTGGATTAGCAAAACTTGTGGGAGAGAATGATGATAAAAATGTGGATGACACAGCCCGATAAAAAACTGTTCCAGCGGTCACTTCTGATTCTGTTTTTTGATCTGCTTGGAATCACCTTTAGTGGATTTTTTGCTCTGTGGATCCGGTTTGATCTTTCCATTGCGAAGATCGAGACAAAGTATGTGGAGGAGCAGAGGCGGATTCTTCCGATTCTGATTCTGACCCTTGTGGCAGTTTATTTTCTGTTCCGTTTGTATCACAGTATCTGGAGGTTTGCTTCTGTTTCGGAACTGACAAGGATTGTAGGCGCCTATATATTACTGGTTCCGGTGATCCTGATCGAACGAAGGCTCTTTACCTTTGATTTGCCGCGAAGTACGTATTTTATCGCCTATATGTTTAACTTCCTGTGCTGTATTGCCATCCGGTTTTCCTATCGTGTCTTCCGGTATTATGTGAACCGGAGGCGGAGCCGGCTTTTGCCGGAGTCCGATCGTGTTATGGTCATCGGTGCAGGTTCGGCAGCCAGGGAGCTGATCGCAGATATTGCTACCAGTGAGAAGGTGCGATATCAGGTGGTATGCATTATTGACGATAATTCCAGAAACTGGGGACGTTACCTTGGCAACATTCCGATCGTAGGTGGCAGGGAACAGATCCCGGAGATGGTGATAAAGCATGATGTGCAGCGAATTATTTTTGCGATTCCATCCATTAATCGTAGAGAACGGATCGATATTTTAAATATTGCGAAATCTACAGGTGCTCACCTTCAGATCATTCCGGGTATGTATCAGCTGGTGAATGATGAGGTGAGAGTTTCAAGACTGCGTGATGTAGAGATCACAGACCTTTTGGGACGCGATGAGGTGGAGGTTAACAATGACGACATCTTTGCAGCCATCCATAACAAGGTAGTTCTTGTTACCGGTGGTGGTGGTTCCATTGGATCGGAGCTGTGCCGACAGGTTGCGGCAGCAGGCCCAAAACAGCTGATCATTTTTGATATTTATGAGAATAATGCCTATGCGATCCAGCAGGAGTTGAAACGATCCATGCCGGATCTGAATCTGGTGACGTTGATCGGTTCGGTTCGAAATACCAATCGTGTGAACTGGCTTCTTCGAAAGTATCGACCGGAGGTGGTGTATCATGCGGCGGCTCATAAGCATGTGCCTCTAATGGAGGATTCACCCAATGAGGCGATTAAGAACAATTGCCTTGGAACCTATAAGATGGCAAAGGCAGCGGCTGAAAACGGTGTGAAGCGATTCCTGCTGATCTCCACCGATAAGGCGGTGAACCCAACCAATGTTATGGGGGCAAGCAAGCGAATCTGTGAACTGGTGGTTCAGATGATGGATCGAAAGTATCCGGATACCACCTTCTGTGCGGTCCGCTTTGGAAATGTGCTTGGTTCTAATGGTTCGGTGATTCCGCTTTTTAAAAAGCAGATTGCAGAGGGTGGTCCCGTTACGGTAACCGATAAGAATATCATCCGTTATTTTATGACCATACCGGAGGCGGTTTCTCTCGTACTCCAGGCCAGCTTCTATGCCAACGGCGGTGAGATCTTTGTGCTGGATATGGGAGAACCGGTTCGTATTGATGATATGGCACGGAAGATGATCGAGTTATCCGGTTTCACTCCGGATGTGGATATTGAGGTGAAGTATACCGGACTTCGACCGGGTGAAAAGCTTTATGAGGAGCTTCTGATCGATAAAAGTACCATGAAGAGAACTGCCAATCAAAAGATCTTCATCGAGGATCCCTATCCGATGGATGATGAGCTGTTCCTGGATCAGCTTAGACGACTTGAGAACGCAAGTAAGTCAGAGCTTGAACGAAATAAGATCATTCCAATCATTCGGGAAGTGGTTCCGACTTTTATTCCGGATCGAGACAGATTATAGAACCGTACAGAAAGGATGCATATGAATAACAAAAAAATTTCTGAGGAAATTGAAATCGACCTTCTGGATATTCTTTGGAAGCTTTTGATCCAGTGGAGACCTATTCTTGTGGTCGGCATTATCTTTGCTCTTCTGGTTCCTTCAGCAAAGTTTTATAAGGATCGTAAGGCTGTGAACCTTCAGAAGGAGGCAATTACCAGCCAGTTGTCAGAGGAAGAACTGCAGGAGCTTGAGAATCAGTTGGATGATACTCAGAAGAACAATCTGAACATTGCAGTAACCAATGCCAGAAGCCTGATTCAGAAGCAGCGTTACCGGATGAACTCTTTCCTGACCAAGATCGATCCCTATAACGCAAGAACATTAAATCTGCAGTATTACATTACAGATGTAAAGGCATCCGAGGCGGTGGTTCTCTGTGAGTCCTATGTGAACCAGCTTCGGCAGACAGAATTGATTCTGCCTCTTACCAAGGTTATGGGCTATGATCTTAATAAGGGGGATACCAAGTATGTATCGGAGCTGTTAAGTGTTTCCTACTCAGGAGCCAGCCAGGTGGATTCCAAGGTCATGCCGATTCCTATGTTAAATATCAGCTTTGTTCTTCCAACGGATTCCGATGCCGACGCCTGTCAGAAGGCGATCGTGGATTCTGTTGAAAAGTTGCAGAAGTCATTGGATAAAACCGTTGCAACCCATAAGATCAAGCTGTTGGCAGATTATACCAATCGAAGCGTCAATACAGATCTCGTATCCAAATTGGATAACAGTCAGAATGAAGTAAACAATCTTCAGACTAATATCAGTAACGCTGTTTCCGGATTCAGCGTGCAGCAGAAATCTCTTTACGAGAGTCAGGTGACAGAGCTGGAAGAGAAATACGGTGTTACCACGGATGGTCAGGAATATGATAAGGAAGCTCGGGCTACGGCCAGCGCCAATAAGATTCTGCCGGCATCCTTTAGCGCGAAGTTCGCAGTGGTAGGATTTGTGTTAGGTGTTTTCCTGTATGCCTTTATTCTGGTTATGCTTGAGATCCTTGGAAGAAAGCTGGTAACAGGAGATGAACTTGGCAATGCCACTGGAGCAAACTGTTTCGGAAAATATTTTAGCTATCCGGCAGGAAACGGCGGCTTCCTTCGTCGCTTGATCTACAGCCGCAGACTTTATAATATTTACCACAGGAAATATGTTCAGCTTCAGGATAGCGCAGAGTGTACCGCAGCCAAGATCAGCACCGCGGTATCTCTGATGGTTAACGATGCGCAGAATGTTACGCTCTTGTCTTTGGAGGAGCTCGATGTTGGTTGTGGTTCCTATGTGAAGTGCATTGGAGACCATTTCAAGTCTTCTCTTCCGGAGGGTGTTTCTTACGAAGCCATGACAAAGTCAGTGGAGACATTGTCGGTCAAAGCAGACTTGATTCGTCACCTTGGACAGGTCGTACTCGTTCTTCAATGTGGCAAGACAAGTTATGAGACGCTTGAAAAGATTTTGGAATTAGCCGGTGAATACGACATCGATGTAATCGGTTACATTGCAGCCGAATAAATACCTCCCGCAGGGAATCTGACCCGGGGCTGTTGCACGAAGGTGCAGCAGCCCCGGTTTTTTTCTTGACGCCCAAAAAGCACTGTGCTATTATCGGTTTGGGAGATTTTAACAATTTAAGGAAGATTTGGGGAGAATTTTCTTGGAGATTTCGACGCGAAATCATTCGATAGCGAACCATTCCCTGCAGAAGTGCAGGTTTTTTTTATCTCAGTCAGAGGTTTAAGCTCCGACTGAGACAAAGTTCCGCGCCAAGTCTCGTGGGCGAGACTTGAATTTCATTCGCAGATTACCCACTCTTTCTTAACAACTGAATATGGTGAGTGTATGAATGTTTATTTTGGCTCCGGAGTTCTGATCATTGTGGGAGAAGTCCTTTTGCTTGGCGGTGCCATCGCTGTTTTGGTTGTTTCCCGTCGAAGGAACAAACGGGAGCGGGAGCTTCGGCAACAGATCGCAGGCGTGCTAAGGGAGAACGAGCTGGCAGACGATCTGAAGAATGCCTATGTTTCGGCGGAGAAGGTGGAAGAACTGAAGAAGAGTGAACCGGTGAAGACCGAGTTTCATGATCAGGAGAAGATAGAGCCCCGTGGAGTCTTGCTACGGATCAACGTGGTGGCGCCACTGTCTACCCGGTCCTATCTCTTTGATATCCGGGATAAGATCAGCATCGGAGAAAGCGAGAGGAATCATCTGGTGCTTGAGGATGCCGGCGTGGAAGACGTGCTGTGTCATCTGATCATGCAGGACCATCGGATCTATATCAAGAGGATCAGTGGGAAGGAAGATTTGGAGGTTCTTCGGGGCGGACAGCCACTGGTTCTTGGAGAGCAGCTTCTGGCACTGACGGATGGGGATCTGATCCGGGCCGGAAGAGACAGGCTGGAACTTCATTTTATCTCAGACGGACTTACGATTGCCGGATGAGAATGCGCTCTATGGTAGATCTCATGGAGCGAAACTTGAAAACAGTAGGTTTGCAGGAACGGTATGGGAGTGCAGGGACTGCAACAGGATTTGTATTGGGGAGATACAAGATCGATGAGTGTTTCATTATCAATTTATTCCCAGAGAGGATTTCGGGAATTTTTATTGCCGTCCATACAGGACAGCGACTATTCTATCGAACTAAATCATAAGTTCTTCGGACTGCAGAGGGACATCTGTCTTCAGATGGAGAATTTTCAGTCTCACTGGAAGATCCTACCCGGACAAGGGTATCGGATCGAGAAGGCAGGTCAGCCCATCGAAGTCGGAGACTTTCTTAAGGTGTATGTGGACAACCGCGTCAGCGTATATGTGGCGGTTGTGGATAAGAAGTACCCGGTGACAAGCTTTGCCAAGTACCTTCTTCCCTCCTCCGGACAGATCACCTTTGGCAGTAATTCCAATAATACAATTTCATATCAGTTTCGGGATCTGGTAAGCAAACAGCACGGATATATCGAGGCGGCAGAGGTTGGATACCGGCTGGTGGATACCTCCACCAATGGAACCTATGTGAATTCCAAGCGTGTGGAAAAAGAGCACAGGCTCTCTTTTGGCGATGAGATCAATATCCTTGGACTTCACATGATCTTCCTGGGGAATATTCTGGCGGTGGATACGAACAATCACCAAAGAGAGGAGAAGACCGAGGAGGCAGGAGCCGCCCAGGGGCAGTATCCTCCGAAGAGTGCAGGGCATACGGAAGTCGTGGTGGATGAGGATGTGTTAAGACCTACAGACCTGTGGACCGATGCAGGAACCATTGCCATTGCGGCAAAGCAGGGAAAGTATCTCCTCCATAGAGCACCCATGAGTGTGCAGAAGATCCACACAGAGCCGATCGAGATCGAGGCACCGCCGGAGCCGGCAAAAAGTGAAAACATGCCTCTGGCTATGGTAATTGGACCGGCGATTACCATGTCACTGCCTATGATGATGAGCTGTGCCATGATGATTCTGGCATCGAAAAGCAGCGGATACAGTGGTGGACTGATGATGTACACCGGAGCGGTCATGGCTGTCTCTTCCGCTGTGGTTACCCTGGTCTGGAGCCTTATGAACCAGAACATGCAGAAAAAGAAGATGCACCAGCAGGAGATCCACCGGTTCGAGGCCTATAGCAGGTATCTGAAAAAGAAGACGGCAGAGATTCGGGAGAAGTACGAGCATAACCGTAGCGCTATGATCTCCCGGTATATTCCCGCAGAGGATTGCGCCCAGTATACCGCAGGAGCCAAGGCGCTGTGGAACCGGAACAGCAGCCAGCCGGATTTTCTGATCCAGAGGATCGGTAAAGGAGATATTCCCTTCCAGGTGCCCATTAAGGTGCCGGATGTGAAGTTTACCATGGTAGAGGATTCGCTGAATGACAAACCTCAGTACATCTTCGAGAATTATAAGATGCTCTATGATGTACCCATCTGCGTGGACCTTAAATCTCACCGGTTGGTGGGAATGGCAGGGGGAGAAGAGAAGGTGGGGGCAGTCCAGCTGGCAAGAGCTCTTGCGGTTCAGCTGGCAGCCACCTGTAGTTATACGGATCTGAAGATGGCCTTTGTCTATGATAAGGCCAGAAGCGAAGATGAGAAGCAGTGGGATTTTGCCAGGTGGTTGCCTCACTGCTGGTCTAAGGATAATAAGATGCGCTTCATCGCAGAGGATGAGATCAGCAAGGGCGACCTCTTCTACTATCTGGCTGGGATCTTCCGTCAGAGGGATGAGGAACTGGGAGAGACGAAGGAGATCTCCTTCCGGCCTCACTTTGTGATCTTTGTAACAGATCCTAAGCTATTAGAGGGAGAACTTTTAGCGAAGTACATCTTCGATGAAAAAAAGGATTACGGACTTACGACCATCCTCCTCTGTCATCAGAGAGAGGAGTTGCCCAATGCCTGTCACTTTATCATCGAGAACACATCGGAGAGTCAGGGGTACTATGACTCCTATGTGGCAGAGGATGATAAGATCGAGGTGGCTTTTGACCAGGTAGGGTTAAAAGAGGCGGAGGATTTTGCAAGAAGGCTTTCCAATATCGAAGTCATGGAGGTGGAAGAAGGAGGAGAGGTTCCCAATTCCATTACCTTCTTTGATATGTACGGGGTGAAGAAACTGGAAGACTTTAATGTCATGGAACGCTGGAAGAAGGCAAGGATCTATGACAATATCCGTGGCATGCTGGGAGTGAAAAGCGGTGGCAAGGAATGCTATCTGGATGTACATGAGAAGTACCACGGCCCCCATGGTCTGGTGGCAGGAACCACAGGATCCGGTAAGTCTGAGACTTTGCAGACCTATATGTTATCTTTGGCTATTAATTACAGCCCTTACGACATCGGATTTTTCGTGATCGACTATAAAGGTGGAGGAATGGCAAACCTTTTTAATGGATTGCCACATCTTATCGGACAGATCAGTAACCTGTCCGGCAACCAGGTACACCGTGCCATGGCTTCCATCAAGTCGGAGAACCGTCGCCGTCAGCAGATTTTTAACGATAACGGGGTGAATAACATCAACCTCTATACGAAGCTGTTTAAGAATGGAGAGGCCAAGCTTCCGGTTCCTCACCTGTTCATCGTCATCGATGAGTTTGCAGAGTTGAAGCGGGAGGAGCCGGACTTTATGAAAGAGCTGATCTCTGTTGCCCAGGTGGGACGATCCCTGGGAGTGCATCTGGTACTTGCCACCCAGAAGCCGGCAGGAACTGTGGATGATAATATCTGGTCCAACAGTAAGTTCCGCCTCTGCCTTCGTGTGCAGGATAAGATGGATTCCAAGGATATGCTTCACAGACCGGATGCCGCCTATATTACCCAGGCGGGACGTGGATATCTTCAGGTAGGTAATGATGAAGTCTTCGAACTTTTCCAGTCCGGTTATTCCGGAGCTACCTATGTGGAGGATGCGTCGGAGGATATCCGGCTGGATACCGCAGCCCTTCTTGGGGTAACAGGACATGAGGAGATCAAGGGAAGCTATCAGAAGAGCCTGCAGGCTAAGAATATGACAAGAGCCTGGGTGGAAAAGCTTCTTACCTACTATAAAAACAGTGAAGGTGATATCCGTCGGATCTACGCTCTGATGGAGCAGGACGGGATCGACTATCCGGAAAGTGCCTTTAATACCAAGCAGCTGTCCAATTTCTGTGACCTTGTGGAAAAGGCCCGGTCATTGGAGGGGGATGTGGTGGAAAACATCATGATCCTTTCTACAACCCGGGGAGTAAAGCTTCCGGTGTGCAAGGAACACACTCAGCTGGATGCGGTAATCGAGTATCTGGCCAAGGTGGCAAAAGAGAATGATTATAACTATGATCTTCAGCTTTGGATGCCGGTTCTGCCGGAAGTGATTGCTCTGGAGGAATTTGAGGAATACAGGGAAGAGACCTATCAGGAGGGTATCTGGCCGAAGACCCCAAGGGATGAGCTTAAGGTGTTAATGGGGAAGATGGATGATCCCAGTAACCAGGCTCAGTTCCCGCTGTGGATCGATATAGCCGAGTCAGGACATTTAGCGGTCTGCGCCGGTGTTGCATCCGGTAAGTCTACTTTTATTCAGACCTTTATCTACGGTATGATCCACCGGTATGATCCGGATCGGGTATCCTTCTACATCATCGACTACAGTTCAAAGATGCAGTCCTGTTTTGAGAAGGCCCCCCATGTGGGAGGCGTTATGTACGAAGGGGATGATGAGAAGATCGCCAAGTGCATGACCATGATGGAAGGAATCCTTGCAGAGAGAAAGAGCCTCTTCCATGGAGGTAACTTCCTGCAGTATGTGAAGGCCAATCCCCGGGAGCGGGTGCCGGCAGTCTTCTTTGTCATCGATAACATGTCGTCCTTTACAGAGAAGACGGATGAGAAGTATATGGATTTTCTGATCCAGCTCTCCAAGGAAGGGGTAAGCCATGGAATCTATCTGGTGCTCTCCGGTGCTGACTACAGCCGGGCGGAGATCCCCAACCGGATCGCAGACAATATGCTCAATGCAGTAGCCATGCAGCAGGCGGATAAGTTCATCTACTCCGACATTATCCGAACCAGAGAGTTTGATGTGATCCCGGAAGTGGGAATCGCAGGACGGGGACTGGCGAGGATCGCAGATGACAGGGCTCTGGAATTCCAGGGGGCGGTGGCAGTGGCGGCAGAGGATGATTACCAAAGACTGGAGAAGATCACAGAAGAGTCCGTTGCCATGGCCCATGCCTGGAGGGGAAAAAGGGCAAGACCTATCCCGCAGATACCGGAGAGACCGACCTGGGAACTTTTCACAGAGTTGGAAGATGTTGCCAGGGCAACACAGGATCCGGCGTGCCTGCCCCTGGGTTACGATGCGCAGCAGGCCAATGGCTTCTCAGTGGATCTGTCCACCACCTATCTGTACCTGATCATGGGCTTTACAAAAAGTGGAAAGAAAAACTGTATGCGGGCATTGATCCGTTCCGCCTTACGCAAGAAGGGAGAAGTTACTGTGGTGGATCTGGCGGATAACACCAGGTTAAAGAGCTGCGAAAACTGGCCGGGAGTAACCTATGTCACCGATGACAACGGGATCTATGACATGATCTCCCGTATGGTTCCGGCTATTCAGGAAAGAAATGCCAGGAAGCTCACCTACACGGAGCAGGATTATTCCGAGGAAGAGATCTTTGCCAAAATGGCTGAGGAATATGAACCCATCTTCGTATTTATCTCTGATATCGTAAGCTTTGTGCATACGGTGGAAGAGTCGGAGATCTCCATGACCGGAGGATTTATCAATATCTGGGAAAAGGGAAGTCTTCTGAACATATACTTCTTTGCTTCCATTGGCATGGAGGAGTATCAGGAGATCGTGGGAGATTCCATGTTCCGGACCTTCTGCAGTTACCGTAAGGGGATTCACTTTGGAGGTAAGTCCGGAGAGAATAATCTGCTTAACTTTGACGATCAGCCCTATAAGGAAAGAGAGACTGCACTTCGTCCGGGGGTTGGACTTGTTCCGGCAGATCTGGTGCATACCAGGACAAGACAGGTGGTTCTGCCAATCGTCAAGAACCGGTTTTTAACAGAAGATGAAGCCTATTTAGAAGCAAGAGACATTCAGTTGTCAGATAAAGGAGAAGCGGATGATTAACGTGGATATCTATATTGCATCCCTGGATCAGAATATGGAATTCCGGTTGGATGAGGATGCGAAGGTCCGCACGGTTTTATCGGAACTTATGAATATTCTGGAGACACTGACCAAGACCGCAGTGGAAGCAGATTATGCAACCTTTAGTCTGTGCAGCCAGCGCCTGGAACTGATTTTGAATCAGGAGCTGACCTTAAGTGAGTCCGGGATACGTAATGGAGATCATTTGATTTTAGTCTAGGGAGGAAAAAATGGAGAATCTGAAAGTAGACACAGGAAAACTGGGAAGCGATGCGGCCACGATGGCCAAATACATCAAGAACCTGACTTCCGAGAAGGATAAGATCCACCGGCTGGTAACACAGTTAAACGGAATGTGGGAGGGGGAGGCCCATGATGCGTACGTCTCCTCCATTAATAAGGAAGTGAAGAACCTTGAGAAGGCAATCAGCAATGTAGATAAGATCCATACCTTTGAGACAACAAGTGTTACCACTTATGACAAGTGTGAAACACAGGTCAATAAGCTGATCGAAGGTATCACGGTAAAGGAGGCATAGGATGGCAAATTATAAGCTGAAGGTAACACCGGAGAAGCTTCAGAGTACAGCAAAGGAGATCCGGGGGAGTGTGGATCAGATCCGACAGATCAAGAAGAGCATGCACACGTTAGTTTATGGGATCCATTACTGGGATGGTGCAGCGAAGAAGAAGCACCAGAGTCTGTATGACAGCAGTGAGCAGACAGTGGAAGAAAGCGCGAAGAACCTGATCCTTGAGATCGAGAAACTTGAGAAAATGGCCGGTGTCTACAAGAAGGTGGAAGATACCAACAATGCAACGGCCAAGGCACTGAGTGAGAATATTATCTAAGGGGGGAAGGTATGAGCTTTATTCATTTTAATTACGGGCTGGCGATGCAGCAGGTGGAAAAATTACGGACCATCGCAGGAAACTTAAGTGATACCGCATCCGGTGAATGCAAAACGGTGAAGAGCGGGATCAAGACCAACTGGACCGGCAACAGTTCCGAGATGTACCAGGGGAAGTTTGAAAAGCTTTCCTCTAACCTCACCAAGACTTCCGGTGATGTCAAAAAGGTTGCCGATGCCATGGAGACCATGGCCAACAATCTGAAGGCCGCCGAGGAAGAGGCAGAGCGGATCGCAACCAGCCAGGCAGGTT
>CADCQT010000135.1 GCA_902803645.1 uncultured Lachnospiraceae bacterium | reverse complement strand
TTGCAGAGGGCTGCGATAAGAATTGTTCCTATTGTATTATTCCTAAAATCAGAGGGCCATATCGTAGTATTCCCATGGAGAGGATTCTTGATGAAGCGAAAAAGCTTGTGGAAGATGGTGTCCGTGAGCTTATTTTGGTTGCTCAGGAGACAACAATCTATGGAAGTGATCTCTACGGCAAAAAATCACTGCCGCTCCTTCTTCGCAGACTTGGAGAGATCAAGGGACTGGCTTGGATCCGTATTCTTTATGCTTATCCGGAGGAAATCGATGACGAACTGATCGAGGAGATCGCTACGAATCCGAAGGTCTGTCATTACATTGATATGCCTATCCAGCATGCCAATGACTATATCTTAGGCCGCATGGGACGTCGTACCAATCAGGAGGACATTATTGCTGTTGTGGAGAAGCTTCGCAAGCGGATCCCGGATATGTGCCTTCGAACCACTTTGATCTGTGGTTTCCCGGGAGAGACGGAAGAGATGCATCAGGAGCAGATCTCCTTCATGAAGAAGATGCAGTTTGATCGGCTTGGTTCCTTCCCTTTCTCACCGGAGGATGGAACGGTTGCATTCTCCATGCCGGATCAGGTAGAGGATGTAACGAAGAACATCTGGTATGATGAGATCATGAGAGTCCAGCAGGAGATCACCTTTCAGAAGAATGAATCTCTTGTGGGCAAAGAGTTTGAAGTGTTTATAGAAGGAGAGATCCCAAAGGACCGTGTATATGTGGGGCGTACCTACCGGGATGCTCCCGGGGTAGACGGACTGGTATTTATGGATCGGGATATTCAGAGAATGTCAGGAGATCTGGTTCGTGTCAGAATCACAAAAACTCATGAATACGACTTAATAGGAGAGATTATCGATGAAAATGAATCTACCAAATAAACTTACCTGTCTTCGAATGGTCTTAGTTCCTGTTTTTGTGGCGATCCTTCTTGTTTTTCCGGATCGTTTTGAAATGAGACTTTTAGCGGATGCAGTCTTTGTTCTTGCATCCCTTACGGACCTTTTAGACGGTAAGATCGCACGTAAATATAACCTGGTAACGAACTTCGGTAAATTTATGGATCCTCTGGCGGATAAGCTTCTGGTATGTTCTGCCATGATCTGCCTCGTGTCTCTTCATCAGTTGCCGGCCTGGATCTGTATTGTGATTATCGGCCGGGAATTTATCATCAGTGGATTTCGCCTGGTGGCAGCTAACAATGGGATTGTTATAGCAGCCAGCTACTGGGGCAAGTTTAAGACCACATTTCAGATGCTGATGGTGATCGTTATGGTGGCCAATATCACAATGGAGCCGGTGGCCAAGATGTTTGCTGTACTGTCTACCTTACTGATGTGGACAGCCCTTGCACTGACCGTTGTTTCACTGGTGGACTATCTTGCTAAGAATAAAGATGTACTAAAGGAGCAGTCATAAATGAGAGTTATTGCCGGAACATGTCGCAGTATTCCTCTTAGAACAGTCGAGGGCAGTGCAACCCGTCCTACGACGGATCGAATCAAGGAAACACTGTTTAATATTTTACAAAATGATATTCCCCAGTGCCGCTTTTTGGATCTGTATGCCGGCAGCGGTCAGATCGGTATTGAAGCCTTGAGCCGGGGAGCAAAGCATGCTGTTATGGTAGAACATGACAAGAAATGCGCCCAGGCGATTCGTGACAATCTTCATAAGACCAGACTGGAGGAGAAGACCACATTAATGGAGCGTGAACTTCCGGCGGCTCTTAAGCTTTTGGGATCAGAGGGACCCTTTGATGTGGTCTTTATGGATCCGCCCTATGATCTGCATCCGGAGGCGGATGTATTAAGAGAACTCCGTGAAAATGATCTCTTGGCTGAGAATGCTCTTGTGGTGATCGAGGCAGATAAGAATCGTACCTGTGACTTTGTTGAGGACAGTGGTTTTGAACTGATCAGAACCAAGGTCTATAAGAACAACATGCACCTTTTCCTTCGACCGGTAGAGGGGAGTCTTGTATGAGACGAGCCATCTATCCGGGCAGTTTTGATCCAGTGACCTTCGGGCATCTGGATATTATCCGAAGATCCGCCTGCATGTTCGATGAGATCGTGGTTGGCGTATTAAGCAACAGTGCCAAAAACTCATTGTTTTCCGTTTCTGAACGTGTTAGTATGATTAGTGAGTTGACGCGTGATCTAAGCAATGTCAGGGTTGGGTCTTTTGATGGCCTGCTGATTGATTATGCGAAGGAAATCGATGCTAACGTTATTGTTCGCGGTCTTCGGGCTGTAACAGATTTTGAATATGAACTTCAAATTGCTCAGACAAACCGGGTGGAAAGTCCTAAACTGGATACGGTTTTTCTGACCACATCCTTGGAGTATTCTTATTTAAGTTCTACGATCGTTCGTGAGTTCGCTTCTTATGGAGGCGATATTTCCAGATTTGTTCCAGCAGAGATTATTCCAAAGATCATGGCGAAGTATAACAAATAAGGAGAGTATACTATGGCAAGTCCAATCGAAGACATCATTGACGATATTGAAAGCTATATCGATGGCTGCAAACCTGTTGCTTTTTCCAGTTCTAAGGTTGCTGTTAATCGTGAGACATTAGAGAATCTGTTAGAAGAGCTTCGTTCAAGAACGCCGGTTGAGATCCGTCAGTATCAGAAGGTGATCAGTAACCAGGAATCCATTTTAGCGGATGCCAGGAAGAAGGCTGAGGCTATTATTGCCCAGGCTGAGATTAAGACCAACGAACTCTTATCGGAGAATCAGATCATGCAACAGGCTTATGCCCAGGCGAATGAGGTTGTTATGATCGCTTCCAAGAATGCGGAAGAGGTTCTTTCTAAGGCTACGAATGATGCCAACAATATCCGAAGCTCAGCAATTGAGTATACGGATTCATTACTTAAGAATGTTCAGGACGTGATCTACGGATCTATGGATACCACCAGAAGCCGTATGGAGAGTTATTTGAGCACCATGCAGGGATATCTGGATACTGTGGTCAATAACCGTATGGAGCTTGCTCCGAAGCAGGAAGAGCCTGCTAAGGATGCAACGAAAGAACAGCAGACATCCTCACAGGATGATAAGGATGAAAACAAAGGCACTGCTTTACCGGAGGGTTCTAAGCAGGACGCGGAAAAGAAACCGACAGAGGTTGAGGTTCCGGAGAAGTTCTTTCATAAGGAATAAGATGACAGGCCGGCTCTTTACAGGGTCGGTTTTTTTGTGATTAGGAGAAGAA
>CADCQT010000134.1 GCA_902803645.1 uncultured Lachnospiraceae bacterium | reverse complement strand
GAAGAATTATAAGATCTTCGTAGTGGCATATAAGAATGTGGAAGGTAAGAAGAAGCGTCTGGCAAAGTCCATTGTGGCACATATCGTAGGAGCGAAGAACACCAGGCATTCCAATCCTAAGGAGCTTACCATAACCTCCGATACCGACGTTACGCTGGAAAAGGGCAAGACCAGCAAGATTAAGGCAAGGGTCATTCTGGCTAATGCGAAAAGAAAGAGCCTTTCCGATGCTCATGCTCCTATGTTCCGCTATGCATCTTCTGATAAGAAGATCGCCACAGTGGACAAAAAGGGTAAGATCACGGCGAAGAAGCAAGGCAGTTGCTATATCTGGGTATACGCCAAGAACGGCTATGCAAAGAAAGTAAAAGTAACAGTGAAATAAGAACGAAATAATAGTTCGAAAAATAGGTTCATAATGTAAATGGAAATGGCTGTGTGTAAGGAACACAGCCATTTTTTCTGTCAATCATAACATACCAAGTAAAGTGAAAAATAGTGTAATCTTAGTGAAAAAGGTGCACATACTGGTATAATATGATGTCGGGAGGTGTCGGATGGGGGTTACAGAAGTTGAAAAACAATATAGAGAATATCTGGCTCATAGGAATTCTCGATGGGAATTTGGCAATAGTATTCTATATAAAATGTGTGAAGATAATCCGCTTCATAATGAGGCAGATGTAGTGATCGGTAAAATATGGTTGATTGGCAGGAGTTATGCGGCAGCGATAGAGCGCAGAAAGCATGCTGATAATTACCAGGGCGATGATTTCTACTATGATGCCGTTGCGCCTAAGATGTTGGGGATAGGTGATGAGCTGGATAAGCGGATTGAATCACTGAAGAATACTACTGGGATTATCGTTGATTGTGTTCCGGAGATATTGAGTACACATAAGTTTCTTATGTAAAAATGGGTATTAATAGGTTGACCTGGGGAGAGAAGAGTTCTTCGGTTACGGTAATGGAGGAATGGCTTATTATCTGTTATTAAAATCTTTTAAAACTCTTCACATCTCGATCAAATTGGTCCAAATTCCCCGCAAAGGAGCGTTTCGGCCGTTCTGCGGGGAGTTTCCTCTATTAAGAAGTCAATCACATCTCGATCAAATTGGTTCAAACACCCCGCAAAGGAGTATTTCGACCGTTCTGCGGGGAGTTTGCACTTCTTAACCTGAGATATCCTTGCCGAGCTTGGAATTTGTGCATACAGGAATGCTTTTAAAATTTAGAAAGATTTAAGATTTGCTTCACTAAAACCATGTTATAATACTTTCATCTTAAACGAGTGTACTTAGTCAGAGTTGATCATGCTCTGTCTGTGCACGCATTTCATTAGGATGCCAAGAGGCGTCCTGATTCATCACCAATCGGTGAATTACTTCACGGAGAAAAGTAGAACATGGTCAACAAAAAGGAGGCGCGATGGGGGAAATCAATTTAGCAAAAGCCATCCAGAGAAGTGAGGGGATGGAACAGTATGACGGGCATGCGAAAAATCTGTTAACGTACAAGGAGCTTATGGCAGTGATACTGCAGGCGGTGGTACATGAGTTTTTTGGGATGACGATCGAAGAAATCAAGGAATCCATCGATGTGGATACTGAAATCTCCACAGGAAAGGTTCCGGGAGAAAGCGAGGAAGAGGTGTTCCCATGGGGAGGGATCGTTCGCTATGATATCAAGTTTACGGTACATATCCAAAAGTACGGGAACCTGAAGTTGTATGTGAATCTGGAAGCCCAGAAGAATTATTATCCGGGCTACGATCTTGTGACAAGAGGTATATGTTATGGAACGACGCTGCTTTCCGGTCAACTGGAAAAGGAAGTTAATCAGGGAGACTATGATAACCTGAAAAAGGTCTATTCCATCTGGATTTGTCTGAATGCACCGGAGAAGGATGCCAATACCATAACGGAATATAGGATCGAGCCCAAAACGATCTATGGCAAGCCGTCGAAGTACGGTCGGTATGATTTGATGTCTGTGCTCATGATCCGTCTGCCGAATCACGAACCAGAGGGAAAAACACAAGATCCTGTGGAAAAAATGTTGGCAGCCCTCTATACTATATTTAAGGCAGAGAAAACGCCGGAAGAGAAATGTAAAGATTTGAAGAACCGATATGGTATAGGGATAAGTACAGAATTTGAGAATGAGGTGAGGACTATGTGTAATTTCAGTGAAGCGATATTAGAGCGGGGAATTGAGCAGGGGATTGAACAGGGAAGAACAGCAGAAAAAGAACAGGCGATCGTTAATATGCTTGACCTTGGATTAAGCAAGGAGCGCATAGCCGAGAAATATCCAATAGAGCTTATCGAAAAAGTTATGCAAGAGATCAGGAAGGGATAAGAAATAAGCCGGTGAACCAGAACGGTTCACCGGCTTATTTGTCGAAGTGCACCTGGTGTTATATGTCTTTAATGGCTGCGACCATAATAAAAACCCCGTGTGGGCGTGATGGTGGGAAGAAAATTGCCGGCAGTAAGGGTGCCCATGGTTAGTTGGGATCGGAAGTAAGCTGGTTGTAGAGGGATGATTATATGAAGAGGCACCGCTGGGGCGGTGCCTCATTTGCTGTCCCCATTATTGGACAGCAAATGAGTTACACTATAGATAGCAAAAAAGAGAGGGACGGATTGAAGATAATATCAAAAGTGGAGGATGTATTATGAAAAGAAAAGTGATTCGATTTGTTGTATTGATACTGGCGTTTTGTATGCCATTTCTATGTTGTCCAATGTATGTCAAAGCAGCTGAGAAAGAGGCCGTAGGTCAGAAGCGGTATGCGGATGTGTATGATTCTGATGCGTATGATTCGGACGATTATGCTCTAGATGAGCAGGATGATTATGAT
>CADCQT010000133.1 GCA_902803645.1 uncultured Lachnospiraceae bacterium | reverse complement strand
TGGGATGAGAAACCCGTTAATCCCAAGGATGAGAAGAAGGAAAAGTATTACTGCCTAGATATGTTCCCATATCCATCCGGTAATGGTTTACACGTAGGACACTGGAGAGGATATGTGATTTCTGATGTATGGAGCCGTTATCAGCTTATGCACGGAAAGTATATCATTCACCCCATGGGGTGGGATGCCTTTGGCCTTCCAGCTGAGAACTATGCGATCAAGATGGGAGAACACCCGTCTAAGTCCACTGCGGATAATATTGCCAATATCAAGAGACAGATTCAGGAGATTTCTGCCATCTATGACTGGGATATGGAAGTAAATACAACGGATCCGGAGTTTTATAAGTGGACCCAGTGGATTTTTGTTCAGATGTTTAAGAAGGGGCTGGCTTACGAGAAGCAGATGCCGATCAACTGGTGTCCAAGCTGTAAGACAGGTCTTGCCAACGAAGAGGTGGTAAACGGTAAGTGTGAGCGTTGTGGCGCTGATGTTACCAAGAAGAATCTTCGCCAGTGGATGCTGAAGATCACAGAGTATGCAGATCGTCTTTTGGATGATCTGGATAAGCTGGACTGGCCGGAGAAGGTTAAGAAGATGCAGTCTGACTGGATCGGTAGAAGCCACGGTGCAGAGGTCAACTTCAAGGTGGATGGAAGTGAGGATGAAATCACAGTTTATACCACTCGACCCGATACCCTTTACGGATGTACTTTCATGGTTATGGCTCCGGAGCATGAGATGGCAAAGAGACTTGCCACAGAGGAGCAGCGTTCTGCCGTTGAGGATTATATTTATCAGACCTCCCTTCGTTCTTCTGTTGACCGTATGCAGTCCAAGGAGAAGACCGGTGTGTTCACAGGCTCCTATGCCATCAATCCTATTAACGGTAAGAAGGTACCGATCTGGCTTTCTGATTATGTACTGGCCGATTACGGAACAGGTGCTGTTATGTGTGTACCGGCTCATGATGACCGTGATTTTGCCTTTGCTAAGAAGTTTGATCTTCCTATCATTCAGGTCATTGCCAAGGATGGCGTTGCAGTAGAGAATATGGAAGAGGCCTATACCGAGGCTGTTGGAACCATGGTAAATTCCGGAGACTGGAACGGTATGGAATCTTCCGAGCTTAAGCTGAAGGCTCCTGAGATGATCGAGAAGATGGGAGCAGGTAAGAAGACCACGAACTACAAGCTTCGTGACTGGGTATTCTCCCGTCAGAGATACTGGGGTGAGCCGATTCCAATCATTCACTGCCCGGATTGCGGTGCAGTTCCTGTTCCGGAGGATCAGCTTCCATTGCTTCTTCCGGATGTTGAAAGTTATGAGCCTACCGGAACCGGTGAGTCACCACTGGCTGCTATCGATTCCTGGGTGAATACCACATGTCCGATCTGTGGTAAGCCGGCGAAGCGTGAGACAAATACTATGCCTCAGTGGGCAGGATCTTCCTGGTATTTCCTTCGTTATGTGGATAATAAGAACGGGGAAGAGCTTGTTTCAAGAGAGAAGGCAGATAAGTATCTTCCGGTGGATATGTACATCGGTGGTGTAGAGCATGCCGTTCTTCATCTTTTATATGCAAGATTCTATACCAAGTTCTTACATGATATCGGTGTTGTGGATTTTGATGAGCCTTTCAAGAAGCTTTTCAATCAGGGTATGATCACCGGTAAGAACGGTATCAAGATGAGTAAGAGTAAGGGTAATGTGGTCTCTCCGGATGATCTGGTACGTGACTATGGCTGTGATTCCCTTCGTATGTATGAGCTCTTCGTTGGACCACCGGAGTTGGATTCTGAGTGGGATGACCGTGGAATTGACGGAATCAACCGTTTCTTAAAGCGTGTATGGAAGCTTGTTCTTGAGGAGCATGAGAAGAATACACCGGAGAACAAGGATCTGGTACGTGTCCGCAACTGCATGGTCAAGGATATTACCACCCGTCTTGAGTCCTTCAGCCTGAATACTGTTATCTCCGGATTCATGGAGTATACCAATACTCTGACGGATATGGCTAAGAAGGGCGGTGTGGATCAGCTCACCCTTGAGACCCTTGTAACGCTCCTTGCGCCTTTTGCACCTCATATTGCAGAGGAGCTTCATGAGCTTTTAGGTAAGAGCGGATCTGTCTTTGAGGAGAGCTGGCCAACCTATGACGAGAGCAAGATGGTTCTTGATGTGGTAGAGATGCCGGTACAGCTCAATGGTAAGACAAAGGCTGTCATTTCCCTTCCTAAGGATGTATCCAAGGAGGATGCCATTGCTGCTGCTAAGGAAGCATTAGGGGATAAGCTTACAGGTAATGTGATCAAGGAGATCGTGGTACCTGGTAAGATCATCAATATCGTAGCAAAATAATTCATGAAAATATCAGATGCCCGGCCTTCTTTATAGCCCATTCGGCCGTAAGGAACCGGGCATTTGTTATTTCAGTCGGTGTTAAAACATCGGCTGAGACGTAAAAAGCATACTGTTTTGGAAAAAGTTTAGATTACAAAAGGAGAACATATGGCTAAAATTCAGATGAAGACACCTCTTGTGGAGATGGACGGCGACGAAATGACAAGAGTCCTCTGGCAGATGATCAAGGACGAGCTGATCCTTCCCTTCGTAGACCTTAAGAGCGAGTACTATGACCTGGGATTAAAGCACAGAGATGAGACAGATGATCAGGTCACAGTGGATGCAAGTGAAGCCACCAAGAAGTACGGCGTGGCAGTTAAGTGCGCCACCATTACACCAAATGCTGCGAGAGTGGAAGAGTATAACCTTAAGAAGATGTATAAGAGCCCTAACGGTACCATTCGTGCTATCCTGGACGGAACGGTATTCCGTGCTCCCATCATCGTAAAGGGAATTGAGCCGAACGTTAAGACATGGAAAAAGCCGATCACCATTGCCCGTCATGCATACGGCGATGTATACAAGGCTTCTGAGATGAAGATCCCTGAGGCAGGTAAGGTGGAGCTTGTATATACAAAGGCAGACGGAAGCGAAGAGCGTGTCCTTGTGCATGAGTTCGCAGGTCCCGGTGTGGTTCAGGGACAGCATAACCTGACAGCATCCATTACAAGCTTTGCAAAGAGTTGTTTTAACTTTGCTCTTGATCAGAAGCAGGACCTGTGGTTTGCGACCAAGGATACCATCAGTAAGCAGTACGATCATACCTTCAAGGATGTGTTCGCAGAAGTATACGAGAAGGAATATAAGAATAAATTCGAAGAGGCCGGCATCACATACTTCTATACTCTCATTGATGATGCGGTTGCCCGTGTTATGAAGTCCGAGGGTGGATTTATCTGGGCCTGCAAGAACTATGACGGAGATGTTATGAGTGATATGCTCTCATCTGCCTTTGGTTCTCTGGCTATGATGACATCTGTTCTGGTATCTCCTAAGGGATACTTCGAGTATGAGGCAGCACACGGAACGGTTCAGCGTCATTACTATAAGCATCTGAAGGGTGAGGAGACATCCACAAACTCTGTAGCTACCATTTTTGCATGGACAGGTGCTCTTCGTAAGAGAGGTGAGCTGGATGGCACACAGGAGCTTTGTGCTTTTGCAGATGCTCTCGAGAAAGCCTGCCTTGATACCATCGAGTCCGGAAAGATGACAGGAGATCTGGCTCTTATCACATCTCTTCCTAACCCGGTGAAGTTAAACAGTAAGGATTTTATTCTTGCGATCCGCGAGAATTTAGAGAAAGATTTAGGAATGTAATATGATTTTATCTGTTGCAAACCTGCAGAAGGCATTCGGTGAAGATATTCTCTTCACCGATGTTTCCTTTCAGGTGCAGGAACATGAAAAATTAGCCATTGTTGGCAATAACGGTTGCGGCAAATCAACGCTTCTTAAGGTGATCGTTGGCGAGGAGCCATCGGACCGGGGAAGCGTTGTTTTTGCGAAAGATTCCACCTATGGATATCTGGCACAGTATCAGGATGCAGACTATAAGGGCAGCATCTGGGATTATGTCTACCATGCCAGAGAGGATATTCTGGATATGGACCGTAATCTTCGGGCCATGGAGGCGGATATGAACGGTAAAAGGGGAGAGGATCTGGAAAAGCTTATGGACCAGTACCACAACCTCTCCCACCGTTTTGCTCTTCTGGAGGGAGAATCCTATGAGAGCCGGGTAACCGGAATTTTAAAGGGCCTTGGATTTGTGGAAGAGGATTTTACAAAGACCATGGGAGAGCTTTCCGGAGGACAGAAGACAAGAGTTGCTCTTTCAAGGCTTTTGGTGTCTTCTCCGGATCTGTTGCTTTTAGATGAGCCTATTAACCATCTGGATTTAAGGTCCATTGAGTGGCTTGAGAACTTCCTTATGAATTATAAGGGGGCAGTGCTGATTGTGGCTCATGACCGCTATTTTCTGGATCGGACAGTGGAGCGTGTCATTGATCTTTCTGGGAAAAAAGCCCATGAGTATAAGGGAAACTACTCTGCTTTTATGAAGCAAAAGGATCTGTTTCTTCTGACTCAGCAAAGGGAGTATGACAAGCAGCAAAAGAAGATCGCCCATGAAGAGGCGGTCATTGAAAAACTCCAGAGCTTTAACCGCGAAAAGTCCATTAAGCGAGCGGAAAGCCGCAAGAAGCTTTTGGATAAGATGGAGGTCTTAGACAGACCTGTCAGTGAAAATACCGAGATGAACCTTACCCTTTCGGCTCTGACCTCCAGCGGTAAGGATGTGCTTTCTGTCCAGGGGTTGTCCAAGTCCTTCGGGGACCGCAAGCTGTTTTCAGACGTAAGCTTTGAGATCAAGCGGGGAGAGAGGGTGGCCCTTATCGGGGACAATGGAATCGGTAAATCCACCATTCTTAAGATCATCAATGGACTTGCTCCCGCGGATTCCGGAAATATCCGTTTGGGAACCGGAGTTACCATCGGTTATTATGATCAGGAACAGCAGCTCTTTGATGAGGATAAGACGCTTTTTGAAGAGATGCAGGATACTTATCCGAATATGGACAATACAAGGGTCAGGAACACATTGGCAGCCTTTTTGTTTACAGGTGAGGATGTATACAAAAAGATCCGGGATCTCTCCGGTGGAGAAAGAGGACGGATTTCCCTGGCCAAGCTTATGCTCTCCGGTGCCAATTTTCTAATCCTGGATGAGCCAACGAACCATCTGGATATGGAGTCTAAGGAGATCCTTGAGCATGCCCTCCAGGGGTACGACGGAACCCTTCTTTATGTTTCCCATGACCGTTATTTTGTCAATCAGACAGCGGAGCGGATCTTGGATCTTACGGCAGCAGGCCTGTCAGAATATCTTGGTAACTATGATTATTATCTTCAGAAGAGGGATACGATCCGAAGTGACTTTGGTCTGGGAGAAAAGCAGGAGGCAGCAGAGGCCCCGGTAGAAGAGGCAGCCAGCAAGCTGGACTGGAAAGAGCAGAAGGCAAGGCAGGCGGCGCAGCGCAAGTTAGACCGTGCAAGGGAACAGATCGAAGAGAAGATCGAAGATTTAGAGGAGAAGCTGTCCGAACTGGATGAGGCATTTGCTGATCCGGAAATTGCCACCAACTCTGCAAGGCTGAATGAATTAAGCCGCCAGAGGCAGGAGATGCAGGAAGAACTGGATGGTCTGTATGAAGAGTGGGAGACATTTGCCTGATCTTACATTGTTAATTGTTTGACAAGCCTGAAAAAACCACGTAAAATGTATGTGGTAATTTTTGCAGTAGGAGGTTCTATGGAAAAGGGAATTTCGCCTGCAGTCATTCGTAGAATGCCCAGGTATTATCGATATTTAGGTGAATTGTTAGAGGATGGTGTTGAGAGAATATCCTCCAACGATCTTTCACGCAGAATGCATGTGACAGCATCTCAGATCCGCCAGGATCTTAATAATTTTGGTGGGTTTGGTCAGCAGGGCTATGGATATAACGTACAGTTTTTATATGATGAGATCGGCAAGATTCTGGGTCAGACCCATATGAATCATGTGATTTTAGTGGGGGTCGGTAACTTAGGTCAGGCCATTGCCAACTATGTCAGATTCGAGAAGCTTTCTTTTAAGATGATCGGGCTGTTTGATATCGATCCTTCCAAGAAGGGGAAGGAAGTCAGTGGGATCAAGATTCAGATGGTGGATGAACTTGAGGATTTTATCAAGACCCATCAGGTGGATATTGCCGCCCTTACCATCCCTAAGGAGAGTGCAGAACCCATCGCCAGAAAGCTTACCGAGCTGGGGGTTAAGGCTCTTTGGAATTTTGCCCATGTGGATCTGGATGTGCCGGAGGGAGTGATCGTGGAGAACGTTCATCTTTCGGATTCTCTTATGACATTGTCTTATAATATTACGAAAATGAAATAAGTTGGGGGATGTAAATGGAAGAGGGAACATTTCTTGCAGCTTTGGAGTTAACCAAGATACCGGTCCTGGTATTGGATCAGAAGTGGCACCGTCTCTTTGCCCTCAGTGGTAAACCGGAGGATGTCAAGAAGGTGGAAGTGGAGCTGAACGAACTGTTACAGCAACAGGGAAAGGCCACCACGGATATCAAGAGTCTGAAGAAGGTGAAGGCCAAGCTGATGCAGAGCATCGTGGACAATATGGATGCAGCAGAGGGGAAGGCGTCTGCAGGGTCGAAGAAGCTGGAGAAGGACAAGGAGCTAATCGATCAGACCAACGAGAAGATCGCAGAACTGGAAGATAAGCTGATGGAGTATCCGAAGCTTATCAAGGATAAGAATCAGGAGCTGATGCTTCTTACCATGTCCTTTTGCTATCACAAGATGCGTACCAACACGTCGGAGGTTCATGAGATCGCCGACTGGATCAAACAGGTGCGGATCGATTTAAAAAAGAACATCATTAAAAAGCAAAACCGTGAGATCAACAATCGCGAGATCTATACCTATATGCATGATATCTTCGGTAAGGATGTGGTTGATATCTTTGATATCAAAGAGTCCGAGGATCTGGCTTTGACAAGTAAGGATTCTGCCAATGCAAGAAGCAGTGCTGAGACAGAACCGGAAGAAAAGCCGGAAGAGGAAAAAGAGGAGCCGAAGGAAAATATAGATCTTGCACCTACGGATGAAAAGGAGGAAGATCATGCTGGCAATTCTTGATGCACAGGAAATGCAAAAGGCGGATTGGTACACCCAGGACACCCTTAAGGTTTCAGGCCTTGTGCTGATGGAGAGAGCGGCACTTGCTTTGCTTTCTTATATCAGGCAGCAGTATGGCTTTGCTGAGAAAATTGGTATATTGTGCGGAAGTGGTAACAATGGCGGAGACGGAATGGCTCTTGCCCGGCTTCTAGCAGAAGAGAACATGGATGTGACGGTTTTTCTGGTGGGAAAGCCGTCACATTTTTCTGCATCTGCGAAGGTACAGTATGAAGGGGATCTGGCCTATGGGGTGTATTTTGCAGGAGAAATAGAAGAACTGGGAGACTGTGATCTTCTGGTGGATGCCATTTTAGGTAACGGGGCAGATCGTCCCCTGGCCGGAGAATATCTTAAGGCTGTCCGCTGGATCAATGGTACCAGGCGGCCTGTGATCGCGGTGGACATTCCTACCGGAATCTCAGCTACTACCGGACAGGTTCTGGAGGAGGCTGTTATGGCATCGGATACCATCACCTTCGGATTTTATAAGAGAGGGCAGATCCTCTATCCCGGCAGATCCTATTGCGGTAAGCTGGAAAGAAGGAGAATCGGTATCACCTCCAGAAGTCTTACAGATAAACCGATGTGCCGCTGTATCGAGGAGTCCGATATAAAAGGTCTGCTTCCGGGGCGTTTTGCAGACAGTCAAAAGGGAGATTACGGAAAGCTTCTTTGCATCTGCTCTGATATCAATATGGCCGGTGCAGGGATTTTGGCAGCAGGTGCCGCCCTTGCCATGGGAGTCGGTATGGTGAAGGTCATGGCAAATGAAGCCAATCGGATGATCCTACAGCTTGGTGTTCCGGAGGCTTTGTTTACCTCCTTTGATGAGAAGGCGATACAGGAAGATCACTGGGCCAATACCCTTATGATCGGTCCGGGACTCGGGCAGGGTGAAAAGGCAAAAGAACTGCTGAAGGCCTGCCTTCTGGAAGGATCTCGTCCCCTCCTTTTGGATGCGGATGCCATCAATCTCATGGCAGGGGATAAGGAGCTTTTAGAACTTCTTCAAAGGGCAGGAGAAAAGCGGGATGTGGTTCTTACTCCCCATCGAATGGAAATGAGCCGGATCAGTGGCAGATCGATCCCATCTCTTAAGGAAAAGGGAATAGAGGAAGCCGTCGCTTTTGCCAAGAAATATCATGTAACCCTTGTTCTTAAGGGAGGCTGCACCATCTGCGCTCTGCCTTCAGGAGGGGTGTATCTTAATACCACCGGCAATAACGGAATGTCTACGGCAGGAAGTGGAGATGTCTTGTCGGGAATGATAGCATCTCTTATGGCAATGGGATTATGCGGTGGTATTGCAGCGCCAGTTGGTGTATACTTACATGGACTTTGCGGTGATAAGGCAAGAGATGTCTATACAGCCAGAAGCATGAAGGCATCACATCTTGTGGAGATGTTACCGGAGGTCTTAAAAGAGGTAGCACCGAGTTAAGAAAGGAACGAACAAACAATGGATCTGATGAGAGTATCTGCTAAAGTAGATCTGGATGCCATTTTAGAAAACATTAAAGAGATAAAGGACCGCTGCAGGGATCAGAAGATCTACGCTGTATTGAAGGCGGACGGATACGGACACGGGGGACTTGAGATCGCCAAGGAGCTTGAGACCTGTGAGTATATATACGGATATGCAGTAGCAACAGCAGAAGAGGCCTTTGAGCTAAGGGACAATCAGCTGCAAAAGCCCATCCTGATCTTAGGTTACACCTTTAAGGACTCTTACGAGAAGGTGATTTTAGAGGATGTAAGGCCGGCCATCTATACGAAGGCCATGGCTATGGATTATGCCGATATGGCAAAAAAGCTGGGAAGAGAGGTTCATTGCCACATCAAGATTGATACCGGTATGAGCCGGATCGGTTATCAGGTCAATGAAGAGGATGCAGATGAGATCGCAGAGATCTTTGCCCGTCCGGAGCTGGTACCGGAAGGGATCTTTACTCATTTTGCCCGCTCCGACGAGAAGGATAAGGAAGCAACGGATCGTCAGTATGAGCTTTTCCTGAAGATGATTGATATGCTAAAGGATAGAGGCGTGACCTTTGCCATTCGTCATTGCTGCAACAGTGCGGCGGCAATGGAATATACAAAGGATAAGCTGGATGCGGTAAGACTTGGGGTCACCATGTATGGCATGTGGCCTTCTCCGGATGTAGATCACAGTTTTCCCATCCATCCTTCCCTGTCTTTGTATTCTCATATTGTTCATATCAAAAAGCTTCCGGCAGGAAGAAGCATCAGTTACGGCGGAACCTATACCACAGATCGAGAGAGGCTGATTGCCACCATCCCTGTGGGGTACGCCGACGGATATGCAAGGTCACTTTCCGGTAAGGGATCTGTTTTGATCCGTGGCAGAAAAGCCCCCATTGTGGGTAGAATCTGTATGGATCAGATGATGGTGGACGTGTCGGATATTCCGGAGGTGTCTGTTCTGGATCAGGTGACACTGATCGGAAGAGATGGAGATCTGTCCATAAGTTTTGAGGAACTTGGAGACCTTTCCGGCAAGTTTAACTATGAATTTGCCTGTGGCCTCGGTAACCGGATCCCGCGCCTTTATTATCGTAAGGGTGAACTTGTTGAGAAGAAACAGTTCTTTTAAGGAGGGAGAAAATGACCCAGCGACAGCTTGGCGCCTTTGGAATCATGGTACTCTTTTCCGTACTTGAGATTGTGGTGACAGCCACTGCCTCCGCTCTTGAGAATTTCAAGGCCACGGAGGGAGAGGCAGCTTTTCCTGTTGTGAAGGACTATGAGGTCAAAAGGGGCAGCTTCATCCGTACCACTTGGCTTTTGGGAGGAGGTTTCTATCTGGCTTCCCTTGGAGGACTTTTCTATGGACTGTCTTCTTTTTCTGTGGCCTTGTACGGCAGAGTGATTTTGATTGTGCTGCATCTCCTTTTGTTTTTGCTTTTTTGTGTCTATGTTCCGGTATATGTGGGAGCGGCCAGATCCGGGCAGGCGATTCGGTCCTGCAGCCCCTTGTATCTGGTTTTCTACCGGATCCTTTGGCCTCTTCAGATGCTTCTGGGACAGATGGCTCTTCTTATGGCCAGGCTCTTTGGGGTGAATCCGAGGCATACCGCCTTTGATGTAACAGAGGAGGAGATCCTTTCCATGGTCAATGAAAGCCATGAACGAGGAAATCTCCGGGCCACCGAGGCGGAGATGATCCAGAATATCTTTGCTTTTGATGACAAGGATGCCAAGGATATCATGACCCATAGAGGGGATATTATTGCCCTTGACGGGGAGAGCACATTGGAAGAGGCCATCCGGGTCTTTGATGAGAATCATTTTTCCAGATTCCCGGTTTACAGTGGAACTTTGGATAATGTTATAGGGACCATCCACATGAAGGAGCTTTTACATGTGGCCTTTTCCAGAGAGATGTATCAGAAGAAGATTAGGGATATCGATGGATTGATCCGTAAGGCGGAGTTTGTCCCCGAGACCCACAGCATCAATACCCTCTTTACCCAGATGCAGTATCAGAAGGTCCATATGATCCTGGTGTTGGATGAATACGGCCAGACAAGCGGACTGATCTCCATGGAGGATATTCTTGAGGAGATCGTGGGAAATATCGAGGATGAACACGATCATGAAAAGAGGCTGATCCGTTCCAAGGGGAATGGAGAGTATATCGCCAGCGGTATGACACCTCTGGGAGAGCTTTCCGATCTTTTGCATATTGACTTTATGGAAGAGGATATCGAGACCTTAAACGGGTTTTTGATGTACCATCTGGGTCACGTTCCCGGGGAAAGCGAGAAATTCGCGGTAAAGGCCTATGGCTATGAATTCCGGGCCTTAAGTGTGAAGGAGAGGGTGGTGGACCAGGTGCTGGTACGCCCTCTGACTCCCTAACTTGAATAAAACCCTTGAAAATGATAAAATTGTACAGAAAATTGTAAGAAAGGAATCTATATAACATGTCAGGACATTCTAAGTTCGCCAATATCAAGCACAAGAAAGAGAAAAATGATGCAGCAAAGGGTAAGATCTTTACCATTATTGGTCGTGAGATCGCAGTTGCTGTTAAGGAAGGCGGCCCGGATCCGGCTAACAATAGTAAGCTTCGTGATGTTATTGCCAAGGCTAAGTCTAACAATATGCCAAATGACACCATTGAGCGTGGTATCAAGAAGGCTGCCGGTGATGCAAACAGCGTGAACTACGTATCAGTAACATACGAGGGATACGGACCAAGTGGTTCTGCCATTATTGTTCAGGCACTTACAGATAACAAGAACCGTACCGCTGCCAATGTTCGTAACGCTTTTACAAAGGGTCACGGAAGTATTGGTGCCCAGGGATGTGTATCCTACATGTTCGATGAGAAGGGACAGATCATCATCGATAAGGAAGCTGTGGAGATGGATGCAGACGATCTTATGATGACCGTTCTTGATGCAGGAGCAGAGGACTTTACAGAGGAAGAGGACAGCTATGTGGTCCTTACCGCTCCTAATGATTTCTCTACTGTTCGTCAGAACCTTGAAGAGCAGAATATTCCTATGGCTGATGCCGAGGTTACCATGATTCCACAGAATTATGTTACTTTGACCAGCGAGGAAGATATTACAAACATCAACAGAATATTAGATCTCCTGGACGAAGATGACGATGTTCAGGAAGTATACCACAACTGGGAAGAAGCGTAAGACATATTGACCGGGGAAGGCCCGTGGGGAGGTTAGCAGTATGAGAAAGATTCTTTTTGCATCCAGTGAATGTTTTCCATTTGTAAAAACTGGTGGTCTGGCAGACGTAGTTGGGGCTCTGCCAAAGGAGTTTGATAAGAATGACTGGGATATTCGTGTGGTTCTGCCGAATTACACCTGTATCCCTCCGAGATTTCGGGATGAATTTCACTATGTCACAAGTTTTCAGATGGGTGGCGGCCCGTTAATGGGAGTCAAGTACGTAGGTGTCATGCAGTATGAGTACCAGGGGGTCACATACTACTTTATTGATAACCTTGAGTACTTTGAGTGCTTTTATCCATATGGAGACACAAGATTTGATATTGAGAAGTTTATCTTCTTCGATAAGGCAGTCCTTTCTATTCTGCCGGTGATCGGTTTTCAGCCGGACATCATTCACTGCCACGATTGGCAAACCGGTCTTATTCCTGTCTACCTTAAGACAGAATTCCAGGCGAATCCATTCTTCTGGAATATGAAGAGCATTGTTACCATTCATAATCTTAAGTTTCAGGGTGTATGGGATATTGAGACCATGGAGGGTCTTTCCGGCCTGCCTTCTTATCTTTTTACCCCGGATAAGCTTGAGTACCACAAGTCCGGTAACATGTTAAAGGGCGGCATTGTATATGCTGACTATATTACTACGGTTTCCCAGACCTATTGTGAGGAGATTCAGACGCCTTACTTCGGTGAGGGCCTAGACGGTCTTCTTGCTTCCCGTCATTTTGATATGCAGGGTATTGTCAACGGAATCGACACCATCACCTATGATCCTTCTACGGATATGTCCATCTTCCGTCAATATGATGTATCCACCTTCCGTAAGAACAAGCGCTACAACAAGGAGCGGTTACAGGAAGAGTTGGATCTGGCAGTGGACGGTAAGAAATATATGATCGGTCTGGTGTCCAGACTGACGGATCAGAAGGGGCTTGATCTCATCAATTACTGTATGGACGGTATTGCAGATGAGAATACCCAGCTGGTGGTGATCGGTACCGGTGAATCCCGTTATGAGAATATGTTCCGTCATTACGCATGGAAGTATCCGGATCGTATCTCAGCCAATATCTGTTATTCAGAGGATCTGGCCAGAAAGCTCTACGCTGCGGCAGATGCATTTTTGATGCCTTCCCAGTTTGAGCCCTGTGGTCTGACACAGCTGATCTCTTTCAGGTATGGTACGATTCCTATCGTTCGTGAGACCGGTGGTCTTAAGGATACGGTGGAGCCCTATAATGAGTACGAGAAGACGGGAGATGGTTTCTCTTTCCGTAATTATAACGGGGATGAATTGTTAAATATTGTAAACTATTCCAAGTATATTTACTTTACCAAGAAGGCCAACTGGAACAAGATGGCAGAACGGGATATGTTAAAGGATTATTCCTGGAACGCATCCAAGTTCAAATATGAGGGACTGTATAAGTACCTTATGGGTGAAGTATAAGCAGAGTTAGATTTGGTAGGCGGTTATGTCAAAGAAAAAGAACGCCTCTTCGAAACAGAGAGGAAGCATTCCGAGATCTGAGGTGGAAAAGGATATTTTACTTTGGGGAATGCTTGCAGTCTGTGTTTTAATGTTCTTAAGTAATTTAGGCCTGGGGGGAGTTGTCGGTCATGCGGTGGCTTCCTTTGGGTTTGGTATGTTTGGTTTGATAACATATGTTGTTCCGGTAGGGCTTCTTATCGGAACTTTTTTTGCTGTCTCAAATGCAGGCAATCGGATCGCAGTGATCAAGCTGGTGGCAGCAGGCTTTGCTCTTGCCTTTTTTTGTGAATTTATTGCTCTTATTATGTATGGGGCCAACCAGGGAAGTCCGGTGGAATCCTATGAGATTTCCAGTCTCCATCATAACGGGGGAGGTTTTCTTGGAGGGCTGTTTGCCTGTCTTATGACCGGGGCCTTCGGTCTTACTTTTTCCTATGTTCTTACCCTGATTCTTTTTATGATCTGTATGGTTCTTATTACAGAGAAGGGGATCCTACAGAGATTTTCCAAGGCGGCGGATAAGAAGGCCAGAGAAGGTACAAAGATCTTAAAGGAGCGCTATCAGGAAAGTGAAGCCAATCGGGAGCAGAGAAGAGAAGAAAAGCGTCAGCTTCGGATGGATAAGAAGGTTAGCGGCGTTGCCTCCGATACGGAACTGATTCCTTCTAGCAAAGGGAAAAAGCGCCATGGGGATGAGCTGCATGCACTGACAGCTCCTTCGGCAGAAGAACTTTCCCGACGGGAAGAGGAGTCTTTGGATCCGGTGGAGGATGAGATGCCGGATGTGGTGGTGGAAAGGGTTGCCCTTTCTTCCGGAGAAGATATTAAGACAAAGATCCATATTATGGATGATGATATACAGGAAGAAGAGGAGCTTTATGATCCTTATGAACCTATGGCGATAGAATCTGAGGAGGCATCCGTTGAATACGAGCCTTTTGAAGTGGATCCGGTAGAAGATATGTCCCTTCCAAAGAAAGAGGTGCCTTCCGTAGAGGAGGTATCTTCGGTAGAAGAGACATCGCCTGTTGAGGAAGAGCCTTCTGTATCCCGGGAGCTAAAGGAAGAGACGGATCAGCAGCCGCAGGTGGCAAAGATGCAGCCTAGGGAGGAGCATCCGGCCCCGGTTACACCAGGGGTTTCTTCTGGGGATATGAACGCAGCCGAGATGCCTTCAGAGAAGCCAAAGGCAGAGTCTGTGACTCCTCCTTCGGATACCAGAGACTATTCCAATTATCGTTTCCCTTCTACATCCCTTCTTACAGAGGTGAAAAAGAAAGGAAACGGCAATTCACGGTTTGAACTCGAGAATACAGCAGACAAGCTGGCTACCACCCTTAAGAATTTCGGTGTGAATGTAACCATTACAGAAGTAAGCTGTGGTCCGGCGGTTACCCGGTACGAAATGCAGCCGGAGATGGGGGTTAAGGTCAGCAAGATCGTAAATCTTGCGGATGATATCAAGCTTAACCTTGCGGCAGAGGATATCCGAATCGAAGCGCCCATCCCGGGTAAGGCAGCGGTTGGAATCGAAGTACCGAACAAAGAGGTGGTGATGGTTCCTTTCCGGGATATGATGGAATCCAAGGAATTCAGAGAAAGCAAGTCCAAGATCGGATTTGCAGCCGGAAGAGATATCGGAGGGAATGTGATCCTTTCCGATATTGCCAAGATGCCGCATCTTCTTATTGCAGGTGCTACAGGATCCGGTAAATCGGTATGTATCAATACCATCATTATGAGTATTCTCTTTAAGGCAAAGCCGGATGAGGTCAAGTTCGTGATGATCGATCCCAAGGTGGTGGAATTGTCTGTCTATAACGGGATCCCTCATCTTCTTATTCCTGTGGTCACAGATCCTAAGAAGGCAGCCGGGGCACTGAACTGGGCTGTTCGGGAGATGGATGAGCGATATAAGAAGTTTGCCAATACCGGTGTACGTGATATGAAGGGCTACAACGCCAGGATCCATAACGGTATGATGACAGTGGATGATCATGGCCAGTCTGTGGAGATTGCGGCGGAGAAGATGCCGCAGATCGTTGTGATTGTGGATGAGCTTGCAGATCTTATGATGACAGCTCCCAAGGATGTGGAGGGTGCCATCTGTCGACTGGCTCAGCTTGCCCGTGCGGCAGGAATCCATCTGATCATAGCCACACAGCGTCCGTCCGTGAATGTTATTACCGGTCTCATTAAGGCGAATATGCCCAGCCGTATCGCTTTTTCTGTTACAAGCGGTATTGATTCAAGAACGATCCTTGATATGAACGGTGCAGAGAAGCTTTTAGGAAAGGGAGATATGTTATACTATCCCCAGGGCTTTACCAAGCCGGTTCGTGTGCAGGGAGCCTTTGTACCGGATGATGATGTGATCCATGTGGTGGATTTTATCAAACGGGAAAACGGCGGAGCTGCCGAATATGATATGTCCATTCAGGACACAATTGACAGTGATGAAGGAAATGCTACAACCATTGATGGCGGAGAGGGAGGCTTTGACTCCCAGCGGGATTCCTATTTTGAGGATGCCGGCCGTCTGATCATAGAAAAAGAAAAAGGCTCCATTGGTATGCTTCAACGTAATTTTAAAGTTGGATTTAACCGGGCTGCCAGAATCATGGATCAGCTGGAGGAGTTTGGCGTCGTGGGACCGGAAGAGGGAACCAAGCCCCGCCGTGTCCTTTTGACAAAGGAACAATTTGAAGAATTGCTGTCCCAATAGGGATGTTTTTCGGATACAGTAGGTAGAGAGTATATTGTAGGAGGTCCAACATGAAGACAGACATTCAGATCGCACAGGAAGCTATCAAGGAACCTATTACCAAGGTAGCTGAAAGGGCTGGGGTGCCGGAGGAAGCCCTTGAGCTTTACGGTCGCTATAAGGCGAAGATCAGTGAGGCGTATTTATCAGAGTTAAAGAACAAGAAGGATGGAAAACTTGTTCTTGTAACTGCGATCAATCCCACACCGGCAGGAGAGGGTAAGACCACCACAAGTATCGGTCTTGCGGATGCTCTGAATCTTCGTGGCAAAAAAGCTGTTCTTGCTCTCCGTGAGCCTTCTCTTGGTCCCTGCTTTGGTATCAAGGGCGGAGCAGCAGGAGGTGGATACGCACAGGTGGTTCCAATGGAGGAATTAAATCTTCATTTTACGGGAGATTTCCATGCCATCACCTCTGCTAACAACCTGCTGGCAGCCCTTTTGGATAACCATATCCAGCAGGGCAATGAGCTGGGCATCGATCCCCGTAATATTGTATGGAAGCGTTGTGAGGATATGAATGACAGAGTTCTTCGCAACATTGTCGTTGGTTTGGGAGCCAAGGCGGATGGAATGGTTCGTGAGGATCATTTTGTGATTTCTGTTGCCTCTGAAATCATGGCGATCTTTTGTCTGGCAGAGGATCTTACGGATCTTAAGAAGAGACTTGGAAGAATTATCGTTGCATATAATTTTAACGGAGATCCTGTGACAGCAGATGATCTTCATGCAACCGGTGCTATGACAGCTCTCCTTTTGGATGCTATTAAACCGAATATGGTGCAGACCTTAGAGCACAATTTGGCCATTGTACACGGCGGACCTTTTGCAAATATCGCTCATGGATGTAACTCTGTTCGTGCAACTCGTACAGCTATGAAGCTGGGAGATATTGCAGTGACAGAGGCAGGATTCGGTGCAGATCTTGGAGCAGAGAAGTTCTTTGACATCAAGTCCCGTATGGCCGGACTTCATCCGGATGCGGTGGTTCTTGTAGCTACTGTCCGTGCATTAAAGTATAACGGCGGCGTGAAGAAGGAAGATCTGGCGGCTGAGGATCTGGATGCCTTAAAGAAGGGAATCGTAAATCTTGAAAAGCATATTGAGAATCTTCAGAAGTACAAGGTTCCGGTTATTGTCACCTTAAATTCCTTTGCTACGGATACAGAGGCGGAAGTTTCCTACATTCAGAATTTCTGTCAGGAGAGAGGATGTGAGTTTGCTCTTTCCGAAGTCTTTGCAAAGGGAGGAGAAGGCGGACTTGCTCTTGCTGATAAGGTTTTATATGCTCTTGAGCATAGGGAGAGCAACTTCACCCCTCTATACGAGGATGACCTTTCTCTTGAGGAGAAGATTTCCTGCATTGCAAAAGAGATCTACGGAGCTGAAGGAGTTACCTATACCCTTGCAGCTAAGCGTAGCCTGCAAAAGCTTTCCGATCTTGGTATGAGCCATATGCCGGTTTGTATGGCAAAGACCCAGTATTCCCTTTCTGACAATGCAAAGGCTCTGGGCAGACCGGAAGGCTTTACCATCAATGTCCGCGAGGTCTATGCTTCTGCAGGAGCGGGATTTGTTGTATGTGTTCTTGGAAATATGATGACCATGCCGGGACTTCCGAAGCATCCGGCAGCTTATGATATTGATGTAACTGAGGACGGTAAGATCGTGGGACTGTTCTAAAACAGTCCACACAATACTACAGGAAAAGGAGAGGAAGCATGGCAAAGATCATTGACGGTAAGAAGATATCAGCAGATATCAAGGAGGAGATCAGAGAGGAGATCCTGCAGCGGAAGGAAAAGGGGGAAGAGGTCACTCTTGCAGTGGTACTGGTGGGGGAAGACCCTGCCTCCCAGGTATATGTGCGTAACAAGAAAAAGGCCTGTGAGTTTGTGGGAATCCGGTCTTTATCCTATGAGCTTGCAGCAGATACCACCCAGGAGGAACTTCTTTCTCTGGTGGACAAATTAAACCGGGATGAAAGTGTGAACGGTATCCTTGTTCAGCTCCCTCTTCCAAAGCAGATCGATGAGGATGCGGTAATCCGTGCCATCGATCCGAAGAAGGATGTGGATGGTTTCCATCCCATGAGTGTGGGAGCCTTATCCATTGGTCAGCCCGGCTATGTCTCCTGTACACCGGCAGGTATCATCCAGCTTTTGAAGCGGAGCGATATCCCGATGGACGGTAAAAACTGTGTCATTGTGGGCCGCAGCAATATTGTGGGTAAGCCAATGGCCATGCTGATGCTTCGGGAGAATGCAACGGTTACAGTGACCCATTCCCATACGAAGAATCTAAAAGATATTACAAGACAGGCGGATATTCTGATCGTAGCCATCGGTAAGACAAAGTTCATCACAGCAGACTATGTAAAAGAAGGAGCTACGGTGATCGATGTGGGAATGGACCGGGATGAGAATGGAAAGCTTTGCGGAGATGTGGATTTTGACTCTGTAGAGAAGGTTGTCGGAGCCATTACACCTGTGCCGGGAGGTGTCGGTCCTATGACCATTGCCATGCTGATGAAGAATTGCCTGACATCACTTGAACTGAAATAAGGAGTAGGAAGCATGATCTGTCCAAACTGCAAAACGGAACTTGAGGATGGTCTTATTCATTGCCCGATTTGTAATACCCCCCTTCAAATGGTGCCGGATTACAATTCTTTGGATGATGAAATACCCCATGTAGAGGGAGGAGAGAAGTTAAAGCAAAGCAAACAGCCGGTCAGGAAGAGAAAGAGGATTCCAAAGAGGATCATCATCCTGATTCTTGCTTTATTTGCAATTTTTGCTCTTGTCTGGTATTTGTATGTTTGTTCTTTTTCCTATCAGTATGCTGCCGGTAAGAAAGCGGATGCCAACGGGGATTACAAAAAGGCCATGTCCCATTATCTGAATGCTCTCCATAAGGATGACAGTGACCCTAAGATCCTGGTGGCTTTAGGTAATGATGCCATGCATCTTGGAAAGAATAAGACAGCGGAGAATTATCTTTTGACTGCTGTGAAAAAGGATGGAAGCTATGCCAGAGGTTTTACTCTGCTGCTTACCCTCTATGAGAAGGAGGGGAATTACGAGGGGATGAAGCAGGCTCTTTCCTATGCTACCACGGATCAGGTCAAAGAGATTTTTAAGGATTATCTGATCCTGCCACCGATGTTTTCAGAGAAGCATGGAAGTTATGAGGATGATATTCAGCTTACCTTAACCCCTCCGGAGGGAGAGGAATATGATATCTTCTATACGTTGGACGGTTCGTCCCCTACCGGAGAGAAGGCAAGAATGTATCAGGAACCGATCCTTTTGACAGAGGGGAAGACTGTGGTGAAGGCTGTCTGTCGAAATGCCAACGGAAAATTTGGTAAAATTATTAAATCAACATATAAGATTAAATATAAGACCCCTTCCACACCGGTGATTTCTCCGGATGGGGGAACCTTTGATAAGAATACAAAGGTGACCATTAAAGCGGAGCGAGAAGATGACGAGATCTATTATACCTGGGATGGAAGTGATCCTACGGATAAGAGTCGGCTCTACAGTGGCCCCATTTATGTTCCGGAGGGAAATCACATTTTATCGGTTATGGTGATCGATCGTCATGGAAATTCATCGAAGATCGTAAGAAGCAGTTTTAAGTACAACATGGTGGAGGAGTAAGTTGCAAATTTCCATTGTCTGCGTGGGAAAAGTAAAGGAAAAGTTTTATAGGGATGCCATCGCTGAGTATGCCAAACGACTGGGACGTTATACCAAGTTTTCTATTATTGAGGTCCCGGATGAAAAGACACCGGATCAGCCCACAGAGGTAGAGAAGGAAAAGATCCTTATGAAAGAAGCGGAAAGGATCCTTTCTAAGATTAGTGACAGGACCTACGTTATCGCTTTGGCTATTGAAGGGGATCGGCCGGACTCTGTGAAACTGGCCCATCATCTGCAGCAGTTGATGTTAGAAGGTAAGAGCAATATCGTCTTTGTGATCGGTGGATCTTTAGGACTTCATTCCCAGGTTTTAAAGCGAAGTGATGAGAAGCTGTCCTTTTCCGCTATGACATTTCCTCATCAGCTGATGCGGGTGATACTGTCGGAACAGATTTATCGGAGTTTTCGGATCATATCCGGTGAACCCTATCACAAATAAAGGGTTATAGAATATATTATAAGAGGGTTAAACTATGAGAATGTTTGATATCATAGATAAGAAAAGGCATGGTCTTGCCCTTACAGAGGAAGAGATCGCATATTTTGTAAAGGGCGTGACCTGTGGTGAGATCCCGGATTATCAGACCAGCGCTTTGCTTATGGCCATCTGTTTTAAAGGGATGACAGAGCAAGAGACGGCAGAGTTGACACTGGCAATGGCCGGGAGTGGAGAGGAGATGGATCTTTCCCATCTTCGTGGTATTAAGGTGGATAAGCATTCCACCGGAGGCATCGGGGATAAGACCACATTGATCCTTGGTCCCCTGATGGCGGCCTGCCATCTTCCTGTGGTGAAGATGAGCGGAAGAGGCCTTGGTCTTACCGGAGGCACCATTGATAAGCTGGAGGCTATTCCCGGTCTGTCCTGTGCCCTCTCTATGGAGGATTTTTTCCGGCAGGTGGAAGAGCTTGGGGTGGCAGTGGCTTCCCAGACAGCTTCTTTGGCTCCCTGTGATAAGAAGCTTTATGCTCTTCGAGATACCACGGCAACCGTGGACTGTATCCCCCTGATTGCCTCCAGTATCATGAGTAAGAAGCTGGCCAGCGGAAGTGATGCCATTATTCTGGATGTCAAATATGGTAGCGGAGCCTTTATGAAGACAAAGGAGGAGGCAGAAGAGCTTGCCGAGATCATGGTCTCCATCGGGGAACACTGTGGTAGACGTATGGATTATGTGATCTCGGATATGGATCAGCCTCTTGGACAGGCTGTGGGTAATGCCATTGAAGTTAATGAGGCAGTCCTTGCATTAAAGGGAGAGGCTCCTGAGGATCTGATGGATGTTGTCTACCAGCTGGGAGCCAAGATGCTTGTGGCAGGAGAGATCGTTAAGACAGAGAAGGAGGCCTATCCTTTGATGAAGGAGCACATTCAGGATGGAAGTGCTCTGGCAAAATTCAGGGAAATGATCAAAAGGCAGGGAGGAGATCCCTCCTTTATGGATACAAAGGAACTTCTTCCCCTTGGACCGTTTTCTGAAGAGATCTGCGCAGAGCAGGCTGGTATTGTTACAAAAGTCTGTGCTGATGGGATCGGACATACGGCCCTTGTTCTTGGAGCAGGAAGAGAAACAAAGGATGAGGCCATCGATCCGGGCAGCGGCGTTTTTGTCTGTAAGAAGGTGGGAGATCCTGTTCAAAAAGGAGATGTATTGGCCAGGATCTATTCTGGCAGCAGGGAGCTGGTGGAATCGGCAAAAAAGGAATGCTATCAGGCATTTGTCATTGAATAGTTAGTTGAGGTAGTGTTTTGGCAGAAATGGAACTTGAGATCCCATCCGTGGATCTGCAGAATATATTTGGTGAGTTTGACCGTAATGTTAAGCTGTTAGAGGAACAGATGCATGTGGATCTGATTCCAAGGGGAGATCTTGTGAAGATGAGCGGAGAGGAGAGGAATCTTTCTCTGGCAAGAGATATCCTGATGCAGCTTAAGGAATTATCTGAGAGAGGCAATGTGATAACAGAGCAGGATGTCCGGTATGCATTATCCATCAGGGAAAAGATGCAGGAGAAGCCACTGACAGAAATGGATACACAGATGATCTGTCATACCATCTCCGGCAAACCGGTGAAGCCTAAGACCTTAGGTCAGAAGAAATATGTGGACTCCATTAGGGATAAGATGATCACCTTTGGAGTGGGCCCCGCCGGAACCGGTAAGACTTATCTTGCCATGGCCATGGCGATCACTGCGTTCCAGAGAGAGGATGTGGAGCGGATCATTTTAACAAGACCCGCCATTGAGGCGGGAGAGAAGCTGGGCTTTTTGCCGGGAGATCTTCAAAGTAAGATTGATCCCTATCTTCGCCCCCTTTATGATGCCCTATATCAGATCATGGGAGCAGATAATTTTCAGCGAAACATGGAAAAGGGCAGGATCGAGGTTGCGCCTTTGGCCTATATGCGTGGCCGTACCCTTGATAATGCTTTTATTATCTTAGATGAGGCCCAGAATACCACTACGGCCCAGATGAAGATGTTTTTGACCAGAATCGGTTTTGGAAGCAAGGCGGTCATAACAGGAGATGCGACCCAGAAAGATCTTGCTCCGGGAACCGTAAGCGGACTGGATGTGGCACTTAAGGTCCTTTCTTCGGTGGATGATATTGCAATTTGCCAGTTGCATGGTGTGGATGTTGTTCGTCATCCGCTGGTACAGAAGATTGTTAACGCGTATGAAGACTATGAAAAAAAGCAAAATAAAAAAGATCAGCAGCGCAAAACGCAAAACAGGGGCAGACGCCAGACTCAAAGAAGGGATTTCACCTAAAAGGATTCTGTATCTGGGCTTTTGCTTTCTTTTGTTTGTGACCGGAACCATCCTTTTATGCTTGAAGGGTTCCTTGGCCTTTGGGGGAATGCTGTGCGTAGGAGCAGTGGCATTTCTTATGGCCATCTGTATTCTTTCCATTCTGCTTCATGAACGGCGGAGAGGGAAGATTCTATATAAGGAGACCAGTTACCGGTATCTTTTCCTGTTGTCGGTGATGGCATGGGCGGTTGTACTGGTTGCAGCATTTTTTAAGCCCTATGCCTATCCGGCTCTTCTTATGGGGATGATCTACTCTGCCTTTGGAGGAGACATCCTGGCTTTGTCCCTGGGACTTTACCTGGATCTGGTGTTTTGTCTTTCTCTGGGGCTGAGCGGTTTTTATACAGCGGTATATGTGGGACTTACCCTTTGCGGTGTTCTTTTGTCAAGGGTCCTTCGGGAGCAGAAGAGATGGGAGAAGATCAGTAGCCTTCTTATGATTCTTGCCATGACGGTGGGATTTGGAGCAGCCGGCTCCTATTTTACCAGCCTTCGTCTTACCAGGACCACTCTTTTTACCGCAGGAGCTGTTGCTGCAGTTGAGATCCTATACAGTATCCTGATTCTGCCTTTGTTTGACGATCTGATCCATCATGAGGAAGTGGTGTTATATGAGACGCTGCTGGATCCGGCCTATTCTTTGCTGGTGGAGCTTCGTTCCTTTTCTGAGGCTGAGTATCAGAGGGCCCAGAAGGTCTCAAGACTTGCAAGGGACTGCGGAGAAGAGATCGGTGTGGATGAGAAACTTTGTGCAGCCGGTGGTCTTTACTACAGGATCGGTAAAATGATGGGGGAACCGGAGATTGATCATGCGGTCCGGATGGCTGCTCGTCATAACTTTCCCCAGGAGCTTATCCATATTCTGTACGAATATGAAGCGGTTTTAAAAAAGCCCTCCTCCGAGGAGTCGGCCATTGTACATATGTGTGATGCTCTGGTGAAGAAGGTGGAGGCTTTTGCCGCAAGCTCTGATCGGATGGAAAGCAGCTGGAACCAGGAGATGGTCATTTATCAGACATTAAACGAACTGTCATCCCTAGGAATATATGATGACAGTTCCATCAGTATGAACCAGTTCCTTAAGATCCGAAACAGACTGGTTCGTGAAGGGAGTTTATTATGACCTTGATACTTGAAGAAGAGCTTACCCAGGGGCTTGATTTCGATTATAAAAAGGTGGCAGAGGATGTGATTGAAGCTGCTCTTATGAATGAGAACTTCCCCTATGAGGCAGAGGTATCTTTGACTTTGACGGGAATGGAGGAGATTCATGAGATCAACCGGCAGTTCCGTCAGATCGACCGGCCTACGGATGTGCTGTCTTTTCCCATGATCGAATATCCGGCGGCAGGAGATTTTACGCAGCTTAATGACGATTCCGGGATCTTTGATCCGGAAAGCGGGGAGGCGGTTCTTGGGGATATCGTACTGAATATTCCCCAGGTGTTGCTTCAGGCCAGGGAATACGGTCACAGCATTTTAAGAGAATATGCTTTTTTGATCGCTCACAGTATGCTTCATCTGATGGGCTATGATCATATGGAACAAGAGGAACGCACACAGATGGAAGAGCACCAGAGACAGATCATGGAGCGACTGGCCATCACAAGGGAGTAGGGAAGAATATGAAAAGGAACAAGGCACTTAGGATCAGTATTGGAGTATTGGCAGTTTCTGTTGCATTTGCCGGGGTGTTGGCATTTAGCGGATGCAATAAAAAGCAGGAGAAGGCTGCGCCAAAGCCAAAGGTGGCAAAAGAGGTAACGCCGGAACCTGCTCCGGAACCAGAGCCCCAGTTTTTTAGTAGACTGACAGGACTTCCGGTGAAGGAGAGTACCACAAAGAGGCGTCCCATTGCCCTTATGATTGAGAATACCAAAGCCTGCCAGCCCCATTATGGAATCAATAAGGCCGGCATCATTTATGAGTGTCCGGTGGAGGGAGGAATCACCCGTGAGATGGGAATCTTTGAGAATTACTCCGGGCTGAAGCGTTTTGGTAATGTAAGAAGCTGTCGTCCTTATTATGTTTATATCGCCAAGGAATTTGATGCGGTTTATGTGCATTTTGGACAGAGCACCCAGGGAAAGGCCCTTCTTGCCACAGGTATCGTGGATGATCTAAATGGCCTGGACGGTTCTATTTCCTCCAGCGTATTCTATCGAACCAGCGATAAGGCAGCACCCCATAATGCCTATACTTCCACCCAGGGAATCAAAAAAGGCATGAAGATGAAGGGCTTTGCCACTAAGATCAAAAAGGATACACCGGATCATTTTCATTTTGCATCCGAAGAGTATACCCCAGAGGGAAAGGATGCTCAGGTGATCTGCCCCTATTTCTTTGACAATAAGCCCTATTTTATTTATGATAGTTCATCGGGGAAATATTCCCGTTATGAATTCGGGGCACCGGAGAAGGATGCCGTAGATAATAAGCAGGTCAAAGTAAAGAATATTATTTTTCAGAATGTGGTATCCTCTACCTATGAAGGTGGCCTGAAGCTTAATATTCCATTGAATGGAAAGGGAAAGGGTACATACTTTACCAAGGGCAAGATGGTGCCCATCACCTGGAAAAAGGATTCGGACGGAGCGGTTACAAAATACTATACCGAAGACGGCAAAGAGCTTGAGGTAAACCCGGGCAGGACCTGGGTATGTCTTATTCAGGAGAGTCAGGCAGCTAAGAACAGGGTATTTGCAACTGTAAAAGAATCCGGTTACTAAGGATTATTATGAGTCAATCAAAGAAAAGCGATACAAATTTCCTGATGCAGGGGTCGATTTTGGCCGTTGCATCCATCATCAGTCGAATTGTGGGTCTTCTTTACCGTATGCCCCTTAAGGGGATCATCGGTAAGGTAGGTAATAACTATTATGGAACCGCATTCGAGATCTACAATATCATACTGATCATATCATCCTACAGTATTCCTCTTGCTGTATCTAAGCTTGTTGCCACAAGAGTCAGCAAGGGAGAATACAAAAACGTATATAAAATATTAAAAGGATCTTTGATTTTTGCAGCAGTCAGTGGTGGAACAGCATCTCTTGTTGTCTACTTTGGAGCAGACTATTTTACGGCAATGCTTCGTACTCCAATGGCTGCCATTGCCCTTCGGGTACTGGCGCCGGTTATTTTCCTGGTTGCCATTGTAGGCGTGTTCCGTGGATTTTTCCAGGGACTTAATACCATGATGCCCACCGCCTTTTCCCAGATTGCCGAGCAGATCGTCAATGCGGTGGTATCCATTCTTGCGGCCTATGTACTTTTTGGTTATGGTGCCAAGGTAGGAAGGGTCTTGGGTGATTCTGGAGATTATGCCGCTGCCTATGGAGCGGCAGGAGGTACCATGGGTACCTTGATGGGATCGGTAACCGCTCTTTTGTTTGTACTTTTCATCTTTGCAATTTACAAGCGGGTTTTAAAGCGCAAGATAAGGCGGGATAAGGTCTCTGTGGATGTAAGCTACGGAACCGTTATGTGGGTGCTGATCTCCACCATCATTCCGGTACTTTTATCCACCACCCTTTATAATATTTCCTCTATTGTGGATCAGGGTATCTTTAAGAATCTGGTGTACTGGCAGGGATACCGGCATAAGCTGGTCTCCGAGTGGTGGGGTGTATATACCGGTCAGTATCGTGTCATCATCAATGTTCCTATTTCTATTGCTGGTGCTATGGCTTCCTCCTCTGTACCAAGTCTTACCAAGGCTTATCAGATGGGAGACGGGGAACTGGTGAAGAAAAGGATCCATTCCGCTACCCGCTTTATCATGCTGATCGCTTTCCCCTGTACCGTTGGAATTGCGGTGCTGGCAGGTCCTATCCAGCGGCTTTTGTTCCACGATCCGGATCCGGTATCTGCTTACATGCTGATTGTTGGTGCAATATCTGTACTGTTTTATTCCATGTCCACCCTGTCCAACGGTCTGCTTCAGGGAATTGATAAGTTAAAGCTTCCGGTCCGGAATGCGGCTATTTCTTTGGTACTTCAGGCTGTTTTTCTTGTGGTACTTATTGTGGTATTCCGGTTGCATATCTATGCTGTGGTATTAGCCAATGCCTTCTATGCATTTTTGATGTGTGTATTAAACGGCTGGGGGATTCATAAGTACAGTGGTACAAGACAGGATGTGAAAAAGACCTATATTCTTCCGGGAATTGCCTCTCTTCTTATGGGAGCTATTGTATTTGGTGTATACTTCCTTGTGGAGAAGACCTTAGGTTCCAATGCCCTGGGAACAGTCGTTTCCATTCTGTCCGGTATGTTCAGTTACTTTATCATTATGCTACTGATCAAAGGTGTCACCAGGGAGGAACTTCTTCGTTTCCCGAAGGGTTCTCTTTTGATTCGTTTTGCGGAAAAGCTTCATTTGCTTCCGGCAGAGCAGGAGGAGTAAGATGGAACAGGTTTTTGATAAGAAGGACTATGACAATGGAATCGCCATCGTTGGAGGAGGAGCGTCGGGGCTTATGGCTGCCGTTATTGCCTCCTCTTGTGGTGCTGCGGTGCGTGTGTTTGACCGGAATGCTGCCATGGGAGCCAAGATCCTGGCCACAGGGAACGGTCGCTGTAATTTTACAAATACAAAGCAGTCTATGGACTATTATCATTCAAGTGATCCAAAGGAAGCGGAGGCAGTACTGGGCAGATTTGATGCCAGAAGTGTCTGCCGCTTTTTTCATGACCGGGGAGTTGTTACCTTAAACCGAGATGGATGGATGTATCCGAAGAGTCAGACAGCAACGACCATTCGTGATACATTAACAAGGGCGGCTCTTAAGAATCAGGTCAAGCTGCTGGGAAATAAGGAGATCCGGTCTGTTACAAGAGAAGAGGATGGAAGTTATTCCATTCATCTGGAGGGATTTTCCTATAAGGCAAGGGCGGTTATTCTTGCAGCGGGAGGCAGTGCCAGTAAGCAGCATGGAACCTGCGGCGACGGATTTTCTTTTGCCAGATCCTTTGGACTTTCTGTGAAAAAGCCTCTGCCGGCGCTGGTTCCTTTGACTGTGAAGAGGGATCCTTTGTTTCATGCTGCCGGTGTTCGGATCCAGGGAAGAGTGTCCCTGTTGAATCAGGAGGAAAAGCGTCTTGCTACCATGGAGGGACAGCTTCAGCTCACAGATTACGGAATCTCCGGAATCCCGGTGTTTGGGGTCTCCCAGAAGGCCCTTCGAAGCTTGGAGGATGGAATTTCGGTAATTGCGAAACTGGATCTTTTGCCGGAACTGTCCTCCGGTGAGACCGTGGAACAATTGGAGAAGATCTTTTTGGCAGGGATCCGGTATGATCCTTTGGATACCGGGCTTTCTTCGGTGCTTGCCGGTATTTTTCCGGAGAAACTTTCACATGTCTTATTAAAAAAGGCCGGAAATTATGAAAAGATGCCTCTTTTGGCTTTACAGGAAATGGAAGAGGAGGATTTTCACCAGTTTATTAAGAAACTTTCGAAGGTGATTCATCACTACCGGCTGACGGTGACCGGCAGCAGAGGATTCGATCAGGCACAGACCACCAGTGGAGGTGTGCTGTTATCCCAGCTGGATGTCAGTCATATGGCAGACCCGAATCATCCGGGGCTGTTCCTTTGTGGAGAGCTGTTGGATGTGGATGGTGTCTGTGGAGGTTATAATCTTCAGTGGGCCTTCTCTTCAGGATACGTAGCAGGACTTTCGGCCTCTTTGTATATCAGGGAAATAAATGCATATGATTAGAATTGATAATTTAAAAACAGATCCCGGGAAGGATCTGACAGATGAACTTTATAAAAAGGCGGCGAAGCATCTTCGTATAGCGGTAGATGAGATCCTGGATCTTAAGATCTTAAAGAGATCCATTGACGCAAGGAAAAAGCCTTCGGTTTTTTATGTCAGCTCTGTGGCTGTTAAGGTCGCGAAGGAGGAGAAATTCCTGCAAGATAAGCGGCTGAAGGGAATCGGGATCTATCAGGAGAAATGCTTTATACTTCCGAAGGCATCAGGTCAGATACAGCGCCCCGTTATCGTGGGGCTTGGACCGGCAGGACTTTTTGCGGCTTATATCCTTGCTCTGGCGGGCTGCAGACCCATTGTCTTGGAAAGAGGAAGGAAGGCAACAGAACGCCTTTTGGATGTGGAACACTTCTTTGAGACGGGAATCCTGGATCCTTCTTCCAATGTACAGTTTGGAGAGGGAGGAGCCGGAACCTTTTCCGACGGAAAATTGCAGACCGGCGTCAAGGATAAGAACGGAAGGAATTATTTTGTTCTTAAGACCTTTGTGGAATTCGGAGCACCGGAAGAGATCCTATGGCAGGCAAAGCCTCATATCGGTACGGATCAGCTGATCCATGTGGTTTCCAATATGCGGGAGAAGATCTGCGAATTGGGAGGTGAGGTGCATTTTAAGACGAAGATGACCTCCCTTATCCTGCGTGATCAGAAAGTCTGCGGTGTCAGGGCAGAATGCGGCGGCATCGAGAGGGAATTTTTATCCTCTCAGGTGATCCTTGCCATCGGTCATTCTGCCAGGGATACCTTTGAGAAGCTTTACCGGCAGAAGATTCCTATGCAGGCAAAGGAATTTGCTGTGGGATTTCGAATTGAGCATCCCCAGGAGCTTTTGGACCGGGTACAGTATGGGGAAGTCTATGCAGGAATACTTCCGGCCTCCTCTTACAAACTGGTGGCACATCCCTCCGGTGGAAGGGGGGTCTACTCTTTTTGCATGTGTCCGGGAGGTTATGTGGTCAATGCCTCTTCTGAAGAGGGGAGACTGGCGGTAAACGGCATGAGTAATTTCCGCCGTGACTCAGGCAATGCAAATTCAGCCATTGTGGTATCCGTGGGAGCAGGAGAGTATGATCTGGAAGATCCCTTAGGGGCAATGAAGTACCAGAGGAGAATCGAAGAGGCAGCCTACAAAGCCGGGGATGGCAGGATCCCTCAGCAGTTGTACGGGGATTATATTGCCGGGAAAAAGAGCAGTTCCTATGGAGATTTTTCCTCCTGCCATAAGGGACTTACCACATTTGCGGATCTGAATCCTGTTTTTTCAAAGGAGATCCGGTCTGCCTTCTTAGAGGCCATGAAGATCTTCGAACATAAGATACCGGGATACAGCAGAGAAGATGCCATCCTCTCCGGGGTGGAGAGCAGAACATCTTCTCCTGTAAGGATACCGAGAGAAGAGGATTTTATGAGTCCTGTGAAGGGACTTTATCCCTGTGGCGAGGGAGCCGGCTATGCAGGAGGCATCACTTCGGCGGCAATGGACGGAATTAAGGTGGCAGAGGCACTGCTCTCTGCAGATAGATAGAAAGTGATCGTAGAATGTCAGAATATACACCGATGATGAAAGAGTATCTTAAGACAAAGGAAGAGTATCCGGATTGTATCCTCTTCTATCGTCTGGGAGACTTTTATGAAATGTTCTTTGAGGATGCCAAGACCGTATCCAGAGAACTTGAACTTACACTGACAGGAAAAAGCTGCGGGAAGGAGGAACGGGCACCCATGTGCGGTGTTCCCTTCCATTCAGTAGATATCTATTTATCGCGGCTTGTGGAAAAGGGATATAAGGTTGCCATCTGTGAGCAGCTGGAGGATCCTAAACAGGCCAAGGGCCTTGTCAAGCGAGGGGTAATCCGGATTGTGACTCCGGGAACCAATATTGACACCGCTTCCTTAGAGGAAGGCAAGAACAATTACATCTGCTGTATCTATGATAATGGAAACGGGGGATATGGTGTGGCCTTTGCCGATATTTCCACCGGTGAAAACCGGGTGACAGAGGTAGACGGGATCCATAAGCTTTGGGATGAGATGGGGAAATACTCCCCATCAGAGGTAAGCAGTAACGAAGCCTTTTTGCTGGCTCATCCGGATATGGTAGAAGAACTTAAGGCAAAGGGGATCTTCTTTTCCACCTTAGACTCCTCCTACTTTTTGGATGCCAACGCCAAAAAGGTCCTGCTGGATCATTTCCATGTTATGAGCCTTGAGGCCTTGGGGCTTTTGGATTATAAGGAGGGAATGCTGGCAGCGGGAGCTTTGCTTTCCTATCTTCTGGATACTCAGAAGAACGGTCTTTCTCATATGACCACCATTCATCCCTATATCACAGGAAGCTACTGCCTGATTGACTCTTCCTCTTTCCGGAATCTTGAACTGGTGGAGACCATGCGGGAAAAGGAGAAGAGAGGCTCTTTGATCTGGGTCCTGGATAAAACAAAGACAGCCATGGGAGCAAGAAAGCTTCGTTCTCTTATTGAGCGTCCTCTTTTGGATATCCATCGGATCAACGCAAGACTGGATGCGGTGGAAGAGTTGTCCTCCCATATGATGGATCGGGAGGAAGTCAGGGAGTATTTGTCCCTGGTCTATGATTTGGAACGGCTTTTGATGCGGATCAGTTACGGAAGCGCAAACCCAAGAGATCTTCTGGCTTTTCGGACATCCCTTTCCTCTCTTCCGGGAATTAAGAGTCTGCTTTCCTCTTTTCAGAGCAGTCTTTTACAGGAGTTGGCAGCGCAGCTGGATCCCATGGAGGATCTCTATTCTCTTTTGATGGAAGAATTAGATGATGATCCCCCGGTTTCTGTTCATGACGGTGATATTATCCGTACCGGTTTTTCGGAAGAGGTGGATACCCTTCGTAGAGCCAAAACCGAGGGTAAGAGCTGGCTGGCAGATCTGGAAGAGCGGGAGCGCGAGAGGACCGGAATCAAAAACCTTAAGGTCAAATAGAACAAGGTCTTTGGATATTATCTTGAGGTCAGCAACTCCTATAAGGATCAGGTGCCTTCGGATTACATTCGTAAGCAGACTCTGGCCAATGCTGAGCGTTTTTACACCCCGGAGTTGAAAGAACTGGAAAATACCATTTTAGGATCAGAGGATAAGCTGAACCATCTGGAGAATGTAATGTATACTCAGCTGGTTCGTCTTCTTTCCGATAATGTGGAGAGGATCCAAAGGACAGCGGGAGCCATTGCTTCCTGTGATGTTCTCTGTAGTCTCTCTTTTGTGGCGCAAAAGCAGGGATATGTTAGGCCGAAGATGAACACCGAAGGAAGGATCCGTATTGAGGAAGGCCGACATCCTGTGGTTGAGATGATGATCCCCAGTGGCAGTTTTGTATCCAACGATACACTGTTGGATGATCAGGATAACCGGATCGCCATTATTACAGGGCCGAACATGGCAGGTAAAAGTACCTATATGCGACAGACGGCTCTTATTGTTTTAATGGCACAGCTGGGAAGCTTTGTTCCCGCTAGATCCGCCGAGATCGGTATTGTGGACCGTATCTTTACCAGAGTGGGAGCTTCGGACGATCTTGCTTCCGGACAGTCCACCTTTATGGTGGAGATGAATGAGGTGGCCAACATCCTAAAGAATGCAACTCCTCAGAGTCTTATTATTTTAGATGAGATCGGCAGAGGAACCAGTACCTTTGATGGACTGTCCATTGCCTGGGCTGTGGTGGAGCATATTGCGGATCCTTCCATTTTGGGAGCCAAGACCCTTTTTGCCACCCACTACCACGAACTGACAGAACTGGAAGGAAGACTTCCCGGGGTTCACAATTACTGTATAGCAGTAAAGGAAAATGGAGAAGATATTGTCTTCCTTCGTAAAATCGTGAAGGGAGGAGCGGATCGAAGTTACGGAATTGAAGTGGCAAGGCTGGCAGGAGTACCCCAGAGTGTCATCGATCGCTCCAGAGAGATCGCAGCCACCCTGTCAGATGATGAGATCCGGAATCGTATGCGGGATCTGTCAGAAACGGAGCAGGAGGATGAGAAAGAAGGAAAAAGAAGTAGCAGGAAGAAGCATCCATCGGATCAGATCGAGGGACAGCTTTCCTTCTTTGATTCTTTTTCAACCTATGATCTGAAGAAGGAAGAAGTGCTTAAGACCATCGCTGAGCTGGACATGGATCATATGTCCCCCTTAGATGCGATGAACCGTCTGTATGAGTTACAGGGAAAGGTAAGAGAGTTTGCATGAGAAATGCCATATTACCACTGAAACAGGATACCATTGACCGGATCGCAGCCGGTGAAGTAGTAGAACGGCCGGCTTCTGTGATGAAGGAACTGGTGGAAAATGCCATCGATGCAGAGTCCACCGCCATCTCGGTTGAAATCGAAGGGGGCGGTATTGATCTGCTTCGTATTACGGATAATGGAATGGGGATTCCCTATGATCAGGTCCAGACAGCTTTTTTGCGTCATACCACAAGTAAGATTCGGACAGCGGAAGACCTTATGACAGTACAGTCCCTAGGTTTTCGAGGGGAGGCACTGTCTAGTATTTCTGCTGTTTCCAGAGTGGAACTTTTTACAAAGACAGAAGAGGAAATGGTGGGAAGTCATTATCAGATCGAAGGCTCCAAGGAGATCTGTTTTGAAGAGATCGGGACCCCAAAAGGAACCACATTTCTGATTCGAAGTCTGTTTTATAATACTCCGGCCAGAAGGAAGTTCTTAAAGAGTCCTATGACGGAGGGAAATTATATCCGGGACATTTTAGAGAAACTGGCCCTTTCCCATCCGGAGATTTCCTTTAAGTTCCGTCAGAACCGGCAGGATAAGTTCCAGACCCCGGGAAACGGATCCTTAAAGGATACCATCTACTCTCTGTACGGAAGAGAGGTGGCAGGTCATCTGATTCCTGTGGACTATGTACAGGGGGATCTGCAGTTGAAGGGATTTTTGGGAGAAAGTATTTTAAACCGTGGCAACCGTAGTATGGAGATTTTCTATGTGAACGGCCGCTATGTAAAAAGTTCTATCCTCTCCAAGGCTGTGGAGCAGGGAGCCAGTGGCTTTGTTATGCAGCACCAGTATCCCATGTGTATCCTCTTTTTGGACTACGGGGGACAGGAGGTGGATGTGAACGTTCATCCGACCAAACAGGATGTTCGATTCACCGATGAACCCTATACCTTCGATCAGGTTGCAACTGCCATCCATGAGGCTCTTGTAAAAAGAGAGGATATAAGAGAACAGGAACTTGCCGGGCAGCAGGCGAAGTCTTTTGCACCTCCAAAGAGAGAAGAGAAGAGAACGCCTATGCCGGAACCTTTCCAGAAGGAGCGGCTTGCTGCCATGAAGGAGGCCATTGTGGCTTCTATCCATAAGGACACCCCCTATGAGAGGCAGTATAGTTACCGGCAGAAGGAATCTTTGGTAAAAGAGGAAACCTCTTCCTATGACCCATCCCCGGCAGTGGAGGAAGAGGTCTATGTGGAAGAGGATCCGGCCCCAAAGGAGGTCGCTCTTATGGATGCAAGGAAGGGATCCTATGAACAGATGGGATTTCTATCCGAAGAGGCAAAGCAGAGCCATCGCTTGATCGGACAGGTCTTTGAGACCTATTGGCTTATTGAATACAAGGATTGCCTTTATATGGTGGATCAGCATGCGGCCCATGAGAAGGTCCTTTATGAGAGGACCATGGCCCGTCTTAAGAATCAGGAGATGACCACCCAGATGGTAAGTCCTCCGGTGATTGTGTCTTTGTCCGCTAAGGAGGAGGAAGCCCTTTTATCTCATATGCAGGCCTTTACCTCCCTAGGATTTGAGATTGAAAATTTCGGAGGAAGGGAATATGCCATTAAGGGAGTACCGGGAAATCTCTTTTCCATTGATCCCAAGGCACTGTTTACGGATATTATATCCAATATCGATACCTGGGCCAATGAAAAGACAAGTCAGCTGGTCCTTGAGAAGGTGGCGTCCATGTCCTGTAAGGCGGCCATTAAGGGCAATATGAAGATATCGGCCCGGGAGATGGAGGCTTTGTTTGATGAGATGATGACACTGGAGGAACCTTATCATTGTCCCCATGGCAGACCTACCATTATCTCCTTTAGCAGGACCGATCTGGATAGGAAATTTAAGAGGATTGTAAATTGATGAAAAAGACCCCATTAGTTATATTAACAGGGCCTACCGCTGTGGGAAAAACGGCTCTGTCCATTGAACTGGCCAGGGCCATTAAGGGTTCTGTGATCTCGGCGGATTCCATGCAAATTTATCGGGGGATGGATGTTGGAACAGCTAAGGTCACGATGGAAGAGATGCAGGAGATCCCTCATTACGGCATTGATATTATGGATGCAAGCGAGGACTATGATGTGACCCGGTTTGTGTCTATGGCAAAAGAGGCGGTGGAAGAGATCTGCGCGGATGGAAGGATCCCTATGATCGTGGGAGGAACCGGATTTTATATTCAGGCCCTTTTGTATGATATTGATTTCCGGGAGGAAGAGGCGGATCCCCTTCTTCGAAGAAAGCTTTCGGATATTGCAGAGCAAAACGGCAAGGAGGCTCTCCATGAGATGCTTTACGGGGTAGATCCTGAAAGTGCAGGGAGTATTCCTGCCGGTAATGTAAAGCGTGTGATCCGGGCTTTGGAATATTATCAGCATACCGGGGAAAAATTTTCAGACTATAATGACAGGCAGAGGCAAAAGGAAAGTCCCTATGATTTTTCCTATTTTGTTTTGACAGATGACAGGCAAAAGCTCTATGACAGGATCAATCACCGGGTGGATCTTATGATGGAAATGGGGATCATAGATGAGGCCAGACGGCTATTTGAGCTGGATCCAAGGGGAGAGCATACGGCGGCTAAGGCCATTGGCTACCGGGAGTTTTATCCCTATTTCCGGGGAGAGTGTTCCTTGGAGGAGGTGGTCACAAAGATCAAACTGAATTCAAGACATTTTGCCAAGAGACAGCTGACCTGGTTTCGAAGAGAACGGGATGTACAATGGTTTGATCGCCGGGAATATGACGATGACCGGAAGATCTTAGAAGATATGATCCAGAGGATCAACAGGAAATAAAGGAAGGATAGAAGATGCAGACAGATCTTAAAGCGTTTTATGCTCAGGCAGGAATCTGCGAGGAAGTATATAACTTTGGAAAAAAGGTAGAAAAGGAATTAAAAGATCGCTTTGACCGTTTTGACGAGATTGCGGAATACAATCAGTTGAAGGTCCTTCGGGCCATGCAGGAGAATAAGGTCAGCGTAGAGTGTATGCAAGGAACCACCGGTTACGGTTACGATGATATAGGAAGAGATACCTTAGAGAAGGTCTATGCCAGTGCCTTTCACGGAGAGGCGGCACTGGTTCGTCCCCAGATCACCTGCGGAACCCATGCCCTTGCTCTTGCTCTTATGAGTAATCTTCGACCGGGGGATGAGCTTTTAAGTCCTGTGGGTAAGCCCTATGATACCTTGGAGGAGGTCATCGGTATTCGTCCGAGCAGGGGATCTCTTGCGGAGTACGGTATCACCTATCAGCAGGTGGATCTTCTTCCGGATTTCTCCTTTGACTACGAGGGAATCCGCAAGGCATTAAATCCACGGACAAAGCTTGTGACCATCCAGCGTTCTAAGGGATATGCCATGCGCCCCACCTTTTCGGTAGAGCAGATTGGAGAACTTTGTAGCTTTATTAAGGAACTTCGTCCGGATGTCCTTATTATGGTGGATAACTGCTACGGTGAATTTGTGGAGACCATTGAGCCTCTGGATGTGGGAGCCGATTTTATGGTGGGATCTTTGATCAAGAATCCGGGAGGAGGTCTTGCCCCCATCGGAGGTTACATCGTAGGAAAGAAGGAATGTGTGGAGAATGCGGCCTATCGTCTGACTTCTCCGGGCCTTGGAGCAGAGGTGGGAGCCTCCCTTGGTGTAATGCGAAGCTTCTATCAGGGATTTTTCTTTGCCCCCACTGTGGTTAGTTCTGCCATTAAGGGAGCGGTCTTTGCAGCAAATATTTACGAGAAGTTAGGTTATAAGGTGATCCCGGACAGCAGGGAGGAGCGATACGATATCATCCAGGCGGTAGAACTTCGGGAGCCGGAGGCACTTGTGGCATTCTGTGAGGGCATTCAGGCGGCAGCACCGGTGGACAGCTATGTTTCTCCGGAGCCATGGGATATGCCGGGATATGATGATCAGGTCATTATGGCAGCAGGCGCCTTTGTATCCGGAGCCTCCATTGAACTTTCTGCTGATGGCCCCCTTCGTCCTCCTTATTCTGCCTACTTCCAGGGTGGACTTACTTGGTATCATGCAAAGCTTGGAATTTTAATGTCTCTTCAGAAGTTGCTGGACAAGGGATTTGTAACAAAAGCACAGCTTGAGAAGCTGATGTAACATTGAACTTTAATGGCATATATGATATGTTTTTAAGGTATGGGGTTTTTGCTAAGGTAGATCTTTCCGGGTTCTCAATTTCATGAGAGTTGTTAGGAAGGATTGCTATGCCACAAACAAAGAAAAAGGTCTGGAATCAGGAAATGGATCCTGAAACAAAGGCCAGACAATACGGGATGGATGCCCTTACGGATGCAGAACTGTTAGCACTTGTGATTCGTTGCGGGACCAAAGAAAAGAATGCATTGGAGCTTGCCAGGGAGATCCTTGGTGATGAGGTGGGATTCTATGGACTTATGGAGTCAAACCTGCAGACTCTAACCTCCATCAGGGGCATCGGATGGGCAAAGGCCTGTCTTTTGCTGGCGGTCAGAAGTATCGTGATACGAGCAAGCCAGCAGAGAAGAGAGGTCAAGCCTGTAATGAACAGTGCTTCCTGTGTTGCAGATTTTTTTATGGAACAGCTTCGGTATCTAAAAAAGGAACAAGTGATTTTGTGCCTTCTGGACAATAAATGCCGTTATATGGGACAGGTCCTGTTGGCGGAGGGAACCTGCAATACAGCAGTAATCTCTCCCAGGGAGGTCTATATAGAGGCACTTATGCACCGGGCCTGTGCAGTGATACTGCTCCATAATCATCCAAGTGGAGATCCCACACCAAGCAAAGAAGATCGTGCAGTTACTACCATGTGCGCTTTAGCAGGAGAGAATCTTGGTATACCACTCATGGATCATATAGTGATCGGTGATCTGACATATTTTAGTTTTAAAGAACAGGGCCTGATTTAGT
>CADCQT010000132.1 GCA_902803645.1 uncultured Lachnospiraceae bacterium | reverse complement strand
TACATCCCCTTCCGCAAAGTAAAAAAGGAAGCCTGACGAATTCCACCCTCGCCTGTGATGATGATCCTATACACCGGAAGGAAGACATTCCTTCACGTTCATTCAAGTCTAGCTCTACAAAAGCAACAGAGCTGCAAAAACGCATCCGTTCCTGCAGCTCCTCCGATCTTACGATCGCATTATAACAAGTTATTCATCTCTTTGCTCTCCCCAGAGCATCAAAGCCGCACCATAATTGATGCACAAGTACGTATTACTTTCTCCCGGGGCGACGGTTTTCCATGGATCCGTTCCGCTCCCCTGGAACGCTCACACGGAAACAGCCGCCACATAATTTATATACATATGATGAAACATTTATAGGATCCCCATCCTGATCTCCCTTCACTACGCGATGGCAAGAAGAGAGCAATTTCATGTCCTGACCGCTTGGAATCAAATCTCTCCCAGTCCGGTCAGGACACATCCATCAGAGAATGATCTCTGCGGTAAGTGTGCCGGATGCATATGGTCCCAGCTCATACTGGTTTGCGATAAAAACCATGCTTGTAGATCCGTCCTTATTCTTCTTCAGATAGAAGCAGTCTCTAAAAGCAAATGGCTCCTTCTCCTTGCCCACCTTGCAATCGTAGTAATCATATACATCCTTCTTCAGCTGCTTCTTGGTGGTTGCATAGAATGCACTGGAACCGTACTTCTTCATATTGGCATCAAATACCTTAGCGAAGGCCTTGTAGATCTTCTGCTTAAAATCCTCCGGAGTATAGTTTGCCTCTACACAGCCGATTGGATAATGGCAATTACTTCCTGTCTCACGAAAGAAGGTAGCTCCCGTTACGATATGGCTTCCATGCGCTCCGCCGAGGTAAGAATCTGCTGTCCGGATAAAGGATGTAAAAAAATCATCCGTATTATAGGACAGCTCATAGGAAACGCTGTAGTTGTAAGCACTCATATACTTACGATCCGCCTTTGGGGTGTAATAGTACTGCTCCTTCCAATCCTTGGTCTTCAGACTCTTGTTGGTCTTAAGCCACTCCTTATATTCCTGATCGAAATAGGCCTGGATCTTCTTGGCCGCCTTGTCCTTATTGGCGATTACCGGATAGGAAAAACTGGACTTGATGACAGTCTTCTTCACCTTCTTATTACCAACGGTTACTGTGGCCTTCTTGACATATGTCTTCTTCTGATACTTAACAGAAAGCTTCTTGGTGGCAGGTATCTCCTCCTGCACTGCAACATCAGACGTCTCCCCAGATGTCTCTGTTGCAACAGCGTTGGATGTTACCGCTGCAGGAACACTCATTGGTACTGCAGTTGCTAGTGTGGCAGTCATACAAACAGATGACAATAGCATACGTAACTTTTTCATACATTTACCTTCTTTCATATTACTACGTTACAAAATAACTCATGAGTCGAGGGAGGATTCTGCATCCGACTTACCACTTTCGGATCCCGTAAAAAACACCCTCTACTTATATAAACGGATTTCAGCCAAAAATGTTACACTTTTTTCGAAAAAAATTTAAAAAAATTTTTTCACCCAAACGCTTGTATGTTTTCTGTTAAAAAATTCGATCCATTATACCGGTTGACTGAACAAAAAGGACTGCCATGATCACCGGACACACAAAACGGATCATCACATAGTAGAGCTTTTTTCTTCTAAAGCTCTCAGAACTTGACTCGATCTCTCCTGCGATCCAGTCGGGTCCTACAATCCAGCCAATTAGGATCGTGGATAAAAGAGAAATAAAAGGCATCATCACACTGTTACTGATATAGTCCATAATATCCAGCAGCTGGCCATTCTGTGTAGGGCCCATATTGGGAAGCCGAATCTCAAAATAGAACAGGCTGTAACCTAAGGCGATGACGACAGATGCCGCCAGGTAGACCAGAGTCAGAACCGATGTGGTGGCTTTTCTTGTGGTATGGAAGATCTCCATACAGTTGGAAACAATGGCCTCCAGCACGGAGATACAGCTGGTCAATGTGGCAAAGGCTGCCATGATAAAAAAGGCTGCTCCCACAAAGTTACCAATAAATCCCATGGAGGCAAAGACCTTAGGAAGGGACACAAACATAAGTCCCGGGCCTGCATTCATTCCGTCGATTCCGGAAAATGCAAAGACCGCCGGAATAATAGCCATTCCTGCCAGAAGAGCCACGCCGGTATCAAAGATCTCGATCTGTCCAATGGACTTGTTCAGGTCCACGTCCTTTTTTACATAGGATCCATAGGTGATCATAATTCCCATGGACACAGACAAAGAGAAGAACAGCTGGCTCATGGCATCCAATAAAATGGACATAAACTTCTTAAGGGTAAGCCCGTGAAGATCCGGTGTCACATACACCAGAAATCCCTGTAATCCGGTACGCCGCACTCCATCTGCCCCTGTATGGGAAATGGTCAGAGAATAAATGGAGATTGCCACGATAAGTAGCAAAAGCACCGGCATAATGATACGGGAACACTTCTCGATTCCTCCCTCGACTCCATTGAAGATGATCACAGAGGTCAACACCATGAAGATCACGGCATAGACAACGGACTCTACCGGATTGGTGATAAATCCTGTAAAATACCCGTCTTCTGCTGCCGCAAATCCATGTCCTGTCACAAAGGACACCACATATTTTGCGATCCATCCACCGATAACCGCGTAATAGGTCATAATCAGTACCGGAACAAAAAAGGTCAGGATCCCCAG
>CADCQT010000131.1 GCA_902803645.1 uncultured Lachnospiraceae bacterium | reverse complement strand
CGCCTCTGCCACCGTCTTTGCCACAGTGGGAATATGCTCTCCGTTGATCTCCGGCACAAAGACCGTATTGACCTTTACTGTAATCCCCGCGTCAGTTACTTTTTTGATCCCGCTTAACTGGTTATGGATCAAGACCCTTGCCGCCTCTTCTCCCATGTAGGTCCTTCCGTGATAGATACAGGAGGCGTTCAGCTGCTTTTGGATCTTGGGATCCACTGCATTGACCGTCACCGTGAGAGAATCAATCCCCACATCAATGATCTCCTTTGCATAATCCGGCAAGTTCAGGCCGTTGGTACTCATACACTTGATCATATCCGGGAAGTGCTCCTTAACCAGGCGGAAGGTCTGCAGTGCATAGGGGGTTGCCAGGGTATCTCCCGGTCCGGCCACTCCTACAACAGACAGCTGGGGCATCAGGGCCTTTGCCTTTCTGACCACCTCAAGAGCCTCCTCTGGTGTAATGATCTCACCTGCCACACCGGGCCTGTTCTCATGTTCATTAATATCTCTGATGCAAAACCGACAGGCAATATTACATCCCGGACTCACCGGCAGGTGAATACGCCCGTGGTTGGATTTTTCTCCCAATGCAAAACAAGGATGTTTTTTTCGTAATTCTTCAAATGAAACTGTCATTTCCATCCTTCCTTTCTAATGTTACGTTGCTCCTGCTGGCTGCTCACCCTGCAGCTGCTCTAAAGCATGCTGCTCGATCAGTGCAGCAATGATATTGACAAGACTCCCTTGGGCCTCAAACACCCGGATCCCTTTGGCCAGGACCGCCTGGGCTGCCCCCTCCCCAATCTTTACGGAAAAGATGGCCTTACAGTCTCCCAGCAGTTCGATCAGATCGGTAAAACCGCCTTCACAATGTCCGTTGCAGGCGGGATAACTTTTTCTGACTTCCACAAATTCTGCATCATCTTCGTATATGTCATAGATCTGCCAATATCTGGCATGTCCAAAATGCTGATCCAGAATATTTCCGTCAATGCTTGCAAATCCTACCCGTACTGCCATACCATCTTCCCCCTTATTCATAAACCTTCAATGCTGTGTTATATACATCCTCGATCACCCGAAGTCCCCCGGTAAAACCGACATAGTTTGTTGTGAGCACCAACCGAAGTTCCATGGGGTGGGCTGCACATACATAGGCATCCTCCAACTCCTTGGCCAGGTCCCCGTCCCAGCTGCTTCCGATGATCAGTCCCTTTCCGTCATGCTTTTCTTTAACCTGGCGAATCTTATCCTGAGCCAGTCCTGCATCCGGCAGGAAGGTCACATCGATCTGCCGCTTACCGCTGAAGGAACGGATGGTCTCCTGAATCTTATCCTGGTACTTTGCCGGTGTATTATCCACCACATACTGCTCTACCGGAACGATTCCTGTCTCATGGAGGAGGAATCTGGACAGACCTGTGACATAGCCTGCGTCGTGTAAGATATGCACATACTTTGGAAGTCCGTACCGGAATTCCAACAGGAAAGATGCCAGGTTATCGATCTCCTCATAGTAGGCCGCCTCCTCTGCATCGATAAAGGCTAGGGCCTTTTTACTGTCGATCTGCGCTCCCTGTTCCAATGCGAAGCTTACTACCCCTTCCAGGAATTCCCTGGTGGCGTTTGCTCCGATGGGGGGATAATGGAACCAGAAATACTCCTGTCCATACTGCCGCTTTAACTTATCTACAATGGTCTTTCCATACCAGGGAGACACCAGGATATTAAAGTTGGCTCTTGGAATCTGCTGCCATTCCTTCACGCCTTCCGATTCCGGTCCGAAGAGCACATTGACCTTCAGACCAAGCCCCTCCAGAAGTCTTTTATATTCCCTTAGATTTCCCTTCCAGAAAGGATCCTGATAGGGAATGCTTGCAAACAGGTTCACCGTACCTCTTTCGCTTCTCGGATCGTTCTCCTCCTCAAAACGGCTGACATACTGATCAATGATGGCGTTGACCACACTGCTGTGAGCCACCAGGTTATTGGATTTAAAGCCCGGAGTATCCACCCATACAATGGGTTTTCCCTTGTCCTGATACTCCATGACCAGGCTTTCCACATCATCTCCTACGATACCGCCGGTACATCCTGTCAGGACCACCTGCAGATCCGTATCCAGCACCTTGTAGGTATTCTCGATGTTGTGCCGCAGTTTCTCAATTCCTCCAAATACAACTTCCTTCTCTGTAAAAGCCGTACAGGGGGATGTATCTCCTCCTGCATATCCCTTACTTCTTTCAAAAAAACCTGCGATCATGCTGCCACAGCCCGGTCCGGAATGAAGGAGAGGAACTGCATGCCGGATTGCAACCACCGTCTGAAGCGCTCCAATCGCACAGGTGTAACGCTCCTGTTCAATGAGTCCACTATAATTTGCCATTTACTTTGCCCCTCTCTGAAAATAATCTGTATCCTGTGTCAACCACCATTTTGTATATGGATTTAACGCATGCTGCTGGAAATTCTTCACAAACTCATCATGCTCTAAGGTATCGATGATCAGCTTTCCGTATTCAATCAGTCCCTCATATCCCATGGACAGATGCTCATCTCCCACCAGAAGACTTGGAATGCCAAGTTTTGCGCCCCAGAGGGTCATGCCACCATGTCTTGCCAAAAGAATATCCGGCTTTGCCTTGTACAGGGCATTTACCAGCTCATACTCCTGCTTGTTACATACGTTAAACCTTGGTACGTTACCGTAATCTCCCACACGCTGTGCCAGCTGATCATGGTTTGGATTCTCACTGTCATAGACCGGATCATGATGGAAAATGGAAGCTCCTGCACTCTTTAATCCCAGTTCTCCCAGAACATCCAAAAGGGCATGTCCGTGGGCTGCACCTGCCGCCACATAGGCTGTTTTGCCTTCCAGCTTCCTTCGGATCTCTTCGATCTGTGGCAGATACTTTTCCTTCTTTTCTGCAATAATCTTCTCTGCCAGTTCTTCTTTGCCAAAGGCCTTGCCCACAGCCCGAAACCACCGGTCTGTTTGCGCAATACCATAGGGAGGCGCTGTGGGGATCTCCGGTACCCCGAATTCCTGCTCCAGGGCCGCTGCCAGATAACTTCCCAGAGTGGAACATGCCTGGAAGGTGGCTGCCGCCTCTCCTGCGTGAGAGAGCTCTTCTGCCGTATTAAAGGGGGAGATGTAATGTGGCTTAAGTCCAAAGGGTGCCAGCCATTCTCCAAAGGCATCCTTCCCCCAGAAGTTAATAACATTGACAATGTCCTCTCTTCTCTTCTGTGGCTTCTTAATAAGCTTTCTTGCCATTCCGTGATAGGTGGCATCAAATCCTGTTGTCCAGACCTTGGAGCGGAAGCCCTCACATACCACCGATACCACAGGAATTCCCAGCTCTTTCTCCGCCTCGTCACAGACGCTTTCCACATCATCTCCTACGATTCCAACCGCACAAGTGGACAGTACGAAGATCACGCCGGGCTTGCATCTCTCATAGACTTCATGGATGGTCTCGGACAGTTTCTTGACACCTCCGTAAACCGTATCCTTTTCCTGGAGATTGGTGGTAAAAATCCTTCTTGGTGCATTTTCCTTATGATGAATGGGAGCATTGACCCGATAGGTCATATTGTATTCATGGAAGCAGGAGGAACATCCCACCGGCCCATGCGATATAACGGCCGAATCACTCATCATGCTTGCCATACATCCGGCCTGGCCATTGGAACAGCCGATACATTGTGTAAACGTACGGTTGCGATCCTTTAGGCCACATCCGGATTCCTGTACCAAATCCTTGGCATCTCCGGAATATCCTGTAATGGAGTTCAACCGGATCTCACGAATCTGGACACTTGGTAGTTCTAAATTTACTTTTGACACGCTACACACTCTCCTTTTTCTTTTTCCTTTTGTTCTACCTAGTAATGCGGTAGGTTTTGTTTGTTGAAGAGAGTTTACGAGTTTTTGGCAAAATAAAAAAGGGAAATATCTGAAATCGTTTTCAGATATTTCCTCTTTTTGTTGTATACACCATACGATATCCCTGCCACCGGGTAGGTTTTTTGATTTAATTCCTACCAAAGTACAGGGATTATATTTCTCGCATACATCATTTGTGCAAACGTTAGCAATCCTTTATTTTCAATGGTTTTCGCAGATCCTTTTCCCTATATCCGGGTTATTTTCCCTTAATTTCTCCTGTCTTATGCAAAAACGTGAAAATCAGGTAAGGGAATTCATGTATACACTTGTGATCTTCCCTGCCTGTTTCTCATATACCTTCATCAGCTTCATTGCCCACTTCTCATAGGTTGAATAATCGTCCCCATTCTTATACATAAGTGTTGCCATGGCCTTTGTTCCATCCACCTGGATGGTTGCAAGCTTCTGGATGTACTTCTGGGTCAGCTCAGCCTTATCTGACACACTGTTAAGCTTCTTGATCTTCTTCTTAAACTTGGCCAAAAGCTTCGGTGTCGCCTTCTTGATCTTCTTTGCATAAGACTTGTAGATACTGTTATAGGTGGTCTTCGCCTCTACCGTCTGCTCATTTGTAATGGCAGCAGCCAAAGGAAACGCCTCCAAGGCAGGGCTACCATAGCCCATCAATAGACAGGCTGTCAAAGTAATACCAACAATCAGTTTCTTCCCCGTTTTCTTCATACGCATTTCCTCCTTTTCATGCTCATACGCCCCTCCCCTTCTTCATTGTATCACCCCAATCCGCCGGCTTATATTGACACTTCCCACATAATGCAGGGGAAAAATCTGTGGAACATATATAGAAGACGAGATCATAATCCTACACTTCCTTAAGGGGAAGGGGCTTCTCCCACTAAGATAAATAAAAAAGAGCCGACCATTCCATGATCAGCCCCCACAATCGCCACCCGAAACGTTACAGGATACAATAAAAATATGATGAAT
>CADCQT010000130.1 GCA_902803645.1 uncultured Lachnospiraceae bacterium | reverse complement strand
GTAAGTGGCGTTGAGATTTGGGTCTTACGCAATGGATGCTTGTGAACCGTGTCAGGTCAGGAATGAAGCAGCACTAAGCAGGATTTTCCATGTGCCGTGAGGGTGCCTGGGTTGAGTTAACTGCACAGGTAACGTCCGTTCGCTTTTTATTCGAGATAGCAAGCTCGGTTTTTTATGCTCTTGTAAGAGATCCATCCAGAGGTGGATCTCTTTTTTGTTTTTATCATTTTACACCATAAAAGGTCCCCCGGCAGAACGTCGGAGGACCTTTTAGAAAGGAGAATTTTATGAAGATAACGTAGTTATCATCCCTTTACACCGCCTAAGGTCACACCGGATACGATGTACTTAGACAGAAGGATATAAATAATAATGATCGGCACAATAGCCATCGTAATTAACATGTATACCTTTCCCTGATCAAACTTCAGGAAATCAGCACTTCGAAGTGCTGCGATCAGGATCGGCAGTGTCTTCTTGTCCTTGGATGTCAATACAAGGGCCGGCATAAAGTAGTTATTCCAATTGGTAACGAAGGTGAAGATCGCCTGTACCGCAATCGCCGGCTTCATTAATGGAAGAACGATAAAATTAAAGGTATGCATCTCGTTACTGCCGTCGATTCGTGCCGCCTCTACCAGCTCCATAGGAAGAGAGGACTGCATGTAACTATACATGAAGTAAAATACGACAGGAGCCGCAATACTTGGAACAAACAGTGGAATCAGAGTATCCAGAAGACTCATCTTCTCCACCAGCTTGATGAAACCAAGAGCTGTAACCTGTGTCGGCATTGTCATAATCAGTAAGATGAAGACAAAGGCGAACTTTCTCAGCTTAAAGTCGTAGGCATAGATACCATAGGCTGTCATACATGAGAAATAGGTTGCAAGGAGTGCTGCCAGTCCGGATACGAGCATAGAGTTCTTAAGACCGGATAAAATAGGCACATTGGCATCTGCCAGCACATTCTTAAAGTTCGTTATGAAGTGGTCCCCTGGTATTGCTGAAAATCCCTTCTGAATAGAGATATGGTCTCTTGTACAGTTAACAAGTAATACATAGAAGAAGAACAGGCAAAGGAATGCCAAAATGATCAGCACAATGTATGCAATGACTGTTCTTACATGGCTTGGCTTGGTTTCTCTCATTTTCTTGCCCCCTTCTTGTGTTTCTTGCGCTTACCGGTAATGCTCTCATCTGTTTCACTGTTAAATGAGTAGTACACGATAATACAGAAAATCGCGCATAAAATAAACAGGAAGACTGATACTGCACCAGCCATACCATAGTTCTTACTGAACAGATGGTTGTTAAGGTACATGATCATCGTAGTAGATGTACGGTTTGGTGAACCCTTACCGTTTGTCAGGATCTGAGGTACATCGAACATCTGAAGACCACCGATCATAGATGTGATCAGAGTGTAAATCAGAAGCGGACGAATCAGAGGCAGTGTGATCCTGAAGAAGATCTGCTTATGATTACATCCATCCAGCTCTGCCGCCTCGAAGAGCGCAGGATCAATACCCATAACAGCTGCCATTAACATGATCGTGGTATTACCGAACCACATCATAAAGTTCATAAGAGCAACCAGGGAGCGGGTTCCCACAACACTTGCCAGGAAGCGGATGGGCTGTCCGTGGCGGATAATTCCCAAATTCATTAAAATGCCGTTGATTGGGCCTCCATCGGAGAACAGTGCAAAGATCAACATTGCAAATGCACTTGCCATAATCAGATTCGGCATGTAGATTACAACTTTAAAGAACTGCTTGCCCTTGATCTTCAGACGTGTGTCTGTAAACCAGGCAGCTAAGATCAGTGAGATCACGATCTGTGGAATAAAACCTGCGATCCACATGATCATGGTGTTGCCCATGTACTTAGGCAGGTCGGCTTTAAAAAGCTCGATATAATTGGTCAATCCAATATACTTTGGTCCGATAAACGTCAGACCGGAACGGAAATATTCAAAGAAACTGTAATAGATCGTTGTGATCAACGGATATAATTGAAAAACCGCAAATACCAGGAAAAACGGGAAGATAAATACATAACCCCATTTCGCATAACTTATGCTTTTTCCTTTCTTTTTATTCATATGTTCTCCCTTCAGGATACGAAACACGTTTCACAAATATGAGCGAAACCGTTTTAGTAACTTTTTCTGAAAAAGCGGAATGGGACTTGCCCATCCCGCCTGAACCCTATTCTCTTAATCTCTCCCTCACTGAAGAAGCCTTATGGCCACTCTACAGCTGTAAGCTCTGGATACTTCTCCATAATTGCTGTCTCAAAGTTCTTCTTGGATGTATCAATATCCGTGTTACCATCGAAGTAATCCTTGAATGCATTCTGGAATGCCTCGTTACATCCCTGATCATATGGGCTTGTCTTGCTCATATCGATCTGTGGAGCAACTTCTGAGAAAAGACTGATGTGGTTCTGTCCACCAAGGAATTTTGAACCGAACTTAGGATCGTTAGCGATCTCCTGCATTCCGGAAACTGTGTTTGTGTAATCCTGAAGATCCTTTGTAATCTTCTGCTCGATATCCTTGTCGCATGTAAGCTTAAGCATTACGTCCTTGATGGTCTTAGGATTGTCGTTACCCTGCGCAGCACAGATCCATGTTCCACCCCAGAAGTATGGCTGTGGTCCTTCGCAGACTGCCCAGTCACCGAAGCCATCCTTACCAGCATTATCTACAAGTGTAAAGTTGATTCCCCATGTAGAATAGAAGAATCCGAATACCTTACCTTCTGCACCCTGGTCTGCATTCCATGAATCATCCCAAAGAGAAGTCTTGTTGTTGTATCCCTTATCTGTGAAGTCCTTTGTCTGCTCAACCCATGTCATAAGGTTTGGATCTACCTTAACGGTTGTTCCGTCTACCCACTTTGCTGATACGTTATTAGAGAAGGTTCTATAAGAATCATCGTAACCGGAAAGCATCTTGTAACCCTTCTTTGATGCCTCAGCTGCTACCTTGTTGAAGCTATCCCAATCTTTTAACTTCTCCTGTACCTTCTCCGGATCGTCTGTTCCTAAAACATCCTTTGCGATAGATCTTCTATAAGCGAAAAGACCCGGTGTTGCCTGCCATGAAGTACCTCTCTGAGCACCATTGGCGTCTGTAACAATATCCTTTGTGTACTGATACTGATCTGCCAGATCATCATCTGTGATTCCCAGATCGGATAATGGCTCAGCCACATTCGCATTGGCATCTACATACTTAAGTGCGTAGTCAGCCTCAATCAGGAAGATATCGATCTTCTCATCGTCAGAAGCTGTTGCCTGTGCCTGAAGTGCTGTATCCAGCTTATCCTGATAGTTGTTATTCTCATTGGGGTTGATGGTCCACTTTACAGTCGTTCCATCATTTAATGTTGTAGTAGACTTGTCCTCGGCCACTTCCTTAACCTCAGGATAGTAGTCATTGAATCTGCTCTGGAACTCATCATTCCAGCACCAGATGTTGAGGACTTTTCCCTCTTTCACATCCTCTTTTTTGGTGCCGCTATCCGTGGCATTTGCGTCCTGGGACTTGCTGCTGCCTGAGCAAGCTGTCATTGACAGAACCATGGCACCGGCCAGTGCTAAGCTGGCAAGCATTCTCATTCTTTTTTTCATGTGTCTCCTCCTCTTTCATATTTAATGAAAAAATATATCAGCTAGCTTGATTGCTAGATCTGAGCTACAGAACCCCCGATCAGCAACTTCCCGGGAATCTCAAGTTCCTCGGCAACGCTGGTCTTCTTATGTTCAATGGTATGAATCAGCTTCTTTGCCGAAATCTTACCAATCTTGGGTGCATCCTGATAATAAGTCGTCAGCTTAGGCCGCAACACCTGTGACAGGTGGATCCCATCGAATCCAACCACACTGACATCCTCCGGAATCGAAAGATTCAATCTCTCAAGTTCCATCATCCCCCCTAAATAGGAATAATCATCCGGATACATAATTGCTGTGGGCGGCGTCCGAAGCATCATAAGCTTCCTGGTCGCTTCCGCACTTGCACTTGGATCATGATATCTGGCTTCTATCATATAATCCTCCGGTATCTTGATCCCTTCCTCGGAGCATGCATTATAGAAACCCGATAATCGCTTTGATGTTACGGAAGTTGTCTCACCATGTATAAAAGCGATCTTCCGATGTCCTTTCCCGATTAAATACTTCGTTAATGCATAGGAGCCATCTACATTCTTAGATAAAACACTACTGTGACCGTCAAAGATATAGTCTATTATTACAGTAGGTATCTCGCTGTTCACCAGCTCCTGCACCTGCCTGCTCATAAAATCATCACTGACAATCAGGACGCCGTCACATTTCCGATATCGGCAGTGCTCTACGTAGGAACCATATCCTATGGAACTGGAAATAAAGGTAATATCATAACCGCTTTTCTCAGCCTCTTCCTTGGCACTATCGATGACTCCGGAAAAGTATTCATGAGCAAGTCCGCTTCCTGTCTGGTCTACATATACGATCCCGATATTATGGGAGGTATTGGTCTTCAGCTGGCGAGCCGCTGCATTGGGAAGATAGTGCATCTCCTGCGCTGTCTTCTGAATCAGCTCTCTGGTCGCTTCACTGATATCACCATAACCATTCAGGGCCTTACTCACTGTGGCGGGAGATACTCCACATTTCTTGGAGATGTCCTTAATTGTTATCACTCGCATCACCACTTTCCCTGTTTTTTTGTTGTATATCGGCTCTAAACTCATGCCGAATTCGTTTTCGTACTTTTATTCTAAATCGGTTTCGAACTATCGTCAATGTAGAAACTATACAACTTTTTTTCAGATAATTTATCAATTTCGCACGATTCGATAATCATTTATTTACAAATTTCATTGTCGGTACTATAATTCTAGCAGAGGGTTACGAAATCGTATTCGTTAAATCTTAGCGGATCGATTCGAAAGGAAGAGTACTGTTTATATACTTTATCAATTCTTCTATATGGAAGAGACAGGAGGCTAAATGAAATTCGGATATTTTGACGATTCCAATAAGGAATATGTCATTACCACCCCAAGAACACCACTTCCATGGATCAACTACTTAGGATCCCAGGAATATTTCGGTTTGTTCTCCAACACTGCAGGCGGTTATGACTTCTATAAGGACGCCAAACTTTTACGACTGACACGTTATCGTTATAATAACAGTCCTTTGGACTGCGGTGGTCGTTACTATTATATTAAGGATGAAGATACTGTATGGAACCCCGGCTGGCAGCCGGTTCAGACGGAGCTTGATTCCTATGAGTGCCGTCACGGTCTTGGCTATTCTACCATTACCGGTGAGAAGAACGGACTGAAAGCGGTTCTTACCGCCTTTGTTCCTGTTCATGATAATTGCGAGGTTAATCAGGTCGTTCTTACCAATACTTCTTCTAATGATAAGAAGATTGACCTGTTCAGCTATATCGAGTTCTGTTTATGGAACGCAGAGGATGACTCCACCAACTTCCAGCGTAATTTCTCCACCGGTGAGGTGGAGGTAGAGGGCAGCACCATCTACCATAAGACAGAGTACCGTGAGAGACGTAATCACTACGCAGTTTATTCTGTTAATAAGCCGGTCGAGGGCTTTGATACCAGCCGCGATGAGTTTGTAGGCCTTTACAATGGTCCTTCCAATCCTCAGGTGGTAGCAGAAGGGGAGAGTCACAACTCCGTTGCCCACGGATGGGCTCCCATCGGTTCTCATCATCTTCAGGTGAAGCTCGCTCCCGGTGAAAGTGCTTCCTACATCTTTGTATTAGGATATTGTGAGAATCCAAGAGATCAGAAGTTCATTGCTCCTAACGTTATCAACAAGGCTCCTGCCGATGCCTTACTTGAAAAGTATCAGACGGATGAGCAGGTTGAAACCGCTCTTAGTGAGCTTAAGACTTACTGGACCAACCTTCTTTCCACCTACTCTGTACATACAGGGGACGAAAAGCTGAATCGCCTTGTGAATATCTGGAACCAGTACCAGTGTATGGTTACCTTCAATATGAGCCGAAGCGCCAGCTACTATGAGTCCGGCATGGGCCGTGGCATGGGATTCCGTGACTCCTGTCAGGATCTCCTCGGTTTCGTTCATCTGATTCCTGAGAGAGCAAGAGAGCGTATTATCGATATTGCCAACACTCAGTTTGAGGACGGCAGCACCTATCATCAGTACCAGCCATTGACCAAGCGCGGTAACGCTGCCATCGGTGGTGGTTTCAATGATGATCCTTTATGGCTCATTGCGGGAACCGGTGCTTATCTTCGTGAGACCGGAGATTTTTCCATCCTGGAAGAGAAGTGTGCTTTTGACAGTGATTTCGAGAAGGCTGCGCCTCTTTTAGATCATTTGGATCGCAGCTTCAACTATACAGCCACCAATTTAGGTCCCCACGGTCTTCCCTTGATCGGCCGCGCAGACTGGAACGACTGTCTGAACTTAAATTGTTTCTCAGAGGAACCGGGTGAGAGCTTCCAGATCACCGGACCATCCGAGGGACCGGTTGCCGAGTCTGTTTTCATTGGTGGTATGTTTGTAAAATACGGTAAGGAATATGCAGACATCCTTCGTCATGTGGGCAAGGCTGACAGAGCTGCCGAGGTTGACGAGGCTGTTGAGAAAATGAACCAGGCCCTTCAGACCGAGGGCTGGGATGGCGAATGGTTTATTCGTGCTTTCGATGCCAACTCCAATCCCGTTGGTTCACATACCTGTGAAGAGGGTCAGATCTACATCGAGCCTCAGGGCATGTGCGTCATGGCTGGTGTGGGTGTAGAAAGCGGTCAGGCTGAGAAGGCCTTAGAATCCGTTAAGGATCGCTTGGATACCAAGTTCGGTATCGTTCTGCTGCAGCCTGCCTATACAAGATATCATGTGGAATTGGGTGAAATCTCATCCTATCCACCTGGATATAAAGAGAATGCCGGTATTTTCTGCCACAACAATCCATGGATTGCGGCTGCGGAAACAATGGTCGGTCATGGCAATCGTGCCTTCAGCGTATTCAAAAAGACCTGTCCGGTTTATCTCGAGGATATTTCGGAAATCCACCGTACAGAACCTTATGTATATTGCCAGATGGTGGCAGGCCGCGACGCCGCAACACCGGGTGAAGGAAAGAACTCTTGGCTGACCGGTACTGCTGCCTGGACCTTTACCTGCATGAGCCAGTATATTCTCGGCATACAGCCAACCCTTGACGGTCTCCGCGTGGATCCATGTGTCCCGGATCAGTTGGAGGAATACAGTATTGACCGAAGCTTCCGCGGCGTAAAATTCCACATTACCGTCGATAACCATGCACACCATGAAAAGGGCGTCCGGTCTCTGCTTGTGGATGGTCAGGAAGTAGCCGGAAATATCCTTCCGCTGGATCTTGCTGCCGACACCGTACATGAAGTCCGGGTGGTTTTATAATGTCCGCCCGTGCAAGCACGGCGTCCGCTTGACGGCTTTATATCAAAAAGAAGAGTGATTGACGGGATATCTCGTCAATCACTCTTTTTCTGACACATTTTTTCAAAGTCAGCGTACCAAATGCCGGATCAGCGGAATCCGTTTTACCGCTTCCGTAAAAAGCACACTCAACAGCAGAACAATCAGCGTCTTTACAACATTGGACGTGATACCCAGCCAGTCTATATGATAAAACACCATACTGATTTTCTGCACCAACAGGATGTGCACATAATAAATTCCCATGGTATCCGACCCCAGAAGCGCGATAAGCCTTTTCCATTTTGACTCCCGCTTCGGATTGTATCCGAGGTCTCCGGGCTTTACGCTTTCTGCTTCCTGTACATGCTGCATTGCCTGCGCCGGCTGCCCGCTTTCACTCAGCAGCAGAACGCATAAAAACATTCCGGTGGAGAGAACCGCCGTAGAACTGAGCTGATAGGCTCCCGTCACATACTGTGATGTCCAGCCAAAGGTTCCGAACATCATACGGGCCACCAGT
>CADCQT010000129.1 GCA_902803645.1 uncultured Lachnospiraceae bacterium | reverse complement strand
CTTCCCGGTATGAGATCCATGTGCTGATCTTCCTTACGCTCTCAGTTGTACTGGCTTTTTCCGGTCAGACCTACGGAGATGGATTCTGGAATCAGGAATGGGTCTATGCCCTTGGAAGGCTTTCCCTTCCTCTTTACCTGTGTCAGCTTCTGGGAGTCAACATTGTGTGTGCCTTCCTGGGAGATCTTCCAAAGAACGTGCAGACCATATTTGTTCTTGTGATTACCCTTGTGGTTGCACTGATCTCTATTCCTGTGGGGAACAGGATCTATTTATGGATTATTGACAAGAGAAAAACAACAAAATATAATAAAATGAATGCGCCATACGAGGGGTAACAGACGCGTTTAGAAAGGATATTTCGATACGATGATCAACAAGTTGGAGCGCAAATTCGGCAAGTATGCAATTCCGAACCTGATCAACTATCTCATTGGAGGTTACATCCTGGGATATCTGCTTCAGTTTGGAGGGGCAACTACCGGAACGGAGTTTTTAAGTTTTATGAGGCTGGATCCCTATATGATCCTCCATGGACAAGTGTGGCGGATCATTACCTGGGTGTTGATCCCGCCGGAGCAGAATGTGCTGTTTGCTGTCATTATGATGGTATTTTACTGGCAGCTGGGCACAGCCCTTGAGAGAGCATGGGGTACCTTCCGCTTTAATTTCTATATCTTTGGCGGAATTTTGTGCTCCGTGATCGGTGCATTGCTGGTATATGGGATCTATTCCATCAGTCTGATGGGAAGCGGGAATTTAAGCGCTTCCCAGGAAATCCTTGGAAGCTCCATTAGTGCGGTGTTTTCCACGAACTACATCAATCTATCTATCTTTTTGGCTTTTGCCATGACCTATCCGGAGGAGCAGATCCTTTTGTATTTTTTCATCCCCATCAAGATGAAATGGTTGGGTCTTTTATATGCGGCCTTTATCGGATTTGATGTAGTTACAGCTGTGATATCCAGACAGTGGGGCATTGTGATTGCCATTGCCTCATCCCTTGCGAATGTGTTGATCTTCTTCCTTATGACAAGGAACTTCAGAAGATACTCACCTAAGGAGTTTTCCCGTAAGCGGAATTTCCGCAAGGCTTATGATGCGGGTGCAAGGGCCCGTCAGAAGGAAAGCGAGAAGGGTGGTCCAAGGCACAAGTGCTGCATCTGCGGTCGTACGGAAATTACAAATCCGGAACTGGAATTCCGTTACTGTAGCAAGTGCAACGGTGCTTATGAGTATTGCAGTGACCACCTTTTTACCCATACCCATGTGAAATGATGCCATCCCCGGCTCATAGATAAATTAGAATAAGAGGAACAGATAATGTCAGACAGTACAGCAGAAATCAAAAGCAGGAATTTTATTGAAGAAGAGATCGACAAGGATCTTGCAGAGGGAGTCTATGACCATGTCATCACCCGTTTCCCTCCGGAGCCCAATGGATTCTTACATATCGGACATGCCAAGTCCATCATCTTAAACTACGGACTTGCACAGGAATACAATGGTGCGTTTCATATGCGCTTTGATGACACGAATCCAACCAAGGAGAAGAGTGAATTTGCAGAAGCGATTCAGAAGGATATTCACTGGCTGGGCGCTAAGTGGGATGAGACCAAGTATGCTTCCGACTACTTCGAGCAGATGTATGAGTATGCTGTTAAGCTGATCAAAAAGGGTAAGGCCTATGTATCGGATCTTACGGCGGACCAGATCCGTGAGTACCGCGGTACACTGACAGAACCGGGTAAGAAGGATCCGAATTCCGATCGTCCCATTGAAGAGTCTCTTCAGATCTTTGAGGACATGAAGGCGGGAAAATACGAAGACGGTTCTGTGGTTTTACGTGCCAAGATCGATGTAAACTCTCCTAACATCAATATGAGAGATCCTATCATCTACCGTGTGGCTCATATGAACCATCACAGACAGGGGGATAAGTGGTGCATTTATCCTATGTATGATTTTGCCCATCCTATTGAGGATGCTATTGAGGGAATCACACATTCCATCTGTACCCTGGAGTTTGAGGATCATCGTCCTTTATATGACTGGGTTGTTCGTGAGTGCGAATTTGAGAATCCTCCACGTCAGATCGAATTTGCAAAGCTTTACCTTAAGAATGTGGTTACCGGTAAGCGTTACATCAAGAAGCTGGTAGAGGATGGAATCGTAGACGGTTGGGATGACCCACGTCTTGTATCCATTGCCGGTCTTCGTCGTCGTGGTTATACACCGGAGTCTCTTCGTCGCTTTGTAGAGCTCTGCGGAGTTAGCAAGGCTAATTCCACAGCAGAGTATCCTATGCTGGAGTACTGCATTCGTGAGGATCTTAAGACAAAGGTTCCACGTGTTATGGCAGTTCTTGATCCGGTGGAGCTTGTGATCGATAACTATCCGGAAGGAGAAAGTGAGGAACTTGAGGTTCCAAACAACCTGGAGAATGAGTCTCTTGGCAGCCGTAAAGTTCCTTTTTCCAAGTATCTTTATATCGAACGCAGTGACTTTATGGAAGAGCCGGTGAAGAAGTACTTCCGTATGTTCCCGGGGAATGAGGTTCGCCTGATGAATGCCTACTTTGTTACCTGCACCGGTTGTGAGAAGGATGAGAATGGTAATGTGATCCGTATTCACGGTACCTATGATCCACAGACCAGAGGAGGTAACAGTAACGACGGACGTAAGGTCAAGGGTACCATTCACTGGGTCAACAAAGATACAGCAATAACAGCTCCAGTCCGTCTCTACGAAAATATTGTAGATGAGGAAAAAGGGGTTTATAATGAAAATGGTGAGGTGAATGTCAATCCGAATTCACTGATCCTTATGAATGATGCGAAGCTTGAGCCGTCTCTTCTGGATGTGAAGGCATATGACAGCTTCCAGTTTGTACGTAATGGTTTCTTTACAGTAGACAGTAAGGACTCAAAGGACAAGGCACCGGTATTTAACAGGATCGTTTCCCTTAAGAGTTCCTTCAGACTGCCCAATTAATTAAAAAGGAAGATAACATGAATCTATTATCAGGACTTGAAAAATTCGGTTTAAATGTCAAGGGTGACCTTGATATTACAGATGATGGTAAGAAAAAGTCAAAGGCGCAGTCTGCCGGTAAAGCCGGCGCCGCACCGGTGAAGATCGAGGAGAAGGATCTTGTCCTTGAGAAGAGTGTCCAGTGTCCGGTCTGTGATCATAAGTTTAAGACCTTGACTGCCAAGAGCAGTAAGGCTAAGAGACTGGAGCCGGATTCTGATCTTCGTCCTAATTTCGAGGGTATTGATACCTTGAAGTATGAGGTCTGCTCCTGCCCGAACTGCGGTTATTCTGCAATGAACAAGTTCTTTGAGCATCTGTCCATGTCTCAGATCAAGTGGATCCGTGAGGCAGTAGGCGATAACTTCAGCCCTGTGGATGAGAAAACACAGGAGACTTATACCTACCAGGAGTCCATTGATCATTATAAGCTGGCTCTTGTCTGCGCTATGGCGAAGCATGGTAAGCTGTCCGAGAAGGCAGTTGTCTGCCTTCGTATTGCATGGCTGATTCGAGGCGAGCTTAAGACGATGACAGAGAAGACACCGGAGGTGGAAGAGAAGCGCAAGCAGCTTACCACCGAGATGGAAGGTTTCTACCGTCAGGCCTATGAGGGATTGAAGAAGGCCTTTTCTACAGAGACACCTCCCTATTGCGGAATGAACTCTAATACGGTGGAGTATCTCCTTGCTAATATGGCATATCACTTTAAGGAGTACGGTGAAGCATCCAAGCTTGTAACAGGATTATTGGGCAATCCCAATACCCCTTCCAGAGTGAAGGATCTTTGCAGAGACTTGAAGGAT
>CADCQT010000128.1 GCA_902803645.1 uncultured Lachnospiraceae bacterium | reverse complement strand
TAATTGCGGTCCTGTATATTCCGCGCCATAGACCGAATACAGAGCAGCCATCCTCTTCCATAGGGTAGGGGATGACTCGTCTGTTTCAATGTCCAGCAAGGTTCCATACAGATCAAAAATATAGTTGTTTACGTCCTTCATAATCACTCGTTCTTCAGCTTTGGATTCTCAACAGGGATCTTTAGGGCATTCAGTACATCCGTGATCTCCTTAGCCGGTGTAATGGTCAGGGCGTCCTTCACCTCCTGGGCCACATCTCTAAGATCCTCCATATTCTCCTCCGGAATAAACACATGGGAAACTCCTGCACGCTGTGCAGCCATCAGCTTCTCCGGAAGACCTCCGATGGGATTGACGGATCCGTTCAAAGACACTTCCCCAGTCATTGCTACCTGTGGTGTCACCGGTGTATCACTGACCAGAGAAGAAAGAGCTGTGACCAGGGTGATTCCGGCAGAAGGACCATCCTTTGGAGTGGAACCGTCCGGGAAGTGGATATGAATATCGTTCTTCTCAAACAGTTCTGCCTTACCGGGATACAGAGCCTTCACCAAAGAGACCGCAATCTGGGTGGACTCCTTCATCACATCTCCCAACTGACCGGTAACGGTGACCTTGCCCTTACCCTTGGTCATAAGGGTCTCGATATAGAGAATGGCTCCGCCTGCCGCCGTCCAGGCAAGACCTGTGATAATACCGGGCTTGCCCTCCTTCTTCACCTTGTTGTTATGCATGGGATGCATATCCAGGTACTCCCTTAGCTGATCCTTCTCCACCGTAACATTGTCCTTGTGATTCCGCTGAAGTTCTACCGCCGCCACTCTGCAAAGGGTATCCATCCGCTTTTTAAGACCTCTGACACCGCCCTCCATGGTATAATCAGAAATAATGGTATCAAGGATCTCATCGGTGATGGTTAGCTGATCCTTCCGGATCCCCACCTTCTCGTAGGCCTTCGGGATGAGATGATCTCTTGCAATCTGTTTCTTCTCGATAGGAGTATATCCCTGGAACTGAATAACCTCCATACGATTTAACAACGGACCGGGGATTGTGTCAAGGCTGTTGGCTGTACAAATGAACATAACATCCGACAGATCATAGGGAACATTCATATAGTGATCGGTGAAGGTATTGTTCTGCTCCGGATCCAAAACCTCCAGCAGGGCGCTGGCAGGATCTCCGTTGTAGGAGGTGGAGAGCTTGTCGATCTCATCGAGAACCATCACCGGATTGGAAACTCCGGCCTTGTTGATTCCGTCCATGATACGACCCGGCATAGCCCCAATATAGGTTCTTCTGTGTCCCCGGATTTCTGCCTCATCCCGGACACCACCGAGAGCGACCCGGACATACTTTCTCCCCAGAGCCCTTGCAATGCTTTTGCCGATACTGGTCTTACCGGTACCGGGAGCTCCCACGAAGAGGAGAATAGAGCCGGACTGCTGCTGCTTGAAGTTCATCACCGCAACCTGCTGAATGATACGCTCCTTCACCTTCTTAAGACCGGAATGATCCTCATCTAAGACCTTCTGAGCCTCGTCCAGATCAATGTTCTTCTGTTCCTCCTTCTTCCAGGAAAGACCTGTCACAAAATCCAGATAGTCGTAGAGCATACCGGACTCGGAGGTGTTCTGCCCCTCCTGCTTCAGACGGTTTAAGATCTTACGTGCTTCCTTCTCCGCCTCCGGATTCATACCGGACTCGTCAATAGCGATCTCGAAACGACGCACGTCCGATACATTCTCCGGATGCATGTCATCCAGCTCCTTCTGCATGTACTGGATCTGCTTTTTTAAAGCGGACTCTCGGTAGATCTTCTGATAATCCGCCTCCTGGGCTGTGGCCGCCTCATTTCCGATCTTGCTCATCTCGATGTTCTCGTAGATCATCTTCTCCAGTCGGTCCAGCCGCTTTGCCCTGCTATCCTCTGCCAGGATCTCATACCGGTCCTCGGCGGAATTAAAGAACCAGGGGCTCATCACCGCAGCCACCTCAGGGATGGAATTAAGCTGTGCCACATAGGTCCGGCTCAGACTTGCCCACTGAAAACGGGAAGTATATTCCACAATGGACTGCTTCAGTTTATCCAGCCGCTTTCTCTGAGCCTCCTTGTCCACCTCTTCCTCCACCAGGTCTTCTCTCTTATTGGCGGTCACCGCAAGGGTATGGTCGGCAAATACGGTGATCTCTGTAATATCCGCACGCTTCTTGGTCCGGATCACAATATATCCGTTGGCATTGACCTCCGTAATGATTCCAGCCAGACCAATGGGATAGAGATCGGATTCGGTCAGTTCCTCTCTGGTCTTCTTCTCCTTCTCTGCCACCAGGATAACCCTCTCCTGGACCTGGGGATCCTTCCCTGTCATCTTCTTATAAGAGTCTGTCTGAATATATAAATTGGTCTCCGGTACCAGAATCACATTGTATAAAGGTAGTACTGTCATATCGTATCCTCCGTTCATGCTGTTAGCACTCAATTAATCTGAGTGCTAAATTTATTAGAGTAATACTAACACCCTGACAAACTATCGTCAACGTTCTCCTGGAATTGTTTAGAAAAATTTAATATTTGCTCCCGCAATCTCTCCTGATCCCAGTCCGTCAGTTCCAACAGTTCCCGGGGAAAAGGAGCAAACAGATCCATGACCTGCCCTGTAATGGGATGATGAAACACCAGCCTTGCGGAATGGAGAGGCACCCGTCCTACCCTGTCATATACCGGATGATAGAGATAATCCCCAGGCAGAGGATGACCTATGGCCTTCATATGGACCCGGATCTGGTGGGTCCGTCCCGTCTGCAGTTTCAGGATCACAGGAGACAGACCTTCCTTCGGTGCAAAGACCTGATAATCTGTCACCGCCCGCTGTCCCCCCACCGGATCGATACAGCGAAAAATAGCTGAATCCTCCGCTCTACCGATGGGAAGATCTACCCTTCCCCTTCCCAGCAGCAGATCTTTCTCCCCCGGATTCTCCACCAGAGCCACATAGGTCCTGTGAATCCTGCGACTGCTCACATCCTGAGAGAGAATCGCCCCAGACAACATATGCTTAGCCAGGATGGTAAGTCCTGAGGTCTCCTTATCCAGCCGGTTGATACAGCGAAAAACCAGATCCCTCTCCCCCCTGCTTCTGGTTCTGTATAACAGGGCATTGGCAAGGGAATCCTCGTAGTGCCGAAGGGAAGGATGAATGGACATCCCCGCCGGCTTGTTTACCACCAGAATATCCTCATCCTCATAGATGACCTCCAGGTCACTTTGCACAGGCGTCAGCTGAAGCGAAGGAACCTTTTCCTCCAGGATCCGGACCTTCAGGATCTCCCCTGCTGCCATGGGGCGAAACAGGGGCTGATTCTCCCCGTAAGGGAAGACGGGAAGATTCCCCTCCTGATAGGGTGCCTTGGCACTTCCGGCTTCAAGACACAGGTTCCGGGGATTACGTTTTAATTGAGAAAGCACCGCCTGGGGAAACCGGCGATGCTTAAGAAAATCTCGGATCCTGATCCCATCCTCTATAACAGGATAGGTTAGAATTCTACCAATGTTATTTGAATAATCTCTGTCCTTTTCCATCTATATCCTTCAATGTAAAATCAAAAGCATGACATTTCATGGTATATTTCCCGGACTGCTTGGCCTGATAGAGCAGCTCATCCGCCTGGGAAAACATGGCCCGAAGATCCTCTGCACTCTCCGCAAATCCGAATACATATCCACAGCTGCAGGTGGGATTCTCCGGTCCTCCCGGGAAAACGCATTTATGAAAACGGGTCATAAAATCCCGAACTTCCCGGTGAAAATCTGTCTCCTTCTGAGTGGAGATCAGCATAAATTCATCTCCTCCATAGCGGTAGACCACCGTCTCTTCAAAATGCTCCGCAGCCAGAGAGGCAATGCGCTTTAGCACCTCATCTCCCATATCATGTCCGTAGGTATCATTCACATGCTTAAAATTATCGATATCACAAATCATGACCTCCATGCGCCGGCCAATCATACCGTCAAAGTCCTCCCTTAACGCATACCGGTTATTCAATCCCGTCAGGGCATCGGTCCTGGAAATACTCTGGAGCCTCTCATTGGTACGGCGATTGTCCACGGAATGCGTGGCCGCCTCCATGGTGTAGTAATAACGGACCATGGCAACAAGGGCGATCATAAGCCAGGTCACAATATATTCCTGGGGCCGGTTGGAGATCTGTCCATATTCCTGCACCTTAAGGGCAATGGTCAGGAAGGTAACTGCCGATGACACCATAATGGTAATGGGCCGCAGATTAAAGAGCATAAATCCTACCACCACCATAATGGTAAAAATCATGGCTCCCCCGCCCCGGACATACTGCCCCACTGACACGTGCACCTCATAGATCAGAAAGGTGATCAGGTACAGGTACACAACCACAGTGGTATGCCTCACCGGAGCATCCCCCGGCCTGCTGCTGGAAATCAGAAAAGTCATAAACATCAGAATGCTGCCAAAGAGGAGCAGAACATAAAAGGAGAGCTCTATGGGAGAGTATCTGGCAACCGCCTGCCGGATCAGCATCACTCCGGAGATCACCATGGTCAACAGGGAAACAGGTGCTCCCAGCTGCAGGTTCTGCTTCTCGATGAAGCTTCTTACATCCTCATCATATCCTTCAATTCCAAGGATCCGTCTGTAGTGAACGGATCGTAATTTCTTCAGCCATTCTTTCACTTGATCTCATACTCCTTATGCCGGTTACAGGGTACTATAAAGGTATTATGTCAAACGCTTGAGTGGTTAAGATTAATATAACATAATCCGGAAAATGAATACAACAGACTCCTTACATGATACAAAACAGGTATCGCCTTGCTATACACCGGGATTGTGTTATACTAGGTTCGAATTTTTGAATTTTAATAAGAAAGGCCGAAGACAATGTATACTGCAGCGATTTTTGACATGGACGGAACCATCCTGGACACCTTAGACGATCTGACAGAAGCTATGAACTACGCACTGGCGCAGACAGGTCATCGACATAATTACAGCAGCGATCTGGTACGCCGCTTTTTCGGAAGCGGTGTCACCGTAGCTATCCAGCGGGCACTTGCCACAGAAAGCGGCTTCGATCTGGACCGACTGGAGGAAATCGGGGATCCGAATATTGTAATGAAGGATCCCCTTCCCTGGACAGACGAGGAAGTGGCTCGGATCCAGGCCATCTACAAGCCATACTATGACAGCCACTGCGCTATCCACACCGGCCCTTACCAGGGGATCAATGAGATGATCTCCTCTCTGAAAAAGGCCGGTGTCAAGACAGCTGTGGTTTCCAACAAGCCGGATTCCGCAGTTCAGAGCCTTTGCCAGGTACATTTCAAGGGCATCTTTGACTTTGCCCTTGGAGAGAAAAAGGATCTTCGGAGAAAACCGGCACCGGACATGGTGGATACCTGCATCCGGGCCTTAGGAGTGGAGGCAAAGGACTGTGTCTATATCGGAGACTCCGAGGTGGATATCGCTACCGCCCAGTCCTCCCACATTCCATGCATCAGTGTCGACTGGGGCTTCCGAAGCCATGCTTACCTTGAAGATGTGAAGGCGGATGTCATAGCATCTTCCGCTGCAGATGTTGCCAAACTTATCATGGAGTAAAAAATGAAGAAATATTTTCCTTTTTTTCTGTTGATCCTATTGATCTTTCCGCTCTTTGCCAGCTTCCATACGAGAGCCCAGGCAAAGAACGCTCCCACCATCTGTGTCCTTCCCGGGCTTGATCCTGAGAAGGTTTTCGATGAAGAGGGGGATCTTTTGACACCGGATCCCTTTGCCGGATATAAGACCATTGTTATCGATGCCCAGTTTTTCACACCTGAGCAGATCGATCAGCTGCATCAGAAGGGACATACCATCTACAGTTATCTGAACATCGGATCTCTTGAGACTTCCCGCAGTGACTATCCGGAGTATAAGGACCTTTGCCTTGCCCCCTATGAAAACTGGCCAAACGAATACTGGATCGATGTAACGGATGGACGTTGGCAGGACCGTTGCAGCGCCCGGGGCAATGAACTTATCGCCAAGGGGGTGGACGGATTTTTTGTTGACAACACCGACGTCTACTACCAGTATAAAACCAAACGGGTGAAGCACTGCATCGACGCCATCTTAAAGCGTCTTCGCAAGAAGACCACCCTCTCCGGCTCCAATCCCCAGATCATGTTAAACGGAGGAGATGTCTATGTGACCGCTAAATTGAAGGAGAAGAAGGCAGACCGCTCCTTTACCGCCATCTGTCAGGAAAGCGTCTATAATCAGGTGGCGGATTATAAAAAACCCCGCTTTGTAAAGCGCAGCACCTCTTCCAAGAAGTATTACCTTTCTTACCTGAAAACATGCAGGAAGGCGGGGCTTTCCGTCCTGGTCCTTGACTATGTAGGAACCTCCCGGCGTATGAAGGACATTCGCGCAGCCTGTAAAAAGGCAGGTTTTAGCTGCTATTTATCAAAATCTTTAACCTTGGATACCATCACACCCATTAAATAGAGGTATGTTGCATGAAAACATGGCTTGCTCCTTATGATACTTCCGAAGAATTTACAAGGCTTTCCCAGAAACTGCATACATCCGGAAAAATGCAGGAACTAACCGGTATCATCGATGCCGGTAAGTCTCTGTCTGTTTTTGCTGTTGCCAGAAACTACTCCCATGTACTCATCGTTATGGATTCCGAAAAGAAAGCCAGGGATTTTCTTGATGAGTACCGGTTTTTTGATCCGGAGGCAGTCTTTTATCCTGCAAAGGATCTTCTCTTTTACCAGTCCGATGTGCAAAGCAACACTCTGACCAGAGAACGGATCCGGGCCTTAAAGACCATTTCCGAATCCCAGCATCCCACCATCATCACAACCATTGACGGTCTGATGAACCGGATCCCTTCCCAGGAGGAGGTGGCCGATCATGTGATCACGCTGCGCTCCGGAGATGAGACGGATCTGACAAAGCTTCGAAAGCACTTAGTATCCCTTGGATACTCCTCCGTCTCACAGGTGGAAGGCCCGGGAGAATTTGCTGTCCGTGGAGGTATCCTGGATGTTTTTTCTCTTACAGAGGATGCCCCTGTGCGCATCGAATTCTGGGGAGATGAGGTAGACTCCATCCGCATCTTTGATCCTGCCACCCAAAAATCTTCCGATTCTGTGGAATCTGCAGTGATCTACCCGGCCATGGAGCTCATCGTCACAGAGGACCGGCTGTTTGACGGACTTGCCGCCATAGAATCTGAAATTGCCCCCATCTGCGAGGGCTTTCGCAAAGCCAAAAAGACCGAGGAGGCTCATCGGCTTCGAAGCAGTTTTGAGGAATTAAAGGCCTCTCTTTTATCCGGAGATCTGACTGAGGCAGAATCCCGGTTTTTGTATTTTACAGAAGAGACCTTCTCCCTTTTAGACTACATTCCGTCGGAGGGACTTGTGATCCTGGACGAGCCTTCCCACCTTGTGGAACGGGGACACAACCTGGAGAAGGAGTTTACCGAGAGCATGATCCGTCGTCAGGAGCAGGGCTACTGCTTCCCCCGACAGAAGCATATGCTCTTTGCCGCTGATTCCATTCTTGCCAAGTGCATGAATCATCCGGGGATCCTGCTCCCTGCCATCTCCGGCAACTGCGGTGGTTTAAAAGCCCAGGATCAGTTCTATCTTCATATGACCTCCGTCACTTCCTACAACAGTTCCCTGGAGGCTTTGCGTCATGAGCTGGAGGGATACACCAGACGAAAGTACCGGATCTTCCTTGTTGGAACTTCCAGGACCCGGGGTGCCCGCCTGGCCAGGGATCTGATGGACTATGGTTTTTCTGCTTTTTTCTCAGAAGACCCTTCTGCCAAGGTCCTGCCGGGGCAAATCATGGTCTGCGTCGGTCCCATCCGCCGGGGATTTGAATTCCCGGGAGCTCAGACAGTCTTTATTGCAGAGTCGGATATCTTTGGCTCTGTCCATAAGAAACGTCGGAAGAAGCGACATGCCGCCAAGGATGCCATTCACAGTTTTGGTGAGCTGAATGTGGGGGACTATGTGGTACATGAAAACTATGGACTGGGGATCTACCAAGGCTTAGAGCAGATCGAAGTGGATCATGTGATGAAGGACTATCTGAAGATCTCCTATGCCAAGGGTTCTGCCCTCTATATCCTTGCCACCCAGCTGGACCAGATCAGCAAATACGGAAGCATCGGAGATAAAAAGCCCAAGCTGTCCGTCCTTGGAACAGCAGACTGGACCAAGACCAAGGCCAGGGTCAAAAAAGCTGTCCATGTGGTGGCCAAAGATCTGGTGGAACTCTACGCCCTCCGGCAGAATACCAAAGGCTATGTCTGCCGCCCGGACACCGTATGGCAGAAGGAATTCGAAGAATCCTTCCCCTACGAAGAGACCGATTCCCAGCTTACTGCTGTGGAAGAGATCAAGGCCGATATGGAAAGTCCCAAGATCATGGATCGCCTGATCTGCGGTGACGTGGGGTACGGTAAGACCGAGATCGCCATGCGGGCGGCCTTTAAAGCAGTTCAGGAGAGCAAGCAGGTAGCCTACCTGGTTCCCACCACTATCCTTGCCCAGCAGCATTTTAATAACTTTAAGGAACGTATGAAGGATTATCCGGTGAACATCGGTATTCTTTCCCGTTTCCGTACTCCGGCCCAAAATTCCGAGACCATCCGTATGCTTAAGGACGGCCGACTGGACATTATCATCGGTACCCACCGGCTCTTATCCAAGGATGTGGGCTACAAGGATCTGGGACTTTTGATCATCGACGAGGAACAGCGTTTCGGCGTTGCCCACAAGGAGAAGATCAAGAAACTGAAAAAGAACGTGGATGTCCTCTCCCTTTCCGCCACCCCCATCCCAAGAACCCTCCATATGAGTCTGGTGGGGATCCGGGATATGAGCCTTCTTGAGGATGCTCCTATGGAGCGTACTCCCATCCAGACCTTTGTTTTCGAACAGAATGAAGAAATGGTCCGGGAAGCCATTCAGCGTGAAATGGATCGGGGAGGCCAGGTCTACTATGTGATCAACCGGGTCAAGGAGATCGCAGATGTTGCCGCGAAGATTGAGGCCCTCTGTCCCGAGGCCAATGTGGCCTACGCCCATGGCAAGATGAGTAAGGATCGCCTCGAAGAGATTATGACAGACTTTATCAACCGGGATATTGACGTCCTGGTGGCCACCACCATCATTGAAATCGGTCTGGATATCAGTAACGTCAACACCATCATCATACACGATGCGGATCAGCTGGGGCTCTCCCAGCTCTACCAGCTGAGGGGCCGTGTGGGACGAAGCAACCGGACTGCCTTTGCCTTCCTGATGTACCGGCGCAATAAGATGCTAAAGGAAGTTGCAGAAAAGCGTCTCTCCGCCATCCGTGAATTTACCGACCTGGGAAGCGGTTTTAAGATCGCCATGCGTGATCTTGAGATCCGCGGAGCCGGTAATCTGTTGGGAGAAGCCCAGTCCGGGCATATGGAGGCTGTAGGCTATGAGCTCTACTGCAAGATGCTAAATGCCGCTGTTGCGCGGGAAAAGGGTATCACCGATGTCTCCGATGACTTTGATACCACTGTGGACATCGCCATCGATGCCTACCTTCCTTCCGACTATATTCCGGATACAGAAGCCAAGCTGGATATGTATAAGAGGATCTCTGCCATCTCCGACGAAGAGGAAGAACAGGAAATTCTTGAGGAACTGATCGACCGTTTCGGTGATCCGGGTAAGCCGGTGATGAATCTTCTCCTTGTGGCCCGGCTTCGTAGCGAGGCCCACAAGGCCTTCCTGACAGAAGTAAAACAGAAAAACGGTCTGGTCACCATGAAATTTTTACCCCAGGCAAGGCTAGATCCCGCCGGCATCCCCGCCATCGTGGAAAACCACCAGCCCTTCCTGACCTTTATTGCCAACCCCAGCGCTCCCGCCTTTACTTTAGATTACCAGAAGAACAGCAATCTAAAGGAATACGAGCTTCCCGCCTATCTAAAGGGCCTATGCAAAGAGCTCCAGGCTCTG
>CADCQT010000127.1 GCA_902803645.1 uncultured Lachnospiraceae bacterium | reverse complement strand
TAAAAAAAGTGGATAGGCAGACTATCCACAATCAAAAGCAAAACAATCATCAATACGAATCATGTAATAAAACACTAAGTCACGCAAAAAGGTGCTTAGGTGAGAGTGGATACTCTACTTCTTACAACTCGTATAGGATATCATAAACGTAGTATTGCGTCAAGAACTTTTGGAAGATCTTTTTCGCTGGTTTCGTTGTGCTGCATTCTGTCGCAGGCATTGTGTAAAAAAGGCTCAAAATCAGCATCCGGAGAATTCCGATTCCCTCTCTTATTCTGGTAGAAGGAATATCCTCCGAGACCGGTGCTTTCATTTGATATTGCTAAAACAGAACTAATTCTACAGATTGCTTCCATGGCCCTCACCTCTTTCACGGGGCGATCTTCTGATCAGCCATACAAAACCTCTTTGTTCTTGTTAAAATACTATCATTTTATTGGGTAATTGTCAATACAATATACAATATAATGTGTATATTCAAATTGCAAGTACAATTTAATCCTAATCTTCTCCGTAGACAGGTGTAAACTGACGGTTCAGGGAGGAACTTTTTTCCTCGGCCCGGGCCAGCTTCGTTTTTTCTAGGGCCTCCCTACAGAATGTCATTTGGCTTCCTACCGTTTTACTACCTCTCCGGTCCTTCTTTTCATAGCTTCCATCCTCCTGCATATAGTAGGCCTTAAGGTTATCCTGTAGTTCTAGGGAGAGGATGTGCTTGGCTTCTTCCTTTACCTTTGCGTCTTCGATGGGGAAGACAACTTCTACTCGCCTGTCCAGATTTCGCGGCATCCAGTCGGCAGAGCCCATATAGATCTCTTCATCTCCGTTGTTATAGAAATAAAAGATCCGGCTGTGCTCTAGGAAGGTGCCTACAATGGAGGAGACCTGTATGTTTTCGCTTACCCCTTTTATTCCGGTTCTAAGGCAGCAGATGCCCCGGATGATCAGTTGGATCTCTACGCCGGCAGCAGATGCTTCATAGAGTAAGGCAATGATCTTTTGATCGCAAAGAGAATTCATCTTTGCAACGATTCTGGCGGGCTTTCCAGCTCTGGCATAGCGGATCTCCCTTTCAATGAGGCGGAACATTCCGTCTCTTAACCAGATAGGTGAGACGAGGAGCCGGTTCCAGAAGGGAGGCTCGGAATAACCGGATAACATGTTAAAGACAGCTGTTGCATCCTCGCCCATCATTTCAGAACAGGTCAATATGCCGCAGTCTGTGTAGAGTCTTGCCGTCTTATCGTTGTAGTTGCCGGTACCAAGATGTACATAGCGCTTGATGCCATCCTCTTCCATTCGTACCACCAATGCGATCTTACTGTGGGTTTTAAGACCAACCAGACCGTAAATTACATGGCAGCCGGCTTTTTCAAGCATTCTTGCCCAGCCGATGTTGTTTTCCTCATCAAATCTGGCTTTCAGTTCCACAAGAACTGTAACCTGTTTTCCGTTCTCGGCAGCTTTGGCAAGGGCTGCAATGATGGGGGAATTACCGCTGACACGGTAAAGGGTCTGTTTGATGGCAAGGACATGCTCATCGTTTGCAGCTTGCCTTATAAAGTCAACGATGGGGGTAAAGGAATCATAGGGGTGCTGGAAGAATATATCTCCCTTTCGTATCTCGGAAAAAATATCCCTGACCCCCCGTAGTCTTGGAATCAGTTGTGGTTCATAGGGCTTTTCCCGCAGCTCGTTCTTTCCCTCGATTCCGTATAGCTTCATAAGGACCGTAAGATCAATGGGGCCGTGGATGGGATAGATGGCAACTTTCTCAACCCGGAAGTTTTTCTTAAGGATATGAAGCAGTCTTGCATCCATTCCCTCTTCCACATCAAGCCGGATGACCTCTCCCCATTGCCGTTTCTTTAACTGTTTTTCCATTTCCTTTAGAAGGTCTGCGGTCTCCTCCTCATCCAGTTCAAAGTCTGCGTTACGCATAACACGATAGGGATAGGCACACTCCACATGATAATTCAAAAAGAGCTTTTGTATGTTACGCTCAATGACCTGTTCAAGGAAAATATAGGTCTCCTCTCCGTTCTTTCCAGGAAGGGAAATAAGTCTTGGAATACCGGATGGAACTGCAACGGTGGCAAATTCCAGCTTCCGCTCCTTGGGATTATGTTCTTTTATCAGTCTTGATCCCTTTTTAGATGGGGTGATCAAAGCTGCAATATTTAAGGTCTTATTGGAGACCAAGGGAAAAGGTCTGGATGCATCCACGGCCATAGGGGTAAGCACCGGAAAGACGTTTTCCATAAAATAGCGGTCGACATATTCCTGCTGGGGCATGGTCAAATCTTCATGAGCTAGGATCAGATGGATTCCCTGCTTTTCAAGGATTGGCAGAAGGGAGCGGCCAAAACACTGATACTGGGAAAGGATAAAATCATGGGTCTTTTCACGTAAGGCCTTAAGCTGCTCCTCTGCAGTCATGCCGCACAGATCCGGCTTTGTATAATTGGCGTGTACCATATCCACAAGGGAAGCCACACGGACCATAAAGAATTCATCCAGATTTGATGCTGTAATACTTAAAAATTTCAGTCGATCCAGCAGAGGGATCTTAGGATCCTTTGCCTCGTTTAGGATCCTTTCGTTAAACTTCATCCAGGAAAGTTCCCGGTTTTCGTAATATTTTGGATCGTTAAAGTTTATTCCCATAGTCTATCCCCTCCTACAGATTTTTCTTTTCACGGATCACAGGTTTAAAACCGAACACTTCTGCGAAAAACTGAGCTTTGCTTTTGAAGTATCCCTTCTCCAGGTTTAATGATGACTCGGACGAAACGGTAATAAACAACTCATCCTCCTTCAAACGAAAGGAAAGATTCGATACCTTCTGCCTGTGGCTGCTGTCAAGGGCATTGCAGATCCGAAGCATTGCCAGGAGCTTGAGTAACTTCATATATTCTTCCAGAGACAGATTCTTTGAAAAAAGATCATAACGTATGTCTTTGATGTGATGATACTGGGCTGCCAGGGCGACAATCTTGCGCTCCTTATGGGTAAGACCTAGAATCTCTGAATTCATGATAATAGCGTAGGAACATTTGGCAGCTCCGGACAGGGAAATATATTTTCCGCAGTCGTGGAGGATGGCAACCACCCTTGCCAGAGTCAGATCCCGCTTGGATAGTCCTGCTCTTTTCCGAATGGCAGAATACAGCTGGGTGGTCATTTGATCCATCATCTTGACATGGGGATCATAACTTCCGTACCGTTTGGCAATGGCCCAGGCTGCATCAATGACATCCTCCGAAAAATCGTGACTGGCGGTAAAGGTATTGCTTCGGTATACTGCATCATAGGTCATGCCGGCATGAAGGGAGATGCCGGGGATACTGATGTATTTGCAGTTGGTCTGGGAAACAAAGGCATCATATAGCAGCAGGAATGGCAGAGCCATTTCATTTTGCAGATCACTTTCAAAACGGTCAAAGGTATTGCTGAAATAGGAATCTGCACCGATGCTCTCAAGAAAGGCCAGTACCTTCTCCCTTGGTGTTGCGTCCCCTAAAATATCCTTTACATCAAAATAATGCATCAGATTGGATATGCTGTCATTTAAGAGGATTAAATACTCCGGGTTGGCATTGGGGAGATACACATGGTAAAAGGTCTCGATCTCCTTATTAATCATATCCATAACTTCTGTCCGGCCATTGACCTTCTGAGACAAGGCAATGAGATTCTCACGAACTTCTGTAGCACCTAAGAGAATATGCTGTGTTGTAACGATCTTGCCCTTATGAAACAAGGTCAACTGAATGGATGATCCTCCAATATCACAAAGTAGAGCTGATTCTTCAATCATCTTGGGAAAGGTCTCCAAGGAGGCCAATGCTTCGTAACTGAAGAAACGCTGTTCGGAATTGGAAAGCAGACGGACGAAGAGTCCGGTCTTCTGTCGGATCTGGTCTAAAAGGAAGGGATAATTCTTTGCAGCCTTTACTGCGTAGCCTCCGTAGACCTCGTAGACGGCAGTACCAAACTCGGATAGTGTCATCTTCATATCTTTTAAGGCATGGATCAGATCATCCACAGTGTCAGATGTAATGTTTGAGCCTTTGAAAAGATCATGGGCAATATGAATGGGTCTGCGTAGATCCGTCAAAAGGCGCAAGGATCTGCTTTTATGATGAATCTCATAGATTCTTAAAGAAACTTCATAGGTCCCGATGTAAATGGATCCATAAGACTTTAATTTCATAGTCCCCCCTTATCCAAGTTATAATAATTAAGGTTACTGAAAGGATCAATAATTACCGAGAATACGTAAATTCCGGGTCTCCTCTGAAAGACCGATCAGCGCATTTGTAACACTGTCATCCAACAGATTACCTTCGAAATCTACGAAGAACCGGTATTCCCAGGGCTTTCCTTCTAATGGCCTGGATTCGATCCTGCTCATATTAATGCTGTTAAATGTAAAATGGGACAAGATCCTGTAAAGGCTTCCCTCCTCGTTGGGAAGTTCAAAACAAATGCTGATATGTCCTGCATCGGTACAAAACTTCCGCTGACTTGAAACGATTAAAAATCTTGTCTCGTTCTTCTTTTCGTCCTGAATGGAGGAACGCAAGATCTCTAGATCATAGATTCGGGCATTGATGGCTCCTGCAATGGCGGCCTGATCCTTCCTGCCTTCATCGTGAATCTTCTGAGCGGAAACCGCTGTATTCAAAAGACTCTGCGCCTCTACCCCCGGCAGATGATCCTGAAGGAAATGATCACACTGCATCAGGGCCTGGGGATGAGAATACACCCGCTTGATATCGGAGAGCTTCGTCCCAGGGACGGCTAAAAGTGCATGTTCGATCTTAATGATCTCTTCGCCTATGATGGAGACATCATAGGCGGATAAAAGGTCATAGATCTGTGTAACAGCCCCTGCAGTGGAGTTTTCAATGGGAAGGACCGCATAGTCAGCCCGCCCTTCCTTTAGGGCCTCCATGGCATCCTTCCAGGTGGTAACATGGGTACTGCTTTGATCCGGTCCGAAGAACTTCTCCGTTGCAACCTGGGAATAGGCTCCTTCCACCCCCTGGTATACAATACGTGCCCCCTTAAAATCGAAGGCTTCTACCGGCTGATATGCATGGTCGACTAAAACACCATGCTCCCGCATCATCTGGTACTGTCTTTTGCGGCTGGTGGACATAATCAGTTCAAAAAGTTCCCGGATTCCCTCTTTTTCGAAGGGTTCCTCCACCTTAGAGGTCAATACTCCCAGTTTTTCGTCTTCCCGTTTTTTATCCAGGACAGGTCTGTGGTTTGCAATCTTGTATTCTGCCACATTGCCGGCTAATAACAGTCTTTGGTGGTATAATTTCAGAAGCTGATCATCAATGGTATCGATCTCAACACGTATGTCTTTTAAGTCTTTCATGTTCTCTCTTTTCTTTCCTGATTCGTAAGTTACATACGGGCATTGGCCCAAACTGTATGCCTCTTATGATACCACAACACTTTAATATATTAAAGTTCAGCTCCACATATTTGTATCCCATCCTTAGTTAAAAAAGGGCACTGACCTATCAGCCAGCGCCCTTCCATATCCTTAGGCTATTTTGCGTTATAAATCAAACAGCGCAACTTCCTTGGCCAGTTCCTGAGCAGTCTCTGCCAGCCTCTCGGAAGCTGTAGCGATCTCCTGCATAGATGCAGACTGCTCTTCAGATGCTGCGGATACATTCGAAGTCTCATCGATAACAGATTTACTCTGGTCGTTGATCTGATTGAATCCGTCACGGATACTGTTGGTTCCCTCAGAAAGCTCTCCGATGATATTTTGCATCTCGATGGAAGCGGAAGCGATCTTGTCTACCATGTCTGCGATCTCCGCAAAGGTCTCGCCGGACTGCTCTACTGTTTCGGTTCCACTCTTCACACTGTCAAGTCCTCGATCCATTGCCTGAAGGGCCTGATCGGACTGTGCCTGGATCTGCTGGATCTTCTCACCGATTTCAAGCGCGGACTGATTGGACTGATCTGCAAGCTTGGAGATCTCATCTGCTACCACAGCGAATCCTCGGCCTGCTTCTCCTGCTCTTGCAGCCTCGATGGAAGCATTCAGGGACAAGAGGTTCGTCTGGGAAGCAATCTCGGAGATGGTATTGACAATGGTTCCGATACTGCCGATCTGTTCGCCAAGTCCGTTCACTACCTCAGATGTACTTGCAACAGCATCTTCAATAATATGCATCTGGCTGATAGCTCCGTCAATGCTTGCCTTTCCATTACGGGCTGCCTTATTGGTGCTGTCGATCTGTTGGTTGGTATCCACAAGCTTCTCGGAGAAGGTACCCATATAGGTACTGAAGGCTGTTGTGTTCTCTCCTGCTGCATCGATCACACCGCCCTGGTTGGCACAGGCTTCTGCCACTGTTGTGATAGACTGGGCTACAAGATCAGATGCATCTGCCGACTGCTGGGCGTTAGCTGAAAGCTCTTCTGCTGCGGAAGCCACATACTCTGTGGTCTCTGCGATCTTCACGATCAACTCACGAAGTGTAGCATGGAACTTCATCAGGCCATGAGCCATGGTCCCGATCTCATCCCGTCTGGTGAGAGCATGCTTCTCGAAATTCTCCTGATCTTCGAAGGTTGTAAGATCACCCTCGGACATCCGCTTCAAAAGCTTGGTAACGGAAACGATCGGATTTGCGATCTGCTTACCAAGATATACTGCAAAAGCTCCCATAATAAGGGCAAGTACAAGAAGTACAAGGATCATATTGCGAATGGTTGACTGCAGATGAACGGCATTGGCTTTCTCATAGGTTGCGCTCATCTTATCGATATCATCTACCCATACACCGGTTCCAAGGACCCACTGATAAGGCTCATATAAAACCGTATAGTTGATCTTGGGTAAAGGCTCGGTCTCGTTTGGCTTTGCAAACATCAGATTGGTATATCCACCGCCCTTTTTCTTACCGTTTTCAATCATTTCCTGGATGTATTTTCGTCCACTTGGATCTGCTGCATCCCAACGGGACTGACCTTCTGTGTCACGTCCTAAGAGAACAACATTTACACCCTCTACGGTATCTACCCAGAAATAGCCGCTGTCATCGTCGTAGCGAAGCTCACGAATGGCATCTGCTGCTGCCTTCTTTGCTTCCTCTTCTG
>CADCQT010000126.1 GCA_902803645.1 uncultured Lachnospiraceae bacterium | reverse complement strand
CCGTATACCGAACGGTACGTACGGTGCTGTGAGAGGACGGGAGCTAGTCACTCCCTCCTACGATTGATATTTTATTCATGGCCTTTCCTGTAATAGGAAGGAATAGGATACGATCAATGATCAGATGATGGATGTAATGGACAGGTTGGTGGAGGTGGAAAGATCCAGGATCTTACCATCGTCGAATTCCACCATAGGTCTGCTCATACGCTGGGGATTCAGGTAGATGACCTTACACCGGCTTCCGTCGTTTAAGATCACCCGGGCATTCTGGTAGGCAGCCGCCATACGCTTGATGAAGGTCATAATGACCTTGGGGTCGTATTTGGAGAGGCCGTCTTCCTCGAAGTCGGAGATGACCTGGAAAGCACACTTGGGTGCCCGGTAGGCTCTGGTGGCAGTCATGGCATCGTATACATCCGCAACGGCGATGATGGCAGCTGTGGTGTCGATCTCATCTCCGGCGAGACCTCTGGGGTAGCCGGAACCGTCGAAACGCTCATGGTGCTGAAGGGTAGCGGCCAGGATCCGACCGTCGATTCCCTCAATGGACTTTAATAATTTACGTCCCTCCAAGGGATGCTGACGGATCATCTGGAATTCCTCGTCGGTAAGCTTACCGGTCTTATTGAGAATATCCGGTGGGATCACGATCTTACCGATATCATGGAAATAACCGGCCAGTGTCAGGGTATCCAGCTTGCTTCTGTCCAGGTTCATCCACTTGCCCAGCCCTCTGGCAATGAGAGCTACATTCAGAGAATGTACATATACAGCGTCATCAAGAGCTGTCATGGTGTGAAGGATATCGAAAAGATCAAGGGTGGTCTTGGAAGCAAACAGGGACTGAACCTCACTTAAGATATGGGCAAAGTCGATCTTCGTCTCTCCCTTTTTCACAATGGATTCAAAAACGCTTCGCATCAGGGCGATGTTGCGGGAATAATCCAACTGGAACTTCTGATATTCCGGTGTGGAACGAATCTTCTGGGAATAAGGAATGGTCTTATTGTCTGTGACAAAGGATCTGGGTGAATCCTTGGGCGTCAGCTTGACCTCCGGCTTGGGAGCAGGTGTGGATACGACTCTGGAAGGGGGAGTGGGATCCTCGGGAAGAGGTGTAACAGACTCCGTGTGAAGTTCTGCAGGCATAGGAGCTACCAGTGGGCGAAGCTCCTCTGGCTCCCCGTCCTTCTCGATGAAGGCAAAGTCAATACGGTAAAAAGATAACCGGGCGATCACAGGATCTGTTAAGGTGGTTCCCTTCCTAGCAACGACCTGACCGTGTCTAGTGGTAACGTCATCCGCAAGGACCATGCCGGCTGTAAGTTTTCTGATTGGAATCTTCTGCATATTTTCAGCTCCCCTAACTCATGAAATCTGTGAATAACAACACAGAAAAGAACAATTTCAGTATAAAATATTTTATCCTGGTACGCAATGAAATCCAAAGAAAAATCAAATTTCCTATGGACAGAAATACTTTGACGTTATAATATAATTACGTGCAGTATGCATACTTGAATTGAATATCACGCAAATGTTCTCTTATTCAGAGTGGCGGAGATACAAAGGATCTGTGAAACCACGGCAACCCCTGCGATGCGGGACGGTGCCAACCTGAGCGAGCAATCGAACAATAAGGGGATTTGATGATTTTGTTTCAAATCCGCGTTTGGCGGATTTTTTTTATTCAATCGAGTCCTTGGCGACAATTCAAGTGGCAAGGTAAACGATAGAACCCGAAAGGGAGAAGGAGACACTATGGAGAAGTTATTATTTACATCAGAGTCTGTTACAGAAGGTCATCCGGATAAGATCTGTGATGCGGTATCTGATGCAATCCTGGATGCATGTATGGAGCAGGATCCTATGAGCCGTGTTGCCTGCGAGACAGTAGCATGTACAGGATATATTCTGGTAACCGGTGAGATCACCACCAAGGCGGTTTTGGATATTCCATCCATCGTTCGCAAAACTGTGAATGAGATCGGTTACAACGATGCGAAGATCGGATTTGACGGTAACACCTGTGCTGTTATGGTAGCCCTGGATCAGCAGTCTGCAGATATTGCCATGGGTGTGGATAAGGCGCTGGAGGCAAGAGAAGGATCACAGAAGGATGATCTGGATACCGGTGCCGGGGATCAGGGAATGATGTTTGGTTATGCAACCAATGAGACCGATGATTATATGCCATATCCTATTTCACTGGCCCACAAGCTGGCAAAGCGTCTGACCGATGTGCGTAAGGATGGAACCCTTTCCTACCTTCGTCCGGATGGTAAGACACAGGTCTCTGTGGAGTATGATGAGGAGCATAAGCCTAAGCGTCTTGAGGCTGTTGTACTTTCTACCCAGCATGATGAGGATGTGACACAGGAGCAGATCCATAAGGACATTAAGAAGTATGTCTTTGATGAGATCCTTCCAGAGGAACTGATCGATGATAAGACAAAGTTCTATATCAATCCTACCGGACGTTTTGTGATCGGTGGTCCCCAGGGTGATGCAGGTCTTACCGGACGTAAGATCATTGTGGATACCTATGGTGGAATGGCACGTCACGGTGGTGGGGCATTCTCCGGCAAGGACTGCACGAAGGTTGATCGCTCTGCAGCTTATGCAGCTCGTTATGTTGCCAAGAATATTGTGGCGGCAGGTCTTGCAGAGAAGGCTGAGATCCAGCTGTCCTATGCCATTGGTGTAGCAGAGCCTACTTCCATCAATATCGAAACCTTCGGGACAGGAAAGCTTGATTCCGAGAAGCTTGTGGAGATCATTCGTGAGAATTTTGATCTTCGTCCGGCAGGAATCATTAAGATGTTGGATCTGCGTCGTCCCATCTACCGTCCTACAGCTGCCTATGGACATTTTGGCCGTAATGACTTAAATCTCCCATGGGAAGCACTTGATAAGGTAGATGATCTGAAGAAGTACCTTGGATAAGAGTTTAACTCAGTCGGAGAAATCCCCCACCTCTAAGCGTTAGCGTAGGTGGGGGTTATGACAAACTATACTCAGTCGGGGTACAAGCT
>CADCQT010000125.1 GCA_902803645.1 uncultured Lachnospiraceae bacterium | reverse complement strand
GATCCGTTCCGGGGAGGAAGAGATCCTGACCTATCCGGTTCGGGGGCAGTATCTTCGTCTTACAGCGAAGAAGGTGGCGGAATGCAATGACTGCTGTATGATACGGATGAGCGTGGATAATGTATCGCGGAATGCCAGCCGGCAGCAGCAGGCGAAGATGGATAGTCTCCTTCGGAATATTTATTACATGTATGATGATATTCGTCTGGTGAACCTCAGCGGAGATTATTCCGAGGGTATCATGGCGGATGACGGATTTTATCTGCAGAACCGCCGCTACCATCTGAAGGAGCATCGGGACGAATTTATGCAGAATGTGATCTTCCCCTCTGACAGGATCCGCTTTCAGGAATTTTTGGATCCCTCTACGTTGAAGGAGAGGTTTGATAAGGCCAAGGGAAGTCCCCTCTATGGAGCCTTCCGGATGAAGCAAAAGAACGGAACCTATTACTGGGTGATCCATTCTCTGATCCGGACCTCCACGGAGAAGGAGAGGCGGTATCTTCACTGCATCCAGAAGGCCCAGTTTTTGCGGGAGGATTATAAGACCGACAGCGACAGAAAGAAGGAAGAGGTGGTGCAAAAGATCACCGGTTCCATGTTGTGGGAGTCGGTGGCGGAGCATTCTCCGCTGTGCTGTTTCTGGAAGGATCGGGACAGGAAATTTGTGGGTGTCAGCCGGAGTTTTCTGGATTATTACGGTCTGTCGGATGAAGCTGAGGTCATTGGGAAGACCGATGAGATGATGCGGTGGCATATTTCTGACGGTCCCTATGCCAGAGATGAGCAGGAGGTCTTAGAAGAGGGAAGGATCGTGGTGGATTCTCCTGGGAAGTGTGCGATTAAGGGTGTTGTCCGTGATATTTTTGCCACCAAGATCCCCATCTATTCGGCCGGAAAGATCGTAGGACTCTTCGGATATTTTGTAGATGCGGATCGGTATCTTTACCGGGATATGGTGACAGAACAGTCCGGCATTTTAGATCCTGTCAGCGGTGTAGGTTCCCTTCGGACGGTGATCGAACATCTGGCCGGCTACATGGAAGACTATCAGGTAAATGGAACAGAGTTTGTTCTGCTCATGATCGAGGTGCCGGAGTACCAGCGTATCGTGAGAACCTATGGACAGAGCCTGGGGGATACACTCCTTCGCCGGATTGCATCCAGTATTACGGAGAGGATTTCTACCACCGGAACGGTGGGCAGAGTGCACGGTGCCACCTTTGCAGTGGTATATCGCTTCGAAAATAAGGAAGAAGTAGCAAACCTGTGCTATAGTATTGGGGAAGGAATCAGAGGAATTCATGAAGTGGACAAGAGACCCTGTACACTTTTTACAAAGATCGGAGAAGCTTTTGGAGGCGAGGCAGGAGACCTTGAGCAGATGGCTCACCTCGCCAATGAACGCAAACGCATGTATTAGTTATGACAGAACAGGAATTTTTTAATCAATACGGACAGCGATTAAATGATCAGCAAAGAGAAGCAGTAGTGGCAGTAGAGGGGCCGCTGCTGCTTCTTGCGGTACCGGGAAGCGGTAAGACCACCGTCCTTGTAACAAGGCTTGGCTTTATGATACTGGTAAAGGGGATCTCTCCGGAGTCCATCCTTACCCTTACCTATACGGTTGCGGCGGCAGCGGATATGAAGAGACGTTTTGCAGCTCTTTTCACAGAGGAGCTGGCGGAGCGATTGGAGTTTCGGACCATCAACGGAGTTTGTCAGAAGATCATCACCTGGTATGGCCGAAGGATCGGGAAGGAACCCTACAGGCTCTGTGAGGAGGATCCTGCTATTCTCTCCTATCTTCAGAATGCCTACCGGAAGGTGGCGGGAGGCTTCGCTTCGGAAGCGGATCTGTCCGATGTGCGGACGAGGATATCCTACATCAAGAATATGGCCTGTGACGGTAAGCAGATCGAAGACTTGAAAAAAGAATGCGGATATGATATTGGAAAGATCTATGCCGGCTACTGTGCCTTCATGAAAGATCAGAGTCTTATGGATTTTGATGACCAGTTGGTGTATGCTTATCGGATATTAAGCGCAGATCCGGCGGCCCTTGGGGCGGTACAGAGGAAGTATCAGTACATCTGCGTGGATGAGGCCCAGGATACCTCTTTGATCCAGCATGAGCTTATCGCCCTTTTGGCCAAAAGAGAAAAACAGGACAATCTGTTTATGGTGGGGGATGAGGATCAGAGTATCTATGGCTTTCGTGCAGCCTATCCTCAGGCTCTTCTTGCTTTTGAGAAGGTCCATGAGAATGGGAGAGTCCTTCTGATGGAGACAAACTATCGAAGCGACGGCAATATCGTTAAGGCGGCGGCAAGGCTGATCAAAAAGAACAAGTTTCGGCATGAGAAGACCATGGTTCCTTCGGTAGAGGCAAAGATCCCCATCCGTAAGATCTCCCTTGTCACCCGAAGTGCCCAGTATTCTTATCTGGAGAAGGTGGCAAGAGATGCGAAGGAGGAGACGGCCGTTCTTTTCCGGGATAATGAAAGTGCACTTCCTCTTATTGACCGCCTGGAGCGGGCCGGGATCCCCTACCGGATGCGGGGAGGAGATCTGGTGTTTTTCTCAGGGAAAATGATCCGGGACATCCGGGATATCATTGCCTTTTCCCGGGATCCTTACGATACGGAGTGTTTTATGAGGATCTATTACAAGGTGGGAAGCTATCTGACCAAGGGATATGCCACTGCAGCCTGTGGCATCAGCAGTGCCCAGGGGATCCCGGTGCTGGATGCAGTTGCCGGTAGCGAGAGTATTCCAAAGAGGACCAGAGACAACTGCCAGAAGCTGCAGCGTCAGTTTCGGGAGCTGTCCCGTTTTAACGGGAAGGACGGTCTGAAATTTATCGTAGGGATCATGGGATATGGAGCCTATATGGATCGGATGAAGATGGATCAGTCCAAGCTGTTTGTTCTTCGTACCTTAGCGGCACAGGAAGCGGATCTGACAGGATTGGTCCGGAGACTGGATGAGCTGGGACAGATCTGTAGGGAGCATAGATCCGATCCCTCCTGTCCCTTTGTTCTTTCTACCATTCACTCCAGTAAGGGACTTGAGTACCGGGAAGTGTACATTCTGGATGTACTGGACGGGGTGTTTCCGGATCAGTACCCGAGCCAGGTGGTGTACAGCAGTGATATCAAGGTAAAACAGGAGCTTGAAGAAGAGCGAAGGCTGTTTTATGTGGCAGTGACAAGGGCCAGAGAAAGGCTGAATATTTTTGCCTATGACCATTCGAAGAGTACATTTCTTACGGAACTGTTAGGCAAGTATGCGGCGGGGCGGTAGACAAGGCATAGAAGGTTTTTAGGACAAGGACAAAGCATATGATTACAATCGATCTGATTACAGGATTTTTGGGAAGCGGAAAAACCACTTTTATTCGTAAATACGTTAGTTATTTGATCAGCAGGGGCGAGAATGTCTGTCTGCTGGAGAACGACTATGGGGCGGTGAATGTGGATATGATGCTTCTGTCGGATCTGGTGGGAGAGAAGCTGGATATGGAAATGGTGGCAGGAGGCTGTGACTGGGACTGTCATTTAAGACGGTTTAAGAGCAAGCTGATCTCCATGGGAATGCTGGGGTACACCAGGGTGATTGTGGAGCCCTCCGGGATCTATGATCCGGATGAGTTCTTTGATGCCCTCCGGGAGGAACCTCTGGACCGGTGGTATCAGATCGGATCCGTTCTTTGCATTGCAGATGCAGGACTTTCTGCGGATCTGTCCGAAGAGGACCGGTATGTGCTGGCAACGGAGGCGGCCTGCGCAGGTCAGGTGATCGTTAGCAAAAGTCAGCTCTACGATGTGGAAACTGTGGATAACCTGCTCGCTCTATTGAATAACTCGTTAACCGGGGTACACTGCAGCAGGCGTTTTACAAAAGAGATGCTGTTTACGAAAAACTGGGAGGAGCTTACCGAGGAGGATTTTGCCACTTTTATGGCGGCAGGTCATCAGAATTATTCCTACGAAAAGCGTCAGATCATGGAGGAAAACGAATATCGTTCCCTTTACTTTATGGAAAAGGGATTTGACAGGAAAGAGATCGAGGAGAAGGCAAGAGCGGTGCTCTTAGATCCGGAGTGCGGAGAGGTCATCCGGATCAAGGGGTTCTTTGAAGAAAAGGATGGATGGAAACAGCTGAATGTTACCCGAAAGGAATTTACCATTGCGCCTCTTCCAAAGGGACAGGACATTGTGATCGTCATTGGAAGAAGGCTGTCAAAGGAAAGGATCGCATCCTATTTTGGAACCCCGGCAGATATACATGTGGATTAAAAGGAGTAGAAGATGGCAAAGGGATTTATGCCTGTGACAAGAGAAGAGATGGAAGAACAGGGACTTTCCCAGGTGGATTTTGTCTATGTCTGCGGAGATGCCTATGTGGATCATCCTAGCTTTGGTTCGGCTATTATCAGCCGGGTGTTGCAGGCCCACGGATATTCTGTTGGGATGATCTGTCAGCCGGACTGGAAGAAGGATGAGAGTATCAATGTCTTTGGAGAACCTCGCCTTGGCTTTTTGGTGTCTTCCGGCAATATGGATTCCATGGTCAACCATTATACGGTGAATAAAAAGCGACGTCACCAGGATGCCTATACTCCGGGAGGAGAGGCAGGAAAACGGCCGGATCGTGCCGTTACGGTCTACTGTAATCTGATCCGCCATCATTATAAGAAGACGCCGATTATCATTGGAGGGATCGAGGCATCCCTTCGGCGTATGGGGCATTATGATTACTGGTCTAATTCTGTTCGCCGGTCTATCCTGCTGGAATCCGGGGCGGATCTTATCTCCTATGGAATGGGAGAAAAAAGCATCGTGGAGATCGCAGATGCCCTGGCAGCCGGGATCGCTGTTGGAGATATTACCTATATTGAAGGAACGGTTTATAAGACCAGGGAGGAAGAGAGCATATATGATGGGATCCGGCTTCCGGACTATGAAGAGATCGTAAGGGATAAGAGAGCCTATGCAAAGAGTTTTTCGCTTCAGTACAAGAACACGGATCCCTTCTCGGCAAAGCGGATCTATGAGTGCTACGGCGGAGCCACCTTTGTGGTGCAGAATCCTCCGGCTAAGCCCTTGTCTGAAATGGAGATGGATGATGTCTATGCCCTTCCCTACATGCGAGCTTATCATCCCATGTATGAGGAGGCAGGTGGAATACCGGCTCTTTCCGAGATCAAATTCTCTCTCACAAGCAACAGAGGATGCTACGGAGAGTGTAACTTCTGCGCCCTTACCATGCATGAGGGAAGGATCGTCCAGGCCAGAAGCCATAAGTCCATTGTGGATGAGGCAAAGGTCATGACAGGGGATGCAGACTTTAAGGGATATATCCATGATGTGGGAGGCCCTACGGCGGAGTTTCGCCGTCCTGCCTGTGATAAGCAGATGACCAAGGGAGCCTGCGTAGGTAAGAAGTGTCTTTTCCCCACCCCTTGTAAGAATCTGGTGGTGGATCATAAGGACTATATTAGGCTTCTTCGGGAGGTAAGAGAACTGCCCGGCGTCAAAAAGGTCTTTGTCCGTTCCGGTTTTCGCTTTGACTATCTGATGGCGGATCCGGACCGGTCCTTCTTAAAGGAACTGTGTCAGTACCATGTCAGCGGACAGATGCGTGTGGCGCCGGAACATGTCAGCGACAATGTTCTTTCTAAAATGGGTAAGCCCTCGGCTGCCATCTATACCGCCTTTGTAAAGGAATTTAACCGCCTCAATGAAAAGCTGGGATTAAAGCAGTATGTGGTTCCCTACCTTATGTCTTCTCACCCGGGAAGCACCCTGGGGGATGCCATTAAGTTGGCAGAGTATATCCGGGATATGGGATATATTCCGGAGCAGGTGCAGGACTTTTATCCCACACCGGGAACCGTATCCACCACCATGTATTATACAGGGATCGATCCCTTTACCATGGAGGAGGTGTATGTTCCGAGAGATCCCCATGAAAAAGCTATGCAGAGGGCGCTGATCCAGTACCGGGATCCGAAAAACTACGATTTGGTGAAGGAAGCACTGCTTCGGGAAGGAAGAGAAGATCTCATTGGATTCGGAAGAGAATACCTGATTCCTCCTCATAAGATGAAGCCGGTGGATAAGAAGCATAAGAAACAGACCCCTTCTGCCGCTGGCAGGAGAGGTCAGGATAAACATAAGATGAAAAATACAAGGCCCGGTAAGCTGCGGACGGATGCAAAGTCCGGCAAATCAGGCAGAAAGAGAAGATAAAAGCTTCGTATATTTGTGAAGCAGATCGTGGTGATGGGAACGGATGAATTCCCGGTCACCGTTCTTGGCCGCCTGTTCCAGGGCCAGGGCATCCTTTGACACCTCTAAGGCTCCGATGGTCTTAGAGGTGCTTTTGATTGCGTGGACATTGATGCGGTAGGTGTCGATATCGTGTTCCTCGAAGGCTTTGTCCAGGACCCGGCTGTGATCGCCCTTGATATATTCCTTCAGGATCTCACGGAAGAAGCCGGTATCCCCCATACAGTAGGGAAGGGCGGAATCGATATCCAGTTGAGGATACTCGGTCTTGAGCTTAAGTATCGGGTCGGATTCCTCCGGTGTCTGCTCCACCTCTTCGGATTGGGACGGATCCTCTTCTATGGGATCATAGGCCTCCTTTGGTAAAAATCTGGCAATGGTATCTTCGAGAGACCGGTCGGTCACCGGCTTGGAGAGATAGTCGGAAAAACCCTCGGCGAGGTATTCCTCCCGCATGCCGGCCACAGCGTTGGCGGTCAGAATCACAATAGGGATATTGGCATTTAAGGGGCATTCCGCCTTAAGACGGTGGAAGGTCTCGATTCCGTCCATTTCCGGCATCATATGATCCATGAAGATCATATGGTAGGTATTTTTCTTGCAAAGTTCAAGAGCCTCTGCGCCGCTGTAGGCGGTATCAATCTTAAGGCCGGTTTCCTTTAGAAGGCCGGTGAAGACACGGCAGTTCATGATCACATCGTCTACCACCAGGATATGACCGCCGGGGGCATGCAGATGCTCCACCAGGTCATCGGAGAGATGACGGCTCTTGGAGATCCTCTTAGCCAAATCTCCAACGGGAAGACGGTCTGCAACAGTCTGAGGGATGGAGATGGTAAAGGTAGATCCCTTGCCGTAGGTGCTCTCCAGATTCAGCTGTCCCTCCATCAGTTCCAGAAGCCTAGAGGTGATGGAGAGACCAAGACCGGTGCCCTCGATGGTCCGGTTGGCCTTTTCGTTGATTCGGGTAAAGGAGGAGAAGAGAAGAGCCTTATCCTCTTCCTTGATGCCTTGTCCCGTATCGGTTACGGAAATGATTAGGAGGATCCGGTTATCTGTGCTGTTCTTATAATCGAAATGGATTCGGATACTTCCTTTGGCAGTGTATTTTACCGCGTTGGTCAGGATATTAAGACCGATCTGCCGGATCCTGGCATCATCACCGATGAGCCTTGAGGGCAGAGAGGGGTTGATCTCGGCGGTAAAGGTAAGTCCCTTCTCCTCGGCCCGTGGTGTTACCATGGTACACAGGTCGTGGATGAGGCTGGATACATCGTAGGTGATGGGGAAGAGGTGCATCTTGCCGGATTCGATCTTGGAGAAATCTAAGATATCATTGACAAGGGATAAAAGCATCCGTCCCGAACTTGATATATCCGCAGCATATCCGGTGATGGTGGGATCGCTGCTCTCCCGCAGAATCATCTGATTCATACCCAGGATGGTATTGATGGGGGTACGGATCTCATGGGACATATTGGATAGGAAGTCGCTTTTGGCTTTGCTGGCCTTAATCAGTTCTCTTTGAATATTGGCTTCCGAGGTCAGATCATAGACGGCACAGACGAAGCAGTAGGGCTCCTTGTAATTGTCGTAGACGGCGGTGGTACGCATGGAGTAGGTCTTGCCGGCAGAGGTCTCGAACCGGAGGATACTGCCGTCTTCTTCCATGGCTTTTGCAAAATGTTCCTTTTCGTTCTCGTGAAGGTCAGGGAAAAGTTCGGTAAAATGCCTGCCCTGGGGAGAAAAGGAGAACTGGGAAGCACTCTTGGGGTTACACATTAAGAGTCTGTGCTCATAGGGATCAAATACGAGGATCCCCACGTCAACAGACTGGTAGATCACGCTGGAGAGATTCTCCAGAGAAACATTGAAGGCGTTAAGCTTAAGGGCACCGTACCACAATACGATGGCAGCGCAGGCGGCACCAATACCGGAGGTGGGATAGGCCACCGTTTGAGCAGACATATAGTAGGTGTCCGGGAAGGAACCGGCAAACATCATAAGATTCGCCAGTAAATAGGATAAAATGAATCTTCGCTGTCTACGGGAGGATGCCTTGGTATACATCCGGATAGAAAAGATCAGAAAGAGGATCAGCATGAAAATAACGTAGGTGGAGTGAAAGGTCCTCTGGGGAGAAGACTTGCTGGTCCAGGTCATCCATCCCTCGTGGAGGATGAAAAAATCCACATTTCGCTGGCTGAAGACAAAGTAATCCGTTGTGGTAAAGATGGCAATAAGGATGATAAGAAAATTCTCGATCTTCTTGGGAAGGTAGCTTAGGTAGGCCACCGTCAAAGCATCCACAAAAAAGAGGCCGAGAACTCCCACCAGACCGATAAGCCGTAGATAGTAGGCGGAATCGATCTGTTTGCAGAATCCCATACATCCATAGGTAAAACACCATACGCAGGCAAGAAGATTAAAAAGAGTAACATAGAAACGAATGCGATCGGTGTTCTTCTGGCTGTAGAAGAAACTTATGCCAAGATTTGCACAGAGCGTTGAAAGAATGATCAGTAAAATGCTAATTAACTTTCCCATAAAATGCCCCTCTCTTTCAGAAGATCTCCCTAAGAAACAATATAACAGTTTCTGGTGTATATTTCTATGGAAATCGTTATCTTGTGTTATAATTCATTATCAAGTATAGTGTAAGAGTAAGAGTGGAATGAGAGTACATTGCAGGGCGGGGGAACGTGTCTTGCGAAGGAAAGAGGGAATATGATCAATATACTTGTGGTGGATGATGATCCGATGAATCTGAAGATGGCAGAATTTATCCTGAAGCAGAAGGAGTATTATCGTGTGAAGCTGGCGAAGAACGGCCGGGAGGCTTTGGCGATCCTGGATGAGGATCCCACGATTGACCTTGTGTTGCTGGATATCGAGATGCCCTATCCCAATGGATTTGAGACATTGCAGCTGATTCGGGATAATCCTGCAACACTTTTTCTTAAAGTCGTATTCTTAACAGCTTCCTCCGGTGTGGAAGATGTGCAGAAGGCAGCAGAACTGGGGGCCGTTGGCTATGTTAAGAAGCCTTTTATGCCACAGGATCTGTTAGAGCATGTAGAAAAGGCACTGGTTGCGGATTTCTGAGAAATCGAGGGGGAATATGAACCTGAACTATAATGTTCATTACGAAGTGGCAGCTACCATCTTTATGGGGCTGCTACTGATTTATATGAGCCTGCAGTATAATATCAAAACCAAGATGAACCGGGAGTTTTTGCGCCTGGCGATCATTATATTTCTGGCAGATATTCTGGATGTAGGTTCAGCTATTGCGATCGATGCATCTTCACGGGTTCCCGACGGGTTGAACCTGTTTTTAAGTGAACTGTATTTTGGTGCGGTGATGTTGCTGGGAGCGGAGTTTGTCCGTTATGCCGTGACCTTGACGGGAACGGAGCCTTCCGGGTCGAGACTGATGAAGGTGACCCGTATGGCTTCCGGGGTCTTTGCCCTTGCCCTTGTGTTAAATCCTTTCCTGGGGATCTTCTGCAGGTTTGAAAACGGCCGGTATCTTCACGGATTTTTGTATTATCTGATCTTTATCTGGCCTTATATCTATGTTCTGGTGGCAACGGTCGTTGCTCTTCGCAGGGCTCCTATGCTGCAGAATACCGGACGTAAGCTTCTGATGATCTTCTATGTGGTGTTTTCTTTTGCAGGATCTCTCCTTCAGATCTTTGTGGTTCCGGATATTCTTCTGGCACATTTTTCCGTTTCCCTTGGAACGGTGTTCATTATGTTCCTTTTAGAGACACCGGATTACCAAAAACTGACAGAGACCATGAAGGCCTTAGAAGAGTCAAGGGAGGAAGCTCAGAAGGCCACCGATGCAGCTCAGATGGCCAATCGTGCCAAGTCCACATTTTTATCCCGGATGTCCCATGAGCTTCGTACCCCATTAAATGCCGTCATGGGGTATAACGAAATGATTCGGGAAGAGACCAAGGAAAGCAATATTGCAGAATATTCCTATCTGATCCGGACAGCAGGACGTAATCTGGTGGATATCATCAGTAATATCACGGATTTCATTGAACTGGAGGATGCCACCATTTCACTGGCGGAGCAGACCTATCAGACCAGATCCTTTGTGTCGGATATTCTGACCAATCTCTACTACTACAATGAAGAGAAGAATCTGCAGCTTCGCATCTTCGTGGATCCGAAGATCCCCTCCCGGCTGAAGGGAGATTCGGTGCGCCTGCTCCAGGTTGTGAACAATCTGATTTCCAATGCGGTAAAGTACACGGAGGAAGGGTATATCGAATTATCCATCCGGTGGGAAGAGGGGGCCTTTGCCTTCGATCTGAAGGATAGTGGAATCGGAATGAAGGAAGAGGATGTCCGGCAGATATCCGATGCCTTTAACCGGTTTGATGAAGAGAAGAACCAGAGCATTGCAGGTCTTGGTCTGGGACTTTCCATTGTTACAAGGCTTCTGGATATGATGGGAAGCAGATTGGAGGTATCCAGCATCTACGGACTGGGGTCAGAGTTTTCTTTCCATCTTCCTCAGCAGGTGGTGGATATGGAGCCTATGGGCGAGATTAGGATCTGCGGACAGGAGGAAAAGGGAGAAGAGGCGGCGTGCACAGATTATTCCGGCAGACGACTTCTGGCTGTGGATGATAACTGCATGAACCTTCTTTTGCTTCAGAAGCTTTTGTCGGATACGAACTTTGTGATGGATACGGCAGAAAACGGTAAGGCAGCCATTAAGAAACTGCGGGAGCATTCCTATGACATTGTGTTCATGGATCATATGATGCCGGTAATGGATGGAATGGAAGCTATGTTGACCATTTGCCGGGAGGATCTGTGTCCGAATACACCTGTGATCGCCCTGACAGCCAATGCAGTGGCGGATGTGCGCAAGGAATATCTCTCCAGCGGTTTTGCAGATTATCTTCTAAAGCCGGTTTCTAAGAAGGAGTTATTGGACTGCATCCACACCTATCTTCCGGATACAGATTCTGTAGAGGTAGAGGAGGAGCAGGAGGAAGAGGAGATCCCAAGGGATGCCTTGATCGAGCAGCTGTCCGATCTGTTAGACACCGGCACAGGACTTTCCTACTGCGCCGGAAGCGAGGAATTCTACAAAGAGATCCTTCAGAGCTATCTGGAAAACGATAAGCGGGAGGAATTGTCTCGTGCCTACGAGGCAAAGGACTGGGACAGTTACCGGATCGCGGCCCACAGCCTAAAGAGCACTTCTCTCACCATCGGAGCAAAGAGCCTGTCAGAAGAGGCCAAGGGACTGGAGTTTGCAGTCAAGGAGGATCGGCTTTCCTATATTCCTCTGCATCATGATAAGGTCATGGAGTCATATGGCCTATTACTGAAGGGATTGCAAAACCTTCTGTTAGGACCCCAGAAGGAAGAAAACGGGTATGTGGATCCGACAGAGGAACATCCGGGGATCATGGTGATTGATGATGACCCCGTATCTCTTAATGTGGCAAAGAAGATGTTGGAGGATGAATACCGGGTTACGGTCATGGAAGGTGCCACAAAGGCAATGGAGTATCTGGAGAAGACAGAGGTAGATGGATTGCCTGCTTTGATTCTTTTGGATATTGCAATGCCGGGAATGGATGGCTTTGATGTGCTCCACTGGATGAAGGGGCGGGAGAAACTGTCGGATATTCCGGTGATTTTCCTGACTGGGGATGAGGACGGAGACAGTGAGATCCGCGGCTTCAAGGAAGGAGCTTTGGACTTTATCCGTAAGCCCTTTGTGGTAGATATTATGAAGCAGAGGATCGAACGTATTCTCCAGTTGAAGTCTTTGCAGAAGGATCTGCAAAGAGAGGTCCGGAAACAGACGGCGGTGGCCGAGGAAAGGCAGCAGGCCTTCGAGCGGCTTACCACCCAGACCATGGAGGCTCTGGCAAAAGCGGTGGATGCGAAGGATCATTATACCAATGGTCATTCCCAGCGTGTGGCAAAGTACTCTAAGGAAATTGCAAGACGACTGGGCAAATCCCAGGATTATATCAATAAGATCTACTACACCGGTCTGCTTCACGACCTGGGTAAGATCGGAATACCGGATGAGATCATTCATAAGGATACCGGACTTAACGACGAAGAGTACGAACGGATCAAGGAACACCCCACCATAGGGGCAAATATTCTTAAGAATATTACGGAGATCCCGGATATTGCGTTAGGCGCCCACTGGCACCATGAGCGGATCGATGGCAGTGGTTATCCGGATGGACTGAAGGGGGATGAGATCCCGGAGGCAGCAAGGATCATTGGGGTCGCGGATGCTTATGATGCCATGACCAGCAAGCGAAGCTACCGGGATCCTCTTCCCCAGGATGTGGTTCGCAGGCAGATCCTGGATGGAAAGGGAACCCAGTTTGAACCTGCATTTGCAGATGTTATGCTGCAGATGATCGATGAGGACAAGGACTATCATATGAAGCAGGAATAAAAGGAGACTAGAATGGGTAAGACATACATTGCAAAAGATGACCGTTATGAAGGAACCTGTTATCGGAGAGCCGGAAGGAGCGGCCTGATGCTTCCTCCTCTCTCCCTGGGGTTCTGGCATAACTTCGGACAGATCGGCACGCTGGAGAATATGAGGGAGATGATGCATACAGCCTTTGATCATGGCATTACGTCCTTTGATCTTGCCAACAATTACGGTCCTCCCTATGGAGAGGCAGAGAGAAACTGTGGCAGGATCCTGGCTATGGATTTTAAGCCATACCGGGATGAGCTGATCATTACAAGCAAGGCGGGCTTTGATATGTGGCCGGGACCCTATGGCAACTGGGGAAGCCGCAAATATCTTCTGGCCAGCTGCGATCAGTCCTTAGAGAGACTGGGGCTTGATTATGTGGATATTTTTTATCATCATCGTCCGGACCCGGGGACTCCTCTGGAGGAGACATTGGAAGCACTTCTTCAGATCGTACGGAGCGGTAAGGCTATTTACGCCGGGATCTCTAACTATAACAGAGAGCAGACAGAGGCAGCCATGAAGTATGCCAGGAAGATTCATCTGCCTTTGGTGGTCAATCAAAAGAAAATGTCGCTGTTAGATCAGAAGACAAAAAGAGAAGGAACTGTGGAATACTGCCGGAAAAACGGACCGGGACTTGTGATCTTCTCACCCTTGGCCCAGGGACTTTTAACAGGAAAATATCTAAAGGAAGTTCCGGAGGACAGCCGGCTGGCAAGGGATGGAAGATATCTGCACAGAGAAGACCTGACAGAGGAAAAACGTTCTGTGATCCTGGCGCTTTCCAAGGTGGCAGAGGAGAGAGGGCAGAGTATTGCCGAGATGTCACTGGCCTGGCTTTTACATGAGGAGGCGGTATCCTCAGTGATCATCGGGGCCTCCCGGCCGGAGCAGATCCTTGCCAACTTAAAGGCTGTGGAGCATACGGATTTTTCTGAAGAAGAGCTGGAGCGAATCCGGGAGATCACAAAAGGATACTGATGTGGCGTAAAATAAGATCCTGTGGTAAGATGTACTCCGGAAAAGGAGGAAGAACAAGGATCTATGAACAGAAAGAATAACATTGTACTGATTGGAATGCCGGGGGTGGGGAAGAGCACCATAGGTGTCATCCTTGCCAAGGAACTGGGATATGGTTTTATGGATGCGGATCTGTTGATCCAGCAGAAGACCGGCAAGCTGCTTAAGGAGATCATCGAAGAAGAGGGGGTGGATGGCTTCATCCGGGTGGAAGAGGATGTGAATGCATCCATTGAGGCGCACCATTGTATCATTGCCACCGGCGGCAGCGTGGTATACGGCGCAGCTGCAATGGAGCATCTTCAGGAGATTGGAACCGTGGTTTATATCAAGGTGGACCTTAAGACTCTGGAGGAGCGGTTGGATAATATGAGAAACCGCGGAGTCGTACTAAGAGAAGGTCAGACCCTGGAGAGTCTCTTTGAAGAACGTACCCCTCTCTACGAGAAGTATGCGGATGTTGTCATTGATGAGAAGGACTTAAGTCCGGAAGAGACATTGGAACTTTTGTTGAAGCATTTACAAAAATTAGCCAGGGAAAGATACTAAAAAGTTGCAGGAACCTATGGTTTCTTGCAACTTTTGTTGCGAAGAAGCGTATTTTTTCGCTATAATAATAATTGGAAATAAGAATCAAGATGGAGGTAAAAAATGGACATTGTTTGTTTGGATATGGAGGGTGTACTGGTACCGGAGATCTGGATCGCTTTTGCAGAGGAGAGCGGAATCCCGGAGCTTAAGAGGACCACAAGAGATGAACCGGATTACGATAAGCTGATGAAGTATCGCATCGATATTCTTCGTGAGCATGGACTTGGCTTGAAGGAGGTTCAGGATGTTATTGCCAAGATCGATCCCATGGAGGGTGCGAAGGAATTCTTAGATGAACTCCGCAGTCTGACCCAGGTTATTATCTTATCCGATACATTTGAGCAGTTTGCAGCACCGTTGATGCAAAAGCTCGGATGGCCAACCATTTTCTGTAACACCCTGGAAGTTGCCGAGGACGGTATGATCACCGGATTCCGTATGAGAGTGGCAGATTCCAAGAAGACAACGGTCAAAGCACTGCAGTCCATTGGCTTTGAGACCATCGCCAGTGGAGACAGTTATAACGATCTGGGAATGATCCAGGCCAGCAAGGCGGGATTTTTATTCAAGAGCACGGACAAGATCAAGGCGGATTATCCGCAGTTACCGGCTTATGAGACTTACGATGAGCTTCTTCGCGCCATTAAGGCAAATCTTGGTTGATGTATTCCCGGAGTATTAGAGGAGGAATAAGTTAGTATGGCGAAGCAGACCGGAGGGAAACAAAAAGGCAGGTTAAAGGGGCAACGGACCATCCGTGGTAAAGTGTTGCTGTTTACCATGCCAGTTGTAATTATCACGATTATTGTATTGGTCACACTCTCAGCGGAGCTTTCCAAGGCAAAGCTTCAGGCGAAGGCGATCGCTCAGCTGGAGTCATCCATTACCAACCAGGGGGATAATATCGAATCCTGGATGAATACCAATATGGAGTTTTTCACCACAGCCAAGAAGACCATCGAGGGAGTAAGGCCGGATGAGGCGAAGCTTCAGAGTCTTCTGGACAATTATTACGGCCTGAATAAATATTCTCCTAACGGAGTTTATATTGCAGACTCCAAGGGGAAGGTATATAAGGCTGCCAAAGCAGTTGTGACATCAGGAGATGTGGCAAGTAGCCGATGGTATCAGGAGGGACTGACCAGGGTCAATATGGATTATGGTACAGTCTATAAGAATGCATCGGATGAGTATGTGATCTCCGCGTCCGGAATTTTAAATGATGGATCCGAGGATATTAAGGTCATCTCTGCCGATGTTAAGCTGGATCAGATCAGTATCATTGTTAACTCAGGCGTTAAGATGGATGGAGCAAGCTCTATTCTGGTGGATTCCTCCGATGGAACCATTCTCTCTTCGCCGGATTCTGAGATGGTGGGAGCCAGCCTTGATAAGCAGAGCGGAAGTCTCCTGCAGGAAATTGCCAAGAGGGTATCACAGCATAAGTATGTGGACGGCGAGATCGCAAAGAACATGGTATCTTTCCGTACCATCTCCGGAACAGACTGGGTGCTTGTCTCCTATGCACCACAGAGTCTGATCATGTCTGATGTGAATGCCCTCGGACGTATTCTGGTCCTTGTAGGAGTGGTTGCAGTTCTGCTGCTTATTGTGTTGATCTCTGTTATGGTGACACGGATCTTCCGTCCGCTGAATGATATTACAAAGAACATCATTGCCATGTCTTCCGGCGATTTTACCATCGAGGTCAAGAATAAGAGCAATGATGAGATCGGTGTCATGAGCAATAAGGTGGCGGAGTTTGTTGCCAGCATGAGAGGTATGCTTTCCAGCATTAACCAGGAATCCGACAAACTCAAGGATCAGTCGGATAATTCCAATCATGTATCAAAGAGCATGTATTCTGCCTCCCAGTCACAGTCAGAGGCTATGGAAGGTCTGAATAATACGGTGGACCAGCTGGCTATTGCGGTTAATGAAATTGCAGAGAATGCTACCACCCTCGCTCAGGTAGTGGCAGATACAAGGGATAATTCCGACCGTGCCGACGAGAGTATGAAGGAGACGGTTGAGATCACCCAGCAGGGACGGGATGATATGCAAAAGCTCGGTACTGCCATGGATGAGATCAAGGCAGCCAATTCCCAGTTGGTGGAGTCTATTAATCAGGTGGGAGCTGCATCAGAAGAGATCACCAAGATCGTAGGTATGATCTCCGAGATTGCAGATGAGACCAATCTTCTATCTCTGAATGCCTCTATTGAGGCAGCAAGAGCCGGAGAGGCGGGAAGAGGTTTTGCTGTGGTTGCGTCCGAGATCGGTAACCTGGCGAACAATTCCGCTCAGTCTGCCAGCGATATTAATCAGCTGATCCAGCAGGTAAGAGGGCTGATCGACAACGTGGTCACCCAGGCAGAGGCTTCTGCACAGAGCATTGATGCCAACAGTGAACTGATTCATACAGCAGTTGCCAACTTCGATAAGATCTACGAGAATATCAAGAAATCCAATGAGGAGCTTTCCTCTGTGGTTTCCAATATTCAGAAGGTTGAGGATGTTGCAACCAATGTTGCAGCCATCTCGGAGGAGCAGGCAGCCAGCACAGATGAGATTCTTCAGACCTCCAAGGATATGGTGGAGCATGCCAACGATATTACAAGAAGCAGCCAGGATGTGGCAGACAATTCCCACGAGCTGGCAGATACTTCCCAGTCGCTGGCGTCCTATGTATCCAGGTTCCGTATTTAAGGAGGAGGCACTTATGAGAAATACATGTAAGAAAATAATGTCAGCCCTTTGTATCGGGGCATTAACAGTTGGAATGCTGACAGGTTGTTCCTCCTCAAAGTCCGGATCTGCATCCGGAGGGAAGGTGCTCATCGCCTACACGGATACAGAGGATACCTTTCGGGCAGCTTTGGCAGATGCCCTTACTTCCCAGGCAAAGGAAATGGGCGTTGAGGTGGACCTTCAGAATACTGGAGACTCCATCGAAGAGCAGATCAAGTGTATACAGAAGGCTTCCGAGGAAGGTTATTCCGGCGTGATCTGCCGTGCGGCAGATGCGGCAACAGCCCATCAGATCGAGCTGGCAGCCGGCAAGATGCCGGTGGTGTTTGTCAATGCACAGCCGGAGGATGATCAGCTTAAGCGTGATAAGTATATCTACGTGGGCTCACCGGAGGAGGATGCCGGTAAGTACGAGGGAGAATACGTATACAATAAGCTGGGAAAACCTTCCGAGATCAACCTGATCATTATGAAGGGTGAGAAGGGACACTCCGCCACCATTAGCAGATCTTCTTCAGCTAAAAATTACCTAAAGGATCAGGGCTGCAAGGTCAATATCACCTTTAGTGACTATGCGAACTGGAACCCGAAAGAGGCATACCGGCTGATGGATATGGCCAAGAAAGTCGGAGCGAAGTACGATGCTGTGATCTGCAACAATGACGCCATGGCCCTTGGGGTTATTGACTGGATGAAGGATAACGGTGTGGATCCGAATCAGATTCCGGTCTGCGGCGTGGATGCCACAGCGGATGGGTGTCAGTCAATCGCAGATGGACAGATGCAGTTCACCTGTCAACAGGATGCTGTGGGACAGGCGAAGGCTGCCCTTAAGACAGTGAAGACCCTCTCCTCCGGTAAGAGTGTATCTTCTGTTTCCGGTGCTACCGAAGACGGCAAGTATGTATGGGTGCCCTTTAAGAAGGTGGATGCATCCAATGTAAAAGATTTTATGTGATCTCCACTAGCAATTATATACAGAAAAGTGTATGATAATGCCTTGGTTGCCTTTGGGTAACCAGGGCGTTTTTTGGTTGTTAGTTTAACACACAATATACACGAATATACATAAGCGAGGAGAGGATTATGTCACAGTATTTATCAAAAAAGAGAATGAAAAAATACCTATGGGATCTTCTGATCATTTTTCTGGGGAGTACCATGGTGTCCTTTGCAGTCAAATATATTTTTGATCCTGCAGGTCTAATCACAGGAGGTGTATCCGGTCTTGCCATTATCATTCGGTTTTTGACACAGAATTACGGACCGGTGACCATTCCCCTCTGGCTTTCGAACCTGATGCTCAATGTACCGGTTTTCCTCTTTGCATGGAAGGTGGATGGCTTCAAGCGGATCGTACGAACCGGTGTGGGCTTTTTGATCATGACGGCAGAGCTGGCTGTCTTCCCGGATTATCCTCTGATCCCGGATAATCTTCTGTTGACTTCCGTATATGGCGGTATCCTTTTTGGTGTGGGAACAGGTCTTTTGCTTTTAGCTAAGGCCACCACAGGGGGAACCGATATGCTGGGCAACTCCCTTCAACACTTTTTTCGTCATATACCGGTGGGAACCTTGATCGAGATCCTGGATGGAAGCGTTGTGGTCTTAGGTGCCTTTGTCTTTAATATAGAGCATACCCTCTATGCTATTATTTCTGTCTATGTTATGGGAAAGCTTATTGATAAGGTGGTGGATCGGGGCAAAAAGGCTAAGATCGCCCTTATCATTTCCAGGGAGTCTTCTGCCATCGCAGGGGACATTATGATGAATCTTGACAGGGGAGTTACCAGTTTGGATGGAAAAGGTGTATACTCAGGACAGGGACGCACGGTTCTGGTGTGCGTGTGTACCAAGAAGGATATCCCTGAGATGAAGGATATCGTTAAGGAACATGATAAAAAGGCCTTCTTTATTGTAGGAAATGTCAGTGAAGCGATGGGGGAGGGCTTTGTAGAGCACTGGTCCTGATGCAGGGAAGGATTTTTTTACCGTACATGATAAAAAAATCTTGAAAGTGTAGAATAGACAATATAAAATATGGGAATGCGTATTACCACATATGTGGAATTCGGCAGTTCAGGGGAGGTTGACAGATGAAGAAATTAAAAGCCTTAAGACTGAATATATCAGTAACAGCTGTTCTTATGATGGTGGTGGGAGTCTTTTGCATTATGAATCCGGACTCGATATCCAATCTGCTGGCGAAAATTATCGGGGCAGTGCTTGTTCTGGTGGCAGCCATTATGTTTCTCGGAAGGATATCCGATGAGAAACTGCGGGTGCCGGCGCTTCTGGTGGCAGCCATTGTAGCCGCATTAGGACTGTTTATTTATACGAATCCGGGCCAATTTACATATCTTATTTTTCTGGTATTTGGTATTATATTGATTGTGGATGGCGTGCAGGATGTGACCCTGGCATTTGCGGCGAAGGCTGCTGATGCGCCCCGGTGGTGGGGGCCGTTGATCTTAGGTGGAATTGACCTGCTGCTTGGCGCCCTGTGCGTGGCCGGTCAGTTCGTTAAGCTAAGTATCGCCGCTATCGGTGTTATGCTCTTATATGATGGGCTCACCTCCCTTTTCGTGGTACATAAGGTCAACTCGGCAGAGAGAGTAATTGATACTGTGATCACGCATGAAGAGGACATATAAGGGGGCAGAATATGCGACAGATGGAATTTAAAATGGAGCGGACGGGTCTTCTGGAGATTGGTGATGTGTTGCCAGTGACAGAATCGAAGCTTCCCAATTCCTACTATTATACCTTGGGCAAGGCCTATGCCATGTCAGCGAACTACAGTACATTAGAAAGACTACGTTCCAGGGAAGGAACAGTGGTAGACGTCAAAGAGACTCCCAAAGGATTTTTTGTCACCGTGGAGTTTGACGAATAGCGAGAAGGAGAACGCCGTAACTACCTATGAGATACATACCGGTACACCAGCTAGAGGAGAATATGATCTTAGGCCAGGAGCTGTATGATGCAGATGGCCGGATGCTGATTTGTAAGCACACACAACTTACAGAAGAGAATATTGCATTTATTGCATTTCTTGGAATTCCAGGAGTATATATTGATGATGAGTTCTCGGAGGAGATTCAGATTCAGGAGATCATTGAGCCGGAGGTCTATAAGGCTGCGGTTCAGATCATCCGACGGGTTTTTGTTTATTCGTTGAATGAGGAAATGGACAGTGAGGAGGCTGCCCTTCGGGAGAAGGTACAGCAGATCGTTAAAGTGGTCCTTGCCCGGGAAGAGGTGCTGTATAATCTGATCAATATCAAAAGTTATGACTGTTATACCTATTTTCATTCCGTGAATGTGGCCATTCTTTCGGCGATTCTTGGAGCCAAGCTTCATCTGTCAGAGGAGGAACTGATCGACCTGACCACGGCAGGTTTTCTTCATGATGTGGGTAAGGTCTTTGTGGATCCGGACATTATCAATGCCCCCCGTAAGCTGACACCGGAGGAGCGTGGAATGATGATGGATCATCCCAGACTGGGGTATGATTTCCTGGTGACCCATTATCATTTTAATGAGGAGGTACTTCAGGCTGTCTACCAGCATCATGAATGGTATAACGGCCACGGTTATCCTAGAAGGTTTGCTGCCAGAGAGATTTCCCTGCTGGCCAGGATCCTAAAGGTGGCGGATGTGTATGACGCTATGACAGGCCGCCGCAGTTATCATGAGCCCTATCTGCCTTCGGATGTGTTAGAGTACATCATGGGACGTAATGGAATGGAGTTTGATCCGGAGGTAGTTGGACTGATGATTGAGGATTTCTGCGTGTATCCTGTGGGATGCGAGGTGCAGCTTTCCGACGGACGACATGGTGTTGTGGTGCAAAATCACAAGGGAACCATTATGCGACCTACCATCAAACTGCTGGATAGCGAAGAGCATTTGAATTTGACAGACGATAGATCAACATGGAATATTACGATAACAAAGCTGTTGATGTGACAGAAGTAGAGGATTTATGACCAATCAGGGGAATAATGCGATCGATATTTTACTGGCAGAAAGCTTTAAGGAACTAGCTTGCGTAAGACCCATAGAGAAGATCACCATTCGTGAGATCACAGATAAGGCCGGGGTAATAAGGCCTACGTTCTATAATCATTTTCAGGATAAATACGAGCTTTTGGAGTGGATCGTTCGGACAGAACTCATCACGCCAATGGAGCCCCTTTTAGATAACGGTATGTTGAAGGAGGCTCTGATGCTTTCTCTTACAAGTATGCTGCGGGCGAAGGAGTTCTATACCCATGCGGTGAAGCTGGAGGGGCAGAATTCTTTTGCTGTGACCATTAAGTCTGCCATCACCCGGGAGGCCATGGAACGGCTGAATAAGAGTAAGGCCGAGCAACTCCTGCCCAAGAAATGGCTGACGCCGGAGAGAGTGGCGGATTATTTTGCAGAGTCCTTAAGTTATGCCATCATTGAATGGGTCAAGGACGATATGCAGGTCCCCCTGAATGAGCTTGTAGATATCATCATTTATGTTGCAAACCACTCTCTGGGAGACATTATTGCAAATCTTTATCGCTGAACGTGACAAATTCCGATGAATGTATAATGGAATGCAACAGCTCTCTGGCTTTGCATATATTCAACCGTGGCGGTATGCGTGTATACTTTTGGTAATATCTATTACAGGTGGGCTGTCCCACAGTTCTGCGGAGGAACAATATGAACTGGCTTGAAAATTTACTGATCCTTATCGGGATCAGTCTGGATGTATATGCAGCAATGGAAATTGAGGGAGCGATGATCCCTCAGGTGAAGAAAAAGGCCCTTGGAATTGCCTGTGGTGTTGTGACCATTTGGCAGTGTGTGTTTTTCTTTGGCGGATATTTCTTTTCCTACGAACTTTTGCATCTTCACTATCTAAAAAACGGACCGAAGATCGGATCAGTTCTTGCAGTTATTATCTTTGGACTTCTGGGAATCCGTCTGATGACCAAGGCGATCCGGCAGGGAAACTTTGATGAGAAGCGAAGAGATATTCAGATCAGGAAATATATCCGTATCATAGCCACCAGCAGTATTTATACTCTGTTTACAGGAGCTGCCTGTGGACTGGTGGGATCCAATGAGATCTATATGCTTCTTGTGATCGTTATCACTACCGTGGGGGTGGTCATCGGAGGTGTCTATACCGGTTATCATTTCGGATACGGATCCAAGAGCCGGCTGTATGTAATCGGTGGTATTATGCTCTTTATTGCAGGAGGACTTTTGTTCCTGCGTGATGTGCTGGGAATGTTTAACCCTGTAGGATAAAGCTGTAACAGGAAGGGAGATCTGGTATGGAATCTGGCCTTAAAACGGACCCGGGAAGGGTGCAGGAAATCCTGGATCGTATGGATGCCACCTATGGAACACAAATTCCCTGTTATCTGGATCATGAGACTCCATGGCAGCTTCTCTTTGCCACCATTTTGTCTGCCCAGTGTACGGATGCCAGGGTGAATCAGGTGACAAAGGAGCTTTTTGTTAAATATCCGGATGTGATGTCCTTTGCCAATGCTGATCTTCATGAGATGGAGGAGGCTGTTCGCTCCACCGGGTTTTATCATAATAAGGCGAAGAATCTGATCGCCTGTGCCAGAAGGCTGCTTTCGGATTATGACGGAGAGGTTCCGCGGGATATTAAGGATCTGACCTCACTTCCGGGAGTGGGAAGGAAGACGGCCAATGTGATTCGGGGGAATATCTTTCATGACCCCAGTATCGTGGTGGATACCCATGTGGGACGGATCGCCAGAAGACTTCAGCTTACCAGTCAGAAGGATCCGGTGAAGGTGGAGTATGAACTGATGGAAGTGATTCCGAGGGAACACTGGATCCTGGTGAATCATCAGTTTATTGCTCTTGGAAGAGCCCAGTGCAGTTCCCTTCGCCCCAGATGCGGGGAATGTTATCTTCAGGATCTGTGTGCAGGCCCTGTTACAAAAATCGAGTAGGCTGACTCCTACTCGATTTCAACTTTGTTGTCCACCTCAAGGCAAAGCCTTTCGGTGTCCTACAGTCGCCAAAGTC
>CADCQT010000124.1 GCA_902803645.1 uncultured Lachnospiraceae bacterium | reverse complement strand
GATGCGCACGGATTCGGACAGGAATTTGTCTGCTGAAGCAGACCCGAATCCGGCGCGCAAGACTCGCGAGCGAGTCTTGACAAGAGAGGGGGGGCGTGGATTTCCACGCCCCCTCTTTTCGTGGAATAAAGGTCATGTTATACTAAAGTTGTATGGCTGTTTTGCTGAAGTAAGGAAAGGAAGGCGGGACAATGAAGTTAAAGCATCGTCTGATTACAAGCTTTCTGATCATTATGTGTGTTCCCTTTCTTCTGGCCTTTCTTTTGTTCTGGGGCATTACCCGGGCGCAGAAGGATCAGGAGGCTTCCCAGAGGAGAGCACTTTATTTTGCCAATTCACTTTCTCTTTTACAGAATAATACCAGTAATGAAATTGAAATACTAAAGAAGTGGGCGGACAAGAATCCCGGGAATTTCAAGAAGGAGTCCTTGATTCGTAAGATGAATGAAAGTCTACAGGAAAAGCATTCTTTTTTGATTCAGCGAGAGGGATTTAAGATTCTCTTTGACGGATCGGGAGATGATATCCATCCGAATTATTCGGAGCTTCCGGAGTTTGGGAGGTTAAATGACGATGAGACCCTGGTGGACACCATCCGGGATATTCCGGTGACCATCCGACAGGTCAACTACGGTTATGGCAACGGTGTAAGAGGAAGTGTCTTCGTCTTCACCACCGCCAATAAGCTTTTGCCGGAGGGACAGAAGATCCTCTTTGATTATCTTCTGTCAGCTCTTTTGATCCTGCTGTTTACAGCAGGGGTTCTGATTTCCTGGCTCTATGGAGGTATTATGCCAAAGGTCAAGAAGATGCAGAAGGCGGCGGAAGAGATCGAGAATGGTAAGCTGGACCACGTTATTGATGTGAAGGGAAGCGATGAGCTTACAGATCTGGCCAGGGCCATGGAGCGTATGCGCAAGCGGCTGTCTGCCGATGCGATCCAGAAGATCGAGGCAGAGGATGCCCAGCGTCAGCTGATCAGTAACATTGCCCACGATCTGAAGACACCTTTGACTTCCATCACCGGTTATTCCGAGGGGATCCTGGATGGAATCGCCAACACACCGGAGAAGCAGGAGAAGTATGTCCGGATCATTCACAGTAAGGCAAAGGAGATGAACGCCCTGTTAAATGAGCTGTCCATCTATTCCAAGATTGAAACGGACCGGATCCCCTATAATTTCGTTCCTCTGGATGTGGGAGAGTTTTTTCAGAACTGTAATGAGGAAGTGGGAATGGATCTTGCCAGTCAGGACATTGGACTTTCCTATTACAATGAGCTGGCAAAGGGATGCGCCATTATCGCAGATCCGGAACAGCTGACCCGGGTGGTTCATAACATCATAGGGAATGCTGTGAAGTATAAAAAGCCGGAGGGGAATCTGTCCATCTCCATTCGTCTTCGGGATGCAGGGGACTATGTTCAGGTGGAGATCGAGGATAACGGTCAGGGCATCAGTAAGGAAGACCTGCCCCATATTTTTGACAGACTCTACCGCGGGGATAAGTCCCGTAATACAAAGGTCAAGGGCAGCGGGATCGGTCTTTCCATTGTGAAGAAGATTATTTCCGATCACGGGGGACAGATTTGGGCCACAAGTAAACTGGGAGAAGGCAGTGTGTTCTATTTTGTGTTGAGAAAACATACGGAGCCTGTGAAGACGGGAGGAACGGCATGAGCAGAATCTTGATCGTAGAAGATGAAGAGGCAATTGCAGAACTGGAAAAAGACTATCTGGAGCTTTCCGATTATGTGGTGGATGTGTGCGCCGACGGAAATGAAGGACTCCGAAAGGCTATGGACGAGGAGTATGACCTCTATATACTGGATGTGATGCTTCCGGGCATCGATGGGTTTGAGATCTGCCGGCAGATTCGGACAGAGAAGGATGCCCCCATCCTGATGGTCTCTGCCAGGAAGGAAGACATCGATAAGGTAAAGGGACTTGGTCTGGGAGCGGATGATTATATTACCAAACCCTTCTCGCCAAGTGAACTGGTGGCCAGGGTGAAGGCTCACCTTGCCCGGTATGAAAGGCTGGTCAATGTTGCTAACGCAACAGCGGATGATGATATCATTCGGATCCGTGGACTGAAGATCGACAAGACCAGTCATCAGGTATGGGTGGATGGAGAAGAAAAGAATCTTACCACAAGGGAATATGAACTGCTGAGCTTTATGGCGGAAAATCCAAACCAGGTCTTTTCCAAGGAGCAGCTGTTCCAGAAGATCTGGGATATGGATTCTGTGGGGGATATTGCCACTGTCACCGTCCATATCAAGAAGATCCGTGAGAAGATTGAGATAAACAAGGACAGGCCTCAGTACATTGAGACGGTATGGGGCGTTGGGTATCGTATGAAGATATAGGTTGCAAAAATGGCGCATGGGGCGCCCTGGGGAACTGCAGCGGGGGATAGATTGGAGGAGTATGAACACCTGGGATATGATTTACGAAGATGCTGCAATTATGGTGGTGTATAAGCCGGCAGGATTGGCAGTAGAGACATCGAAAGTTGCGGAAAAGGATCTGGTTTCCGAACTTGCCAACTATCGGAAGAAAGAGGGGGAGGACCCCTATGTGGGAGTGGTCAGTCGACTGGATCAGCCGGTAGAAGGGGTACTTGTCTTTGGTAAGACAAGCAATGTAACGAATCAGTTAACGGTTCAGATGAGGGAGAAGCGTCTCTGGAAAAAGTATCATGTGATCGTCACAAGGGAAGCCATGCCGAAGGAAGGTTCCATGACAGATTATCTGATGAAGGATTCTACCCGGAACAGAGCGAAGGTGGTGGACGAGGATCACCCCCGGGCCAAGAAGGCGGTGCTTCATTACAGAAGGTTGCAGAGGCTGGATGGAGCGGCTCTTATGGAGGTGACCCTGGATACAGGAAGATTCCATCAGATTCGTTGCCAGTTTGCAGCCCGGACAGCTCCCATCCTTGGGGATGTAAAGTATGGTGGACCTTCCACAGGAAGGGCTCTGGCTCTGGCTGCGGTGGAACTGAACCTGCAGCATCCTGTGTCTAAGGAACCGTTGACCTTTAAGATCAACCCGAAGGGAGAGGATTTCGTTGATTTCCTGTAAGAGGGCGCAGGCTTTTTTATAAGAAGGGAATTGACAGAAGTGTGCAGATTTCTTATGATAAGGTTTGCTGAATTTTACGCAGAAACTGCAGATATTATATAGTTTAATTAAGGAGCAGAAAATGGCAGAGAAGAAACTGGTGGAGGAGATCACCTCCCGCGATGTGGATTTCGCACAGTGGTATACCGATGTAGTCAGAAAAGCAGAGCTGATGGAGTACTCCTCCATTAAGGGATTTATGATCTATAAGCCCAATGGCTATGCAATCTGGGAGAACATTCAGAAGGAATTGGATGCCCGTTTCAAGGAAACAGGTGTACAGAATGTATACATGCCCATGCTGATCCCGGAGTCTCTTCTGGATAAGGAGAAGGACCATGTAGAGGGATTCGCCCCGGAGGTTGCATGGGTAACACAGGGCGGTTTGAATGAGCTGCCGGAGAGACTTTGCGTTCGTCCCACATCCGAGACTTTGTTCTGTGATTTGTATAAGAACATTGTTCAGTCCCACCGGGATCTTCCGAAGCTTTATAACCAGTGGTGCTCCGTGGTTCGCTGGGAGAAGACCACCCGTCCATTCCTTCGTTCTTCCGAATTCTTATGGCAGGAGGGCCACACGGTTCATGCAACAGCAGAGGAGGCTGAGGAGAGAACCATCCAGATGCTGAATCTCTATGCAGACTTCTGTGAGAATGTTCTTGCCATCCCGATGATCAAGGGACGTAAGACGGATAAGGAGAAGTTCGCAGGTGCGGTTGCCACCTACACCATTGAGGCGCTGATGCACGACGGTAAGGCACTTCAGTCCGGTACTTCCCATAACTTCGGAGACGGATTTGCCAAGGCCTTCGGTGTTCAGTACACCGATAAGGAGAATAAGTTGACTCCGGTACATCAGACATCCTGGGGTGTTTCCACACGTCTGATCGGTGCTCTGATCATGGTACACGGTGATGATTCCGGACTGGTACTTCCTCCTCGGATCGCGCCGGTACAGGTTACCATCGTTCCGATTCAGCAGCATAAGGATGGCGTCCTGGATAAGGCTTTTGAGATCCAGAACACCTTAAAGCAGGCTGGTTTCTCTGTTACCGTGGATGATTCTGATAAGCGTCCGGGCTGGAAGTTCGCAGAGGAGGAGATGCGCGGTGTACCTCTTCGTATCGAGATTGGACCGAAGGATCTTGAGAATGGTCAGTGTGTTCTTGTTCGCCGTGATAACCGCGAGAAGACGGTTGCCAAGCTGGAGGATGTGGCTGCAATGGTGAAGGAGATCCTTGATCAGGAGCAGGCAGATATGCTGGCCCGTGCGAAGGAACATCTGAATTCTCATATCTATGATGCGCATAACTATGAGGAGTTTAAGGATATCATCGAGAACAAGCCGGGATTCGTTCGCGGTATGTGGTGCGGTGATGAGGCCTGTGAGAATAAGATCAAAGAGGATACAACTGCTACCAGCCGCTGTATTCCATTTGAACAGGATAAGATCAGTGATGTCTGTGTATGCTGCGGTAAGCCGGCTAAGAAGCTTGTATACTGGGGCAAGGCATACTAATATAAGTTAGATCCGCAGGAGATCCTGTGGGAAGAGAATGCACGGAGAATTCCACTAAGTTGAAGTTCGCCGTGCATTTTGTATAAGGAAGACAGAAAGGTTTGGGAAACCACCATGGAAATGAAGATACCGGCTGGAGCCGGAAAGGTTTTGCAACAACTGAATCAGGCAGGGTTTGAAGCCTATGTGGTAGGAGGATGTGTAAGGGATGCCCTCCTTGGGGCCGCCCCGGATGACTGGGATATCACCACATCGGCAAAACCGGAGGAGGTCAAGGGAATCTTTCGTAAAACCATCGATACCGGAATTGCTCACGGAACGGTGACGGTCCGCATGGATGGGGAAAGTTATGAGGTGACCACCTACCGCATTGATGGAGAATACGAGGACGGACGACATCCGAAGGATGTGACCTTTACCGCAAGCTTGGAGGAGGATCTGAAGAGGAGAGATTTTACCATCAATGCCATGGCCTACAATCCACAGCATGGTCTGGTGGACCTCTTCGGAGGACAGGAGGATCTACAAGCGGGGATTGTCCGCTGTGTGGGAAAGGCGGAGGAACGTTTTGCGGAAGATGCTCTTCGAATGATGCGGGCTGTGCGCTTTGCAGCAAAGCTGAATTTCATAATAGAAGAAAAGACCCGTCAGGCCATCTGTGATCATGCTCCGGAACTTCAGAAGGTCTCCGCTGAGAGGATTCAGGTGGAACTTAGTAAATTGCTGACATCCGATCATCCTGAGAAAATGCGGGATCTGTATGAGACGGGACTTAGCCGGGTATTTTTCCCGGAATGGGATGCCATGATGGCGTGTGAACAGAACACCCCACATCATATGTATTCTGTGGGAGAGCACAGTATCGTGGTGATGGAGCATGTGCCTGGGGATAAGGTATTGCGGTATGCGGCCCTTTTGCATGATAGCGGCAAACCGGCTATGAAGAAGACTGATCCTAAGGGCAGTGATCATTTTGTGGGGCATCCGGAGAAAAGCGACCAGATCGCGGAGACAGTTCTTCGACGTCTGAAGATGGACAATCAGACCATCAAAAAGGTGTGTGCTTTGGTTCGCTACCATGACCAGAGGCCGGTTCTGTCAGAACGGAATGTCCGTCGCTGCATGGCGGAGATGGGGGACGTCTTCCCGGAACTTTTAGAACTTCGGAGGGCAGATGTTCTGGCCCAGAGTGACTATAAGCAGCAGGAGAAGCTGGCGGCGGTGGAGGAGTTTGCAGCCCTCCGCAACCTGATCATAGAAAATGGAGACTGCACGGATCTTAAGCATCTGGCAGTTGGGGGAAAGGATCTTATGGCAGAGAATCTGGCGAAGGGTCCGGCCCTTGGCAGGATGCTTGCATCTCTTTTGGATGCGGTGATCGATCATCCGGAATATAACACCAGGGAGAAACTGATGGAGCTGTCACGGAAGATGGCCCTTCTGTGCGTGAGTCTTCTGCTTACTCTTGGGGTGATGACAGGCTGCGGAGATACCAAAAAGGGGAATGTCTCCTTTCGGACGCCGGGAAAGCCGGTGGGGCAGGTCTCCGGAGATGCCCAGGAGAGTATGGAGGCTCTCTATATCATCGAGGAGAACAATACAAAAAGAGAGCACTTGACGGTGATGAATATCTATAGCAGACAGGAGTTCCGCTACCCTTATTCCCTTACTACGGAATTTTTGGATAAGTATGGTAACGTTGCTCCCTCGGCGGATTTTCAGCCGGGGATGGTGGTGCGCCTGGGGGAGCGGACAGGCAGTGGAGTACTGACAACGGTGGAAAAATCCGGATCCGTCTGGGAATGGGATGATCTGAAGAACTACACCATCGATGAGGCCCATTCCCTTATGGTGATCGGTGGAGAAAAATACCAGCTGGATGCCATGACCCCCTTCTATTCCAAGGATGTACCCATTGATCCCAAGGACCTGTCCGGAGATGATATCCTTCGGGTAGTGGGGATCAATAACCGGGTTCTGGCGGTTGCGGTGACCACCGGTCATGGATATATTGAGCTGGTGAATACGGATATTTTTGAGGGAACACTGATCGAGATCGGAGATGAAGTGATCACCCGGATCGATGGAGAGACCACGCTGGAAGTGCCGGAAGGAACCTATCCTGTCACTGTGGCGGCGAAGGGATACGGTGGTACCAAAAAAGTGAAGGTCAAGCGGGATAAGACCACCATTCTGGATTTGAACCAGCTGAAGGGAGAAGGGCCGAAGACCTGCAGGCTTGGCTTTGAGATCAGCGTAAAGGGCGCCAAGATCTACCTGGACGGCAAGAGGGTGAAGGCTACAAAGGGACTATCGGTAACCTATGGAGCCCACAAACTACGGGTGGAAGCCCCGGGATATGATGTCTGGGAGAGGACCCTCTATGTGAACTCCGCCGCTGCTACCATTTCGCTTAACATTGAGAAGGAGAAGGATAAAAAGACAAAATCCACCCAGGATACCATGACCACCAATTCACAGAAGGACAATACCGCCACGGACTCTGACAGTTCCACAGATTCGTCGGAGTCCAAAGAGGGTAGCAGCTCTTCCGGGGGAATCAGCAAGGAGGACAGGGAAAAAGCACAGGAGGACTATCTGACAACTTTGTCCAAGGGGATCGCGAATCTATTCAAATCTGATTAATTATGAAAATATTTGGCTTTTTTCGTTAATGCGGATGACGTGGTAGATGCAATTCGCTATAATGGGATTGGTTTCAACGTTTAACAGACCCAGAGACCTGCATGAGTAATATGTAAAAGGAGGAGATTTAGAATGGGATACAAGGACACATACCAGCAGTGGTTAGCAAGTGATTATTTTGATAAGGCGACCAAGGACGAGCTTGAGAAGATCCAGGGGGATGAAAAGGAAATTGAAGATCGTTTCTATATGGATCTTGAGTTTGGCACAGCCGGACTGCGCGGTGTCATTGGAGCAGGAACCAACCGCATGAATGAATATACGGTTCGTCGTGCGACACAGGGACTTGCCAATTATATTAACAAAGTAAATGGTGCAGACAGAGGGGTAGCAATCTCTTATGATTCCCGGCATATGTCACCGGAGTTTGCAGATGTTGCGGCTCTTTGCCTGGCAGCCAACGGAATCAAGGCTTATGTTTTTGAGTCACTTCGTCCGACACCGGTACTTTCCTACGCAGTAAGAAAGTTACATGCCATTGCCGGAATCAATATTACAGCCAGCCATAATCCACCGGAGTACAATGGATACAAGGTATACTGG
>CADCQT010000123.1 GCA_902803645.1 uncultured Lachnospiraceae bacterium | reverse complement strand
GTAGCAAGATCCATGCCCTCCGTCACCGGCGAGAACAGGTTCTCGTAGAAGGCGTAGGTAATCTTCTCGACAAAAAGCCTCATAGCCTCCCCCTGATCCGCATCAAAAAGCTGGGGGATATGCTCATACACTCCCTGTATCTCCCGCTGGGCGATCTGCCGGGTAAAATTCTCATACCGGGTCCCGCCGGAGCAGGTAAGAAGCAACACAAAATCCTCCCGGTACCGGTAGGCATACTCGATGTAGCGAATATAGATGGTCTCCGGGTCTACACTGAAATCCTTGTTTTGCCCCCGCTCCCAGTAGGCCGCCCGCTCCTCTTCGTAGAGATGAATAAAATCCTCGTACACAGGAAAGACCACTCCATGAAAGAGATCCTCCTTATTGGCAAATCTGGTATAGATCGCCCTTGGACTTGTCTGGGCCTTGGCCGCAATGGTCCGCAGGGAGGCATTCTCATACCCCTTCTGCAAAAACTCTTCTCTGGCAGCCTTAAGTAGCCTCTTGGATACACCGGATATTCTCTTCGGCATGGTTCTTCCCTTCTGTTATATGTTGCCCAGGCAACATCCGGTCTTCCTCTAACCGGGATCGCTATCCTACGCACTCTCGCTCTCACACTGCATGGTATATAGCTTATGGTAGACAGGGCAATTCTCCATCAGTTCCCGGTGGGTTCCATTTCCAACCACCTTACCCTGATCTAACACAATGATCCGGTCACATCCCACAATGGACCGAAGTCTGTGGGCGATCATCAGGACGGTTCTGCCCCGGGTCAGCCGTTCTATCGCTTCCTGGATCTTCGTCTCGGTCTCCGGATCGATGGAGGCTGTACTTTCATCCAGAAGTACAATCGGCGCATCCTTCAGGAAGGCTCTTGCAATGGACAACCTCTGTCTCTCTCCTCCCGAAAGGGTATGGCCGTTTTCTCCGATCACCGTATCGATTCCGTCCGGAAGTTTATTGATAAAGGACATGCACTGGGCATTCTCCGCCGCCTTTAACACCTCCTCACGGGTAGCATTTTTATTCCCGATCAGGATGTTGTTATAGATGGTGTCATTAAAAAGCGTCACATTCTGGAAAACAATGGAATAGAGGTGAAAAAGCTTCTCCGGATCCACATCCGTGATCTCCTGATCTCCAAGGTAGATACTGCCTGCCTCCTTATCCCAGAGTCTTGCCGCCAGACGGCAGATGGTACTTTTCCCACATCCGGAAGCACCCACAAGGGCTGTGTACTCTCCCTTCTTCGCAGTAAAGGACACCCCGTCCAGCACCTTCTTATCCCTATCGTAGCCAAAACTTACATCATCAAATATAATATCATAATTTTTAAATTTTATGCTATCTTTTCCGCTCTGTTCCTTTCCCTCCAGGATATCACGGATCCTATGGGAGGCAACCTTGGCCGCTATGATAGCTCCCAGATGCTCACAGGTGTAGGAGAGGGGCTCATAGATCCAAACAGACATCAGAAGAAATCCTACAAATACCGCAACTGAAATCTCTCCCTCTACCAATAGATGGATACCATAGACCGCTACGATTCCGATTCCTGCCCTCAGCACATTGTATGCAATGGCGACGCACATACCTGCCAGGAACTCAAAGAGGACAAGTCCCGGGATCAGCCGTCTCATTTTTCTGCGAATGCCCTTCTGATACTCCTCAATGGAACCGGAAGCCTTTAAGACCTTGATGTTCTCTAAATATTCCTGGATCTTGTCCGAGATCTCCAACTTGGCCTTTCTGTTCTTGCGGTTTGTCTTGCCGGATACTGCCTCACTCAAGGCCATGGAGAATGCTGCCACGGGAATAACAGCACAAAGAGCTAAAGTTAATTTTACATTGAAGAAAAAAAGTACCAGGATGGTCACTGCCGCCGAAATGACTCCACTTATCATCTCCGTAATCTGATTGGTCAAAAGCCCTTCCATGGATCCGATATCATCCATCACCGTGGAGGTCAGGTCACTGAGATCGTGCCGGGAGAGATAACTCTGGGGAAGTCTTCTCAGCTTATCCATCACGGTCATTCGCATATGCTGACTCTCATCGGCTGAGCTTAGATACTTGACCTTATACATTTTCCGGTAGGTCAAATACATAGCGATCACCAGAAGGGTTCCCAGGATCACATATCCGGCAAGGGAGAAGCCCTCCGCCCGCTCTCCCTGCAGTCTGGCATACATCGAAGTGAAAAGGTGCATGATCAAAAGCATGGGCACCATGGCAAGCACCTGAAATGCAGCAAGCCAGATGGCAGATCTGTATACTGCCTTCTGTCCTGCATCTGTCAAATGAAACATTCTCTTTAACATACTGCCTCCTCCTTATTGCCGATCTTCCAGCTGACGGCTTTGCTGTACTCCTTCACCATGTCAGCGTATTTGCCCTTCTTTTCCATAAGTGCCTCATGACTTCCGTCCTCATATATTGCTCCGTTATCTACAACGAAAATATGATCCGCATCCCGCACCGTGGACATTCGATGGGCGATCATAATCACCGTCTTATCCTTCAAAAGCTCTTCAAAGGACTTACGGATCAGATACTCATTCTCCGCATCGGCAAAAGCCGTTGCCTCGTCTAAGATGATCACCGGGGAATCCTTCAGGATGGCTCTTGCAATGGCGATCCGCTGCACCTCTCCGCCGGAGAGATAGACGCCCTTTGATCCGTACATGGTATCGATGCCCTCCGGAAGTTTCGCCAGGATATCCTCACACCGGGCAAGCTTTAAGGCCCGCAGAATCTCCTCCCTGGTGGCGTCCTTTTTATAAAGGGCCACATTCTGTGCAATGGTCATCTTCAAAAGGGTATTCTCCTGGAACACAATACTTATGATCTCATTTAACTTTTCCTCAGAGATCTGCCGGATATCCACACCGCCGATCCTGATCCTTCCCTTTGTTACATCCCGAAGTCTTGCAGACAGAGAGGCAATGGTACTCTTACCACCACCGGACATACCCACCAGAGCCGTGGTCTCTTTTTCCTTCATGGTCAGGTTGATATTCTTAAGAGCATAGGGCAGATCCTCTCCATACCGGAAGGATACATTCTCGAAAGTGATGTCGTAGGAGGTTGGCACCTCATCTCCCTTATATTCCATGGGCTTTTCTCCCAGAATCTCCCTCAGGGTTCCCATTGCCTCATCCACAATAATGGTCTCGGAGGAATTGCTCATGATCCGCTTTAAAATGGTCACCTCCAGAGGAATGATGGACGCAAAAAATACAAAGGAACTGATGAGCTTTACCGTCACCCCTCCCGTATCTGCTGCTATCATCGCCGCCGGGATTAAGGCATAGAATACAGAATTGATCGCCGTGTTATAGGCACTGTCTGCTGTGATCATGGAAATGGCAAATCGGTAGACATAATCACAGAAGCCCTTCACCGACTTCTGATATCGGGAAAAGGAATCCGCTGTCTGTCCGAACATCTTCATCACCGGAATTCCCCTCACATATTCCACTGCCGCATTTGCCATATCCTTATTGGCCTGCTGATATTTCCGGACAAAATCACTTCCGCTGCCCATCATAATGACAAGTAACAGCACAAATCCGATCACCACCGGAATAATACATGCAACAGATAAGAACACATTGTAGCGGAACATAAAGAGAATAAAGGCAATGGGCAATACAACAGATACAGCTGTATTGGGGATCTGATGGGCGATCAGTGTCTCCGTCAAATCCGTGTTCTTTTCTATAATCTTCCTTAAACTTCCACTGGGGTGGGTGTCATGATATCCCCCCTCTAATTTCCCGATATGGCGGATCAGAAGATACCGAAGCCTTGCCGCTGTGTGAAAGGCTGTAATATGGGAAAACAACAGAGAAAATCCATAGAGGCCAAAGGCACCGCAGATGGCAGACACCATATTCTTCCCGCAGGCCGATATGTAATCCGTATGGATCCCCCCATTCTGCCCTATATGCGTTGCGATCTCTTCCATGATCTTATACACATAGGTGTAGGCATAGATGCTCATCACCGCCGACATGGCTGCCACGATCACCGAAAGCACCAGCGTGATACGAAAGGGTCCCATGGACTTTATTAAAAAGCCCATATTCTTGTTCTTTTTCATACTTCCTCCTTTTTGTTATTATTGAAACACCGTTTCAATTAGTCTCCACTAACAATTATACACAGCGTCTAATGAAAGGCAAGGACTTTTCCAATAACATCAAAAAAAGACCACCGGTTCCTTCCAACCGATGATCTCTTATCTTCTCCCTATTCAGCTCTTATGCAGCCTTTCCCTGGCCTTCCTTCACATCCGATCCTATGGTCTTCTCCAGATGTTTTCTCAGGATATAATATCCCAGCCAAACACCGGCAAATGCCAGCAAAAATACCACCACAGATGCCAGGCCACCCATAATGCCCTGGGTCGCCTTTACCATGGAATCCATTTCCTTGGGACTTTGTCCCCTGGCGATCCAATCCTTCTTATACTGCTCCAGGAAGAACCAACTGGGAATGATGGCTCCCCAGGCCTGACCCACATGCATAATGCCGGATGCAACGGCCACCCGCCACACCGGTGTACGGTTGCTTCCTGAAGCGATCAGGTCTGCAAGGACAGCCGATACCATAGAAGTGATCAGCCATGGCAGATATCCTCCTCCCATCAGGGCGCACAGGAGCATAACAATTGCCACCATAATGGTGTACTGCCCGAATCTGCCGACTTTACGGGACATAAACAGGATAACACTGCCACCTAAAAAAGCGCATATACCGGGGCTGATGGCATGTCCAAAGGCACCAAAGAGCATGGATCCCATTGCCCCCACCATGTAAAACACCATATACAGTGCCGTCAATAGAGCCACCAAAACAACATCCTTAATTTTCAATTTCTTCATTCTTCCCTCCCTCTTCCATATCCCGGAAGATCTCATTTAATTTTGTTACTGTATCCCGGTTTAACAGGAAATTCTCCCTGATACACCCGTCCTTAAGATATACGATCCGATCCGCCACATTCCGTATGAACTCATAATCATGGGAGATCACAAGGATCGCCGCCTCCTCTCCCAGTCGACACACCTCCCCGGAGATCCGTTCCATGGAAGATACATCCAGGCCACTGGTAGGTTCATCAAAAATCATAACATCCTTATCGCATAGAAGCGCCATTCCGATCTGCAGCCTCTGCTTCTGTCCACCACTTAAGGCGAACGGGTGGGCATGGCGGTACTCATAGAGATTTAAGTATTCAAGACATTTTCGGATGGCTTCCTTATCATTTTTTACAAGCGCCAGCTCATTGGCGACAGATGTGCCAAAGAGCTGATAATCCGGATCCTGCATGATAAAAAAGGGCAAATCTGTCATGGAAACACTACCCTTGTCGGGCTTTATACTCTGGCACAGCAGCTTTGCCATGGTGGTCTTACCGGCCCCGTTGCTACCCACCAAAACCGTGACCTCACCCTTGTGCAGCTTCAGCGAAACATCCCGGAGGATGTCCTTATAGCTTACCTGCTCAAGAGCGGCAAGACAGGGACCAAAGTTCTTCTTCTGACGAAACTCCTTCTCGATGGAGAAGATATCAAAGCTTCTGGTATTGTATCCGCTGTTCTTAAACTCCTCTTCGCTGTGAAAGACCTCCAGCTTTCCATCCTTCATAAAAAGCGCCTTGTCGATGATCCCATCCAGATAATAGAATCTGTGATCTGCCACGATCACCGTGATCCCCTTCTTTTTCATCTTTGCAATAAGTCTACCAAGTCCCATGGCATTGCCGTAGTCCAGATTGGCAGAGGGTTCATCAAACAGAAGGACCTTCTGTCCTAATGTCCTGGCACAGGCCAAGGCCAGCATCTGCCGCTCCCCGCTGGAAAGGGTATAAATCCTGCGATTTAAGATATGATCCAAATGGAAGGCCTTCTTTAACTTCTCCACCCGGCCATCCATCTCCTTCTTGGAGAAGCCATAATTTTCCATGGGGAAGACAAGCTCCGACGTGGTTTGATCTGTAAAAAACTGGGTCCTGGGGTTCTGGAAAACAGACCCGATCTCCCGGTTCAAATCGAACATTTTCAGGTCCCGGTAATCGCTCCCCTCCATGTAGAGGCTGCCCCGTACTTCCCCTTCTGTCACAGCCGGAATCAACCCGTTCAGGCATTTCAGAAGGGTGGATTTGCCGCAGCCACTGTCTCCCGTCAGCAGCACCACCTCTCCCTCGTCGATCTTAAAATCAATATCCCGGATCCCCTCCTTCGAATCCTCATAGGTAAAAGAAAGGTGATCCGCTCTCATGATGCATTCCATACAAATCCTCCTGCAATCCCCACCGCAAATACAAAAAGAACCAGCCCATCGGTAAACCGGAATTTCTCTTCAAAATAGGAGGTTCTTTTAACCGGTACATCGATTCCCTTCACCAGGCCTGCTGCCGTGACCTCTTCTGCCAGTGCCGCACAGCGAAAGAGCTGAGGTGCGATAAAATACCGGAAGCTTTCCACCGGCCGTCGGAGGCTAAAGGCGATCCCCCGAAGTCGCATGGACTCACGAATATAAGAAAACTCCCTTCGAAAGGTAGGGAAAAACTTCAATGTAATGGTGGTGGCAATCACTAATGTCCTGGGCAGATGGATGGCTTCCAGAGCCGACAGTAACTGGGTTGAAGAATACTGGGATATGATAATGGATGCGATCATAAAACAGGGAACGAACTGGATCACAATCACAAAAAAGCCCACCAGAAAACGTAACAGTCCAATATAGATTCCAGCAAAACAGATTCCGTAAATTGCTCCGTAGAGGACAAGAAATGCCACAAGCTTTTTAACATTTCCTGTGACAAGCAACAAAACAGAGCAAAACACCATAAAAAATGTCTGTAGATATGTTCCGTGCCGGAAAATATACATGGTGGGCACAAGCATATTGATCAAAATCAAAACGACCGGATTCACCTTGAGTACTTTCATTTCCCTCTCCTCATCAAACGGATTCCTTCGCAAAGCTATAACACTAACAACCGTTAGTCTTATCTAACCACAGAGTATTTAAAAAGCCGTCCTTAGACGGCTCTAAACAATGCATATTAAAGCATTAAAGTGTTAAATTGTCAACCATATTCCGCCCTAACCGGCCAGATCCCTTCTACCATGACAGATAAAGGATGCCACTGCTGCCACCAGAGTCACCGCCACTGCCACCACAAGCGCCTCCCCCTTCGCTGCCTTCCCGGCGAAGATCTCCGGTGCATTGGCATAGGAATAAGGGCCGATGAAAAGATAATCCCCGGCGGAGGGTACCACCCGACCGATCAGATCGTACACATAAGTAAACATGGCAATACCGATTCCAAGTCCCATACGGTTCTTCCTGCTGACAGAAGAGACAAAAAAGCAAACTGCGGCAATCTCAAGATTCATAATAAACTCTCGTCCCATGAAAGTACAAAATTCCTTTACCGGTAGTTCTTCCCCTACCAGAACACAACCGGCCCTGTACATAAGGGCACAGATTATGGTAAACATCATCAGACTGACCAGAACGCAGCCTCCCTTTGCGGCCACGATCTTCTGCCTGGATACGGGCAGGGAATACAAAAACTCTCCTGTATGCCCCTCTTCCTCCTTCGAGAGAATACCAATTGCCAGGATCGCCGCAAACATGCCGCTCCCCAGTCCATGACAGGTTCCTACCTCTGTAGCAAAATATCCCGGTAGGGTCGCAATGCTCATGGTACTCATACCAAAGGCATCGGAAAAAGCTCCCATATCAGAGAAGGCACCGGCCATCTCTTTCATATCCTCTGCCATGGTCTGATACAAAAGAATACAGGCCAGGCCAACTCCTCCCACCGCCAGACTCCAGATCAGAAGACTTTTAAGGTTTAATTTCAGTTCTGTTGCAAAGATCCTTATCATGACAACACCTCCTCTTCCTCGTAGAATTTTAAAAAAGCCTCGTCATCGATATCCGGAGAATCCAGCATGGTCAGCCGCCCCTCCCGCATAATGGCTGCATGTCTGCAGTATCGGTTCACTTCTGACAGAACATGGGTAGACAAAAGACAGGTGGCGCCTGCTGCCACATACCCATCGATCAGGTCGAAAAACCGCTTCTGAATCAATGGATCCAGGCCACTGGTGGGCTCATCAAAAATAAAAAGCTTTGGCCTGTGCTGCATAGCACAGACGATACTGACCTTCTTACGATTTCCAAGGGATAGTTCCCGGATCCGCTTCGTGGTATCCACCTTCAGTATGGAACAGATCCGCTCTGCCTCTTCCCTGCAGTCCATTCCCCGTACATCTGCCGCGTAACGGATCACATCCCTCACCCGCATGGAAGGATAAAACCAGGCCTCCGACGGCATATATCCTACCCTTTTCAGGATCTCCTCCTGTTCCCTCTCGCTGTCCATTCCCAGAATCCGGATGCTTCCACTGTCGATCCGAAGAAACCCCAGCATAGAGCGGATGGTGGTAGATTTCCCTGCACCATTGGGGCCGATAAATCCAAAGATATCTCCCTTTTCCACTTCAAAAGATACGTCGATGATACCCCGATGCCTGCCATAATTTTTACATAGATGTGCGATCTCAATTGCCTTGGACATAGCCTCCCCCTTCTCTATCTCTCAACTCTCCTTCTGCTCTCTTATACTTCTCCCCGTCAGTCCCTTCTACCCTATGGGATTCTCCTGAATATACTGCTCTAAGATCTCTGCCGCATCCCCTATGATCTCCCCGCAGGGACGCTTTTTATAATATTCCTGCGTGCGCGCTTCCGGTGTCGGAACATCATGGCGCACCGTAAGGCCCAGCATCTCTCTGCAGACGATGGTTCCATGCTTTTCCTCGAAACGGCGGGCCAGCTCCTGGATCCTGGCATAGTGATCCGCCTTAACCTGCCCCGTCTCCGGTCCTGCATAACCATACAAAAATCCGGCTACCATAAACATTCCGCTGACACTGCCGCAGACCTCCCGCAACCTTCCCATTCCCCCGCCAAAGGATGAGGCCATCCGGGATAAAATTTCCCGATCCACCGGGATCATATCTGCAAAAGCCAGCAGGATCGATTGGGAACAATTATATCCATTTTTAAAATTTGCCATAGCGGCTTCTCTTCGTGACATAGCATACCTCCACTATCTCTATTGGTAATAT
>CADCQT010000122.1 GCA_902803645.1 uncultured Lachnospiraceae bacterium | reverse complement strand
CCGGAAGGGCCTCCAAAAACCGACTGGCAGATTCATTTTTCTCTGCCTTGACCAGAAGGCTTCGATCCAGCTTGATATTGTAGAATTCCCGGTTAAAAAGACGGGACATATTAGAATATCCGGTTCCAAAATCATCCAGTGAGAAGGAAAAACCGATCTCCTTTAATCCCGCCAGAACGGTTCTTACCCTCTTACTCTCATCCTCTGCCACGGTCTCTGTGATCTCAAGATTGATGCAGGACATGGGAAGCCCGTAATCCTCCACGATCTCCTTGAATTCCCGACAGAGATTCAGATCATACAGCTGCTTTTGCGCCACGTTGATCTCAATATAACGGATTCCTTTTGCGAAAAGGTCATGCTCCTTAAAGGCTCTGCAGGCCTCTTCCAGAACATAGCGGCCCAGCTTTTTAATGACAGCACTCTTCTCCGCAATGGGAATAAACTCTCCCGGAGAAATCAGAGAACCGTCCCTGTCCCTAAGTCTCGAAAGGGCTTCCGCCGCTACGAACTTCTTCTCTTTTACAGAATAGATGGGCTGAAACCACACCTCAAAGGTCCTCTTCTCGATGGACTCTTCCAGAAGATTTTCGATATACCTCTCTCTGGCCAGGAACTTAAGATCATCCCCTTCGAAAAAGGAGATCTGATGCTCCTTCTTTCCATATCGCCTGGTCACAATATTCATAATATCCCGAAGATCCGAAAAATCCTTCGGGATCACAAAGTTAGAAATAGAGATCTGAAAATCCAGTTCCTGATCCTGTACTCTCCATCCCCACTGAAGCCTCTCCACCAGCTGGGTCTTAAACCAGTCGGCATACTTGGCATCATCATTATGAAGGACCACAACAAATTGTCCCCTGTCACAGGTATAGATTTTATTCATGGGACCAAGGCTTCGGATAAAGGAAACGATCACTTCCATCAGTTCCTGAAGCTGCTCCACCTCGATCACTTTCTCATACTCGGATATATTGTTCAGGCGAAAGCTCACCAGACGATAGTTCTGGCCGGTGGCCAGCATCTTCTTCACCTCGGTGATAAATCCATAACGGTTATAGCATCGGCAGATGGGATCGTATTCATTCCGGGCGTATTCCACAAATAAAAACACTGCCATATAAGCAATGGTAATGCCCAAAAGCTCCACCTTGATCCAGGAATACTCGTACTGGATCCAGGATGCCACGCCGGCAAAAACGATAGAACACAAAAGAGTGATCTGCTTTCTCACATGGATCTTCTTCCCATAGCAGATCAAAAATCCACATCCGAAGATAATATAAAGGAACACTTCCACATAGACATAGATGATCAGTGGGCCTCTGTGATAAGAGGCATATTCATCCAGATAGAAAAATCCCTTATGCCAGGTATTGGTCAGGATCGCACCTGCCATAACGGCAACCGGAAGCATAAGAAGCACCTGCCAGTATTTCTTGATAACATGCTGTGCACCTGTCAGGGACACCAGGTACCAGGCATACAGGGGTGCAAGCATAATCTGAGAGGTAAAGAATACCTCATCACAGACTGTTCTGGCAAAATTGGCATGGACCGCATCTCCGCTATGGATCGCACTGTGCCACAGATAATAGTCTGCCAGATTACAGGTGCAGGATACGATATTATTAAGGATCATCAACAGAAAAATACTTCGCTCCGTCCGCCTCTGGATCTTGTCGGACAAAGTGAAAAAAAGCAATGCAACGGATATTAGTAATGCCGCAGCATCAAATGAGATGGTACTTATACTCAAGGCTTCTCTCCTACTAACGCGAAAAAACATAAGAAACGGACAATATTCTATACAGATTTTTTGAAAAAGGCAATAAGACGCGCCAACGCATAAAAGTAACAAATCTGCCTTAAAATGTGTTAAACTTCTATTATTATGAAGAATCAAAACAGAAGACAACATTTTATGGAAGGAGCCAAAGACTCCCTTCCCATCGTAATTGGATACTTTTCCGTCAGCTTTACCTTTGGCATCATGGCTGCCAAGGCCGGATTTTCTCCCTGGATCGCCACCCTGATCTCCATTACCAACGTGACCAGTGCCGGTCAGTTTGCCGGCCTTACCCTTATGGCCGCCCAGGCTTCCTATTTCGAGATCTTTCTTACGGAGCTGATCATTAATCTACGCTACGGCCTTATGTCCCTCTCCCTGTCCCAGAGGCTTTCCGACTCTGCCACCACCGGCAAACGTCTTCTTATTGCCTTTGCCAACACAGATGAGATCTTTGCCGTATCCGTCAGCAAGCCCCGGAAGGTGACCCCGGCCTATATGGCAGGCCTTGAAATCTTCCCTATCCTGGGCTGGTCTGCCGGCACACTTGCAGGAGCCATTGCCACCTCCCTACTGCCCCCCTTTGTTCAGTCGGCTCTTGGGGTGGCTCTCTATGGGATGTTCATTGCCATTGTTCTTCCTGTGGCCAGAGTCCGAAGGCCCGTTGCCTTTGTATCCCTTTTGGCAGCCGCCCTGTCCATCGCCTTTGCCTACCTGCCCATCTTCCACAGAATCTCTGCCGGGTTTTCTATTATTCTTTGTACGTTGATTGCTGCAGGGGTGGGAGCCTTTTTCTGGCCTGTCCCTGATACTAAGGAGGCTGATTCATGAAGACCTACTGTTATATTGCTGTCATGGCAGTTACCACTTACCTGATCCGTATGGTTCCTCTGGTTCTCTTCCAAAAGGAGATCCGCTCACCTTTTATCAAGAGCTTTCTCTACTATGTGCCATACGCCTGCCTTACCGCTATGACCATTCCTGCCATCTTCACCGCCACCAGAAGTCCCATAAGTGCAGCCTGTGGATTTCTGGTCGCCATGGTCCTTGGCTGGAATAAAAAGAGTCTCCCGGTGGTGGCCGGATTCGCCTGCGCTTCGGTTATGATAGCAGAAGCACTTATGAAACTTATATAAAAGAAAACCACCGGCAGAGCCGGTGGTTTTCCTGACGCAAATTCTGCGCCGGGTCTTGTAAAGCCAGACCCAACACTATGCATTGATCTCAAAATCCAGACAAATCCTGGTCTTGGTGTAAGGGCGAACCTTCGCATCTGCTACTGCCACATGCTCCGGGTGAACCGCATATCCCTTCAAAGCTTCTTCGCTTTCTAACAGGCAATCCAGCATCACATCTGCATTGGAACTTGCCAGGCCCTTCGTCTCCACCCGTACTTCCTTAAGTCCCGGAACCTTGCCCACCAGGCCCTCTAAGCCTACCTTGATCCCTGCCTTAATCTCTTCCTTCTCCTCGAGAGAGAGCTCATCCTTTAACTGCCATAAGATCACATGTCGAACCATTTTCTCCTCCAATTCTATTGCTGATGTTTCATTCTTTATAATTTCTTCAGAACTTAATCACAATTTGTTCACATTCCAATTGTATCATAAATACCATCAAAGGAAGCAAAACCTTTGAAACAAAAACTTTTCATACTCCCCCTCTTAAAAGTCGCCATTCGGCGGCTTTTTATTTTACCCAAAACAATGTAACAAAAAGAGGCGTGTGAAATGAAGAACATTTCACACGCCCCCGGCATTGTCTTATATTATTCGATCGGAATCAATTAGAACTTGCCGTTGTCAGCAGCTTCCTGTACGGATACTGCAACTGCAACAGTAGCACCAACCATTGGGTTGTTACCCAT
>CADCQT010000121.1 GCA_902803645.1 uncultured Lachnospiraceae bacterium | reverse complement strand
GCAATGCAACAGTGATCCACTGTAAGCACATCATAAAAGCTTCCCCTGCGGTGCATACCAAGCTCCAGAGGACCACCCTTGACACTGTCTCCGAAGGAATACTCCATCTTATTGCGGTAAAAGTCCTGCTCCGGAGAAGGCAAAACCCCTTCATATACCGAGTCAAAATCCGGAATAATCTCCGAAAAGAGGTCAGAAAGCTGCTGATTCTTTAATTCCAGCTGATCCTTATATTCCATGGTCTGGTAGAGACAGCCGCCGCAGCAGGGACCCTCCTTGGAAGAAAAACCAAAGTGGGGGCAGGGGCTTTCCACTTCCTTCTCTCCCTTTTCTATGATCTTTTGTACTTCTCCCTTGAAGTTACCATGGCTCTTTTTCGTAAGACGATAGGCAATGGTCTGCCCGGGAAGAACGTTCTTCACCGAAGCCCGATACTCCCGGATCTCTCCCTCTTCCTCTACCTTTGTGATCACCTTTCCCTTGGCCGGAAAAGCCAGACTGGTCACCTTTCCCTCCAGGATCTGTCCCTTTTTCATAAAACTATTCTCCTAACTGCATGAAAGGGCCGCAGCCAGTGGCTGCGGCCCCCTAAATGTCATCCCATCCGAGATCATCGATCCTTATTTGTCATCTGCAAAAAGATCGTCGTCATCATCGTCAAATGCATCGTCAAAATCGTCATCAAACTCATCATCATAGTCCGGAGTAAAATAACGATAAAGTGCATACGCAGCACCGCCGATCACTGCACAAATGCCGATAATGATCAGGATTGCCTTCACAAGCTTCTTCATATCACTCTTCTCCTTCTCTGTCTTCGCCAAAAACCGAGTACGTGTCTTCACAAGCGAGCCTGCACCGGAAACCATACTTCTAAGCTTGTCAACATCAATCAGAGATGCCAATTCGTCCTTTGTAATCACCTTCATGTGAGCCTCCTTTGTGTACTCTTTAACTAAAGAAAATTATAGCATACATAAAAACACAGGGCAATTATACCTTTTCCAATTTTGCAAAGGCTGCAAACATTTTCCGGACCCCGGCCTTCTCAAAATCCACTGTGACCTCATAGTCCCGGCCGCCATCTGCGATTTTTACCACAACGCCCTCTCCGAACTTCTTATGCCGTACCCGGTCACCTTCCCCGTAGGAAAGCCCCTCGGACTTTTCTGCCATGCCCTTTGACACCAGGGCATCCAGTTTTTTCTTGTAGCTTGCGGCACTGGTCTCCTTCGGCTTTCTGGCAGATCTGCCTGCCTGGGCTCCTCCGCCGTAGCCCCGGACACCGCCGTAGGCCAGGCTTCCGTAACCGCCAAAACTGCCCCCTCCATTGTAGGTAAAGGAGTCAAAGCTTTCCGATCTCTTGTAACTTGGAACACTACCATCCAAAAGCTCTCCGGGGATCTCCTTGACAAACCGGGAGACTGCATTGTACTGGGTCTCTCCCCTTACCATTCTAGCCTTTGCCGATGTAATGGTAAGTTCATCCATGGCACGGGTGATCCCCACATACATAAGGCGTCTCTCCTCCTCCAGTTCCTCTCCCCCATCCTCGGCAGAGATGGACATGTAGGAAGGAAAGATACCATCCTCAAGGCCGGAAAGATACACACAGGGAAACTCCAGTCCCTTGGCGGAATGCAATGTCATAAGCACCACATAGTTGTCACTTTCCTCTACAGAATCAATATCTGCAACAAGACCAACTTCCTCTAAGAAAGCGGATAACATTTCCCTGGAATCCGCCTCTTCCCCTGCTGCTTCCTTTGCCTGGTTATACCGGCTCTCAAAATCACTTGTCTTGGAGATGAACTCATCCAGGTTCTCGATCCTGGCCTTGGCCTCATCTGTATTCTCCGCCAGAAGCTCGTTATAATATCCGGTTCCATCCAGGATATCCTTCACAAGTCCTGTCAGACCGTCAAAGGTCAGTTTGGAAGTAAGGACCTCCATAAAGTCCACAAATCCCCGGATCTTCTTGGCCGCCCGGGCAAGGGCAGGATTCTGATCCGCCAGCTCTAAGGCTTCATAAAAGGAGAGGCCATGCTCTATGGCATAGTCCGCCGCCTTGCCTTCGCTGGTGGCGCCGATGCCCCTCTTGGGGACATTTAAGATCCTTCGAACCGCCACGTCATCTCTGACATTATCGATTGCTTTAAGATAAGCCAGGATATCCTTGATTTCTTTTCTCTGATAGAAGTTGACCCCTCCTACGATCCGGTAAGGAATGTTCTCCATCATAAACTTCTCTTCAAGAATACGGGACTGGGCATTGGTTCGGTAGAGAACCGCGCAGTCACGAAAATCCACATCCAGCTGGCGTTCTTTCTTCTTGATATCCGCTGCGATAAAGGCCGCCTCTTCGTAGGCAGAATCAAACTGCCGAAAGCGTACCGGATCTCCCTTGTCCTTCTCCGTCCACAGCCGCTTTTCCTTGCGTCCCTTGTTGTTGGCGATTACCGCATTGGCTGCGTCCAGGATTCCTCCCTTGGAGCGGTAGTTCTGTTCTAACCGGATCACCTTCGCCTCCGGAAAATATCGCTCAAAATTCAAAATATTATAAATATTGGCTCCCCGGAATTTATAGATGGACTGATCGTCATCACCTACCACGCACAGGTTCTTGCGTCCTCCTGACAGGAGTCGGACCAGTTCAAACTGTGCGGTATTGGTATCCTGATACTCGTCCACCATAATATAGTGAAGCCTGTCCTGATAGTAATTTAACACCTCCGGATCCTGTCGCAAAAGACTTACGGTATTAACGATCAGATCATCAAAATCCATGGCATTGTTGCCCCGCAGTCTGGCCTGATACTCCCGGTAGACCGACGCTTTCATCCGATCGCTGGGATTGGCGGACACCTTACCGGCATATTCTTCCGCACCCATCAGCTCATTCTTACAGCTGCTGATCTCATTTAAGAACATCCTCTCCTTAAACTTCTTGGTGTCGATATTCATCCGCTTCAACACCTCTTTCATAACCGTCTTGGAGTCGTCCGTATCGTAAATCGAGAAATTCGTCTCATACCCGATCCGGTCTGCAAAACGGCGGAGAATCCGGACACAGGAAGAATGGAAGGTGCTGACCCAGACCGCCTCGGCTCCTGCTCCTGCGATCTTGTTCACTCTCTCCCGCATCTCCCTTGCCGCCTTATTAGTAAAGGTAATGGCCATGATATTCCAGGGGGCCACATTCTTCTCCTCCATCAGATAAGCGATCCTGTGGGTCAGGACACGGGTCTTACCACTTCCAGCTCCGGCTAAAATTAAAACAGGGCCCTCTGTCTGGAGGACCCCTTCTAACTGCCGGTCATTCAAGAGATTTTTAAGTTCTGAAACCATCTCCATAATATTTTCCTTCCGTCAGTTCTTCTCTTCTAATCGATTCAGTACCAGCTCATAACCATCATCCCCGTAGGTCAGGGCGCGGTTAACACGGCTGATGGTCGCTGTCGAGGCTCCTGTCTGATCTGCAATCTTCTGATATGTCTCATCCTTGCGCAGCATGGCTGCTACGGCAAATCTCTGTTGCATAGACTCCAGCTCCCCTGCAGTACAAAGGTCTTCAAAAAAGCAATAGGCCTCCTCCCGGGTCTTCAGGGTCAATACACCATCCAACAGACGATCCATATTTTCTGTATGAAGATTTCTACTCATTACCTTCTGCCTCCTATAATTCCTATAAGATGATCACACCGCGTTCCTTCGCATAGCTGATCTCCTCTTCCGGCCAGATGGACACCTGCACCTCTCCGATATGGCATTTCCTAAGGAAAAACATACAGATTCTTGACTGGCCGATTCCGCCTCCAATGGTATAGGGAAGCTTCTTCTCCAGAATGGCCTTCTGGAAGGGAAGTTCTGCCCTCTCTGTACAGCCGGCCTTCTTAAGCTGATCTGCCAGAGAATCTTCATCCACACGGATTCCCATGGAAGAAAGTTCCAGTGCAATATCTGTTACCGGATAGTATACGATGATGTCACCGTTTAGCTGCCAGTCATCATAATCCGGCGCACGTCCGTCATGGGGCTCGCCGTTGCTTAACAGGTCACCGATCTTCATAATGAAAACAGCACCCTTTTCTTTGGCGATCAGGTACTCTCTCTCCTTGGCACTCTTATCCGGCCAACGATCCAAAAGCTCCTGGCTTGTAACAAAGGAGATCTCCTCCGGCAGGAAGCACTGGATATAATCATAGAGATTGCTCATCTGCTTCTCTGTTACCCGAAGAGCCTCATAGACACTCTTGACGGTTGCCCGAAGGGTCTCTTCCCTGCGATCCTCCTTGGTGATGATCTTCTCCCAGTCCCACTGATCCACATAGATGGAATGAATGTTATCCGTATCCTCATCTCTTCGGATGGCATTCATATCGGTATAAAGACCTTCTCCCACGTCAAAGCCGTAACGACCGAGTGCCATACGCTTCCACTTGGCAAGTGAATGGACGATCTCCACGTTCTCATCATCCAGCTCTTTGATCCCAAAGGATACCGGACGCTCTACTCCGTTTAAGTTATCATTCAGTCCGGAGGCCGGCTTAACAAACAGCGGTGCGGAAACACGGTGAAGATTCAGTTCCGCCTGCAGCTGGTTCTGGAAGAAATCCTTCACCTGCTTAATGGCAATCTGGGTCTCCTTCAGACCCAGGGCCGGCTTATAATCCTCCGGTATTACAATTTTACTCATGAACAGTCCCCTTTTCTATTGTTTTCTTTTTCCTGGTCAAGACTCGCTCGCGAGTCTTGCGCGCCGGATTCGGGTCTGCTTCAGCAGACAAATTCCTGTCCGAATCCGTGCGCATCCTCG
>CADCQT010000120.1 GCA_902803645.1 uncultured Lachnospiraceae bacterium | reverse complement strand
TTCCTTTTTATCTTATTTTTATTTATAATAAAAGATAATTTACAATGTTGTAGTACGCGGTTGCGTATAGATAAGGAGAGGACAGATCAATCATGGCAGAAGAAACAATGAAGGACTTTGAGCGGGAGTTAGAGGCATCATTTCGTAAGATCAATGTGGGAGATATCCTGAAGGGGACCGTAGTGGATGTGAATGATGCGGAGGTTACCTTAGATCTTAAGTACTACGCACCGGGTATTATTAAGGCGGAGAATCTGTCTGCAGACCCGGGGTTTTCAGCAGTAGAGTCTATTCATAAGGGGGATGAGATCGAGGCAGCAGTTACCCGTATAGATGATGGAAGAGGCAATATTGAGCTTTCCATTCGAGAAGCAGCGGATACCCTTGGATGGGAGCGTCTTCAGGAAGCAAAGAAGGAAGAGAAGACACTGGAAGTGACCATTCGTGAGGCAGTAAAGGGTGGATGTGTTGCCTTTGCAGAAGGCATTCGGGGATTTATTCCCGCCTCCCGCCTGTCAGCAGATTACGTAGAGGATCTGGACAGTTTTGTGGGGAAGAAGCTTATGGTACGTGTCATTGAGCTGGATCAGGAGAAGAACAAGCTGATTCTTTCTGCAAGAGAGATCCAGAGGGAGGCACAGGAGGAGGAGCGCAATCATGAGATCGCCATGCTTGTTCCGGGAACGGTCGTGGAAGGAACCGTGGAGTCCATTATGCCATATGGCGCCTTTGTAAGCCTGGGCAAGGGATTATCCGGTCTGGTTCATATATCTCAGTTTACAGAGCGACGGATTAAGAGTCCAAAGGAGGTAGTATCAGAAGGTCAGAAGGTCAAAGTTAAGATCCTGAATACCAAGGATGGTAAGGTCAGCCTTACCATGAAGGGAATTGAGGGAAATGGAATCGAGGAAGAACAGGAGGAGCTTTTTGATGTGGCAGTAGAAGACTACACATCAGATGAGCAGGCAACAACAAGTCTTGGAAGTTTATTATCTGGAATAACATTATAAGGAGGCGCCTATGAATAGTGAGCAGTATATCAGAGCTAACCGAATCACTCTGATCACATCCACCATCATTATTTTAGCTACCATTGGTCTGGTTTTTGCTGGATCTGCTTCGACGGGGTTTGATGCGAAGGCATATGTTGCGGTGGTCGGAGCGGTAGCAGGACTTATCCTGGCAGCTGTTGGGGGAACCGTGAAGAAGGCAGAGAAGATGGGATCCATCCTTCTGATGGGAGGAGCTACCATATCTTATTTTGTTGTTATGGTAAGTACCAATGATCCGGTTTATATTATTATGGGCATGCCCATCCTTGTAAGCTCTATCATCTACCTGAATTTTCGTCTGGTTATGGTAGGAAACTGTGTGGTGTCGATCTCTTTTCTGATCGTATTTATCCGCAACGCAGTAGAGGGTAAGATTACCACCAACAGTATCGTGCTTTTGGTGATGACCATCATTGCCTGTGTTTCAGCGGCGACGGTGAGTAAGATACTGCTTACCTTTAACAATGAGAATAATGACAAGATCCGTAGACATCTGGATAAGGCAAGAGATACCAATGAGACCATGACAGATATTGCGGATAGTATCACAGCGCTGTTTAACGAGGCAGAGGAGGCGGTATCTTCTCTTCGGGAGATCATCTCTGTGAATAAAGAGAGCATGCAGCAGATTGCCGACAGTACTGAGAGTACGGCGGAAGCGGTTCAGGACCAGGCTGTCCGCAGCCAGGAGATCCAGACCCAGGCCAATGAGACAGAGGATAGCCGCCGTCAGATGCTGGGGGCATCTCAGGATGCACAGAAGGCCATTGAGGATGGTACACAGATCATTGAGAATCTTAAGCACAGTACCGATCTGGTAATGGAAGCCAGTGCGACGACGGTAGATGCAACTGTGGCAGTTACCAATAAGGTAGAAGAGGTTCGTGGAATTGTGGGGAATATTATGGCAATCTCCAACCAGACCAATCTTCTGGCGCTGAATGCCTCTATTGAGGCGGCACGTGCCGGTGAGGCGGGCCGTGGTTTTGCGGTGGTGGCAGATGAGATCCGTGGGCTTTCCGAGCAGACCAACGATGCATCCACTCAGATTACAGCCATTATCGATGAACTGACAGAGGATGCAAGCAAGGCCTTAGACAGTACGAATCATACGGCTGATACTCTTCAGAAGCAGAATGAAATGATTGGATCGGTGGGAGAGAATTTTGAATCCATCAATGAAAATGTCAGCCAGCTGCTGTCCCGTTTTGAATATCTTGGAAGTGGAATTCAGGCCATTCTTTCTTCCACTACGGAGATCAATGACAGTATTAGTCATCTTTCTGCATCTTCCGAGGAAGTGGCGTCCTTGTCCAATGAGGGAGCAGCGTCCTCCAATGAGGCGGTTGAGAAGTTTGATCAGTTCGATGCAACACTGAACAAGTTGTATCACCAATCAGAAAGGTTAAAGAACCAGGGCTGATATCGACCTATGTAACGAAGCCACGTTCTATGGGAGAATGGAATGTGGCTTTTTCTTTTGGGAGAGGAGATGAAAACACACATGATGAGAAAATTCTTTGCGACGGTTCTGATCGTATTCTCCTGCCTGTTTCTGGTGACTCCGGCAATGGCAGAGGAATATCAGGATTCGGATCCGAAGGATTATATCACCAAACGATTTGATGTCACAGTGGAGTTTGACAAGGCACATCGGGCAAATGTTACAGAGGTGATCCAGGTGAAGTTTGTACAAAGCCACCATGGAATCACCCGGAATATTCCCATTGCAAAGGATAGGACCTACGCCATTCACGATCTGAAGGCAGAGGGATATCCATACAAGACCGAGAAATCCGGCAATAACGAGATGATTCGGATCGGAGATGCGGACAAGTATCTCAAGGGGGATCAGACCTTTGTAATTCATTATCAGATCGAATATTACAAGGATACGAATCATTCCCGTGATTATCTTGCCCAGAACCTGCTTCCCACAGAGTGGGCAACTTCGATCCGTAAGGCAAAGATCCAACTGACCATGCCTAAGGCGGTGGACTGGGATAATACCCAGATCTACTACGGAGGCTATGGAAGCAGCGATACCAATGCCTGGACCTATTTTTTTACAGGACAGGTCAGTGATAAAAAGCTGGTTCTGAAGGGAGATAACCTGCAGAAGGGATGCGGACTTACGGTTCGTAGTACAGAACTTCCGGAGGGATACTGGTCAGAGGCAAGGACTTTTATGGAGGCTCATAGAGGCAGACTGGGTGTGATCCTGGTGCTTTCTGTGATCTTTGGGGTCCTTTCTCTTATTATGTGGATCGCCTGCGGACGGGATCAAAAGCCGGTGGAGACAGTGGAATTCTATCCGCCGGAGGGCATGACTCCGGTGGATATCGGTATTGCCCTGGATGAGCTTTTGGAAGACCGTGAGATGATGACCCTGGTATTCTATCTGGCGGATAAGGGATATATTACCATCCAAAAGAAGGATCAGGACTATATTTTATCAAAGGTTTCGGATGCAGCAGAGGATGAACCGGAATATGTTAAGACATTTCTTGAGGGGCTGTTTAAGAAGAGAAAGCAGTTCCATACCAAGAAGGTCCCCACATCCTTCCGGAAGCCTTTTGATAAGGCAAAGGAACAGGCTAACGGTTCCTACTCGAAGAAATACGGAGATGTCTTTACCATGTCTTCCTTCCTTAGCCGACTGCTTTGTGGACTGTTTATCCTGGTTTTGATGACGGTCTATACCTGGATCCTGGATGGCAATGCAGACGGGATCTTTCTGGCACTTTTCCCGGTGATCTTCACCGGAGGAGCTCTGTATCTGGCCTGGAGTGGAAAAGAGGACTTGACCATCAGTAAGGGGAAGGGCATCCTTAAGCTCATCCTCGGAACCTTGTTGTATCTGTCCCAAGTTGGAGTTACGCTGTTTTTTGCCGATGATTTCCCAACGGGAACCTACCGGCACGCCTATGTGGCGGCGCTGTTTGTGATCTATTTCTTCTCCATCATTATGAAGAAGCGGACGGAGGAGAATGTGCGTCTGATGGGTAAGATCCTTGGCTTCCGACGTTTTATCAAGGAAGCGGAGTATGACAGGATTAAGGTGCTTTGTGATGAAGATCCGGCATACTTCTATCATATTCTTCCCTATGCGGCAGTTATGGGACTAGAGACGGCATGGACCAAGCACTTTGAAAAGATCCGGATCCCTCAGCCGGACTGGTATATTTCTGAGGGTGGAGATTTTATCTACACAGCGGTATGGTGTTCCCAGATGGTTCGCTCCTGTACCATTGACGGTGTTCCCAGTGCACCTGCATCTTCCGGTGGATCATCCGGAGGCTATTCCGGTGGATTTTCCGGTGGCGGTTTCTCCGGCGGAGGAGGAGGCGGTGGCGGCGGCGGAGCCTGGTAGGATACGGGCAGCCATCATCTACATGTAAAAGGGTCATTCCTGCGAAGTGATTTCGCAGGAATGACCCTTTTTTGCAATGCTATTCTTTTAGATTGCCGGGAAATCTACAATGGCTTTGAACAGATCTCCGTCAATGGTGATGGTAAAGGAACCACCCATAAGTTCTGTCAGACTTTTGGCAATGGATAATCCCAGGCCGCTTCCTTCTGTGCTACGGGAAGCATCTCCCTGTACAAAGCGTTCCATAAGCTCATCTGCACTGACATGAAGGGCAGTAGCAGAGGTGTTGCGGAAGATAAAACGGATTCTGCCGTTGACTTCTTCCAGATCCACATAGGCTCTTGTGGAATGCTGTGCATACTTGGTGATGTTGGACAGCAGGTTGTTGAAGACCCTCCAAAGTTGCTGGGGATCTGCCAGGATATAGACTTCCTTTGCTTCTGGGTTGTCCGAATCAGGGGATCCGGCGGTAACAAAGGTCTGAAGTTCGATTCCGGCAGTTTTAAGCTTTTCCTCATATTCGCCGGCAGCCTGTGAAAGGATCACGGAGCTGTTGACCCTCTGGGTATGAAGCGGGATATTACCGGAAGAGGCTTTGCTGGCATCAATGAGATCCTGGATCAGCTTCTTGAGCCGGGCGGACTGACGGGTCAGAACTTCCACATATTCCTCTGCCTTGTTATTGTCCAGGGACTCTTTGGAAAGCAGGTCCACGTAGCTGATAATGGAGGTCAGAGGGGTCTTGATGTCATGGGATACATTGGTGATCAGCTGGGTCTGAAAACGCTCAGCTCTTACTCTTTCTGTCACAGCCTGATCCAGGGACTGGCTTAAGATGTCCGTTCCCTTTTTTAAAGCGATAAATACGACCACGCGCAGAGCCACCCAGCATACGAAGAGCAGTCCGAAAACATCGGAGTGAACGCCGCCCAAAGAGGTGGAGGACATAACGAGGAAGGCAAGAAACTCCAGGACGGTCACGATGATAAAGCCGTTACGGGCCTTTTTCTGGATCTGTGTACCGTTGTTTATATTGACCAGTGCCAGGATGAAGCGTCCAAGGAGCGTGCGTTTTACGATATTTCCCAGCTTAAGATTTACCACCAGAACGTAGAGGAGAAGTTCGGCAAAGAGACCGCCAAGAATGCAGTAGGCGACTCCGTGGACCAATAGTCCTCCAAATCCTGTATTTATGGATTCGACCCAGGCACCGGAGATTCCCAAAAAACACAGAAGCAGTAGGAGCCAGAGATCCATCGGCATCCGTGCGATTCCCCATCGCTGCAGCCAGGTTCCGTCGGAAAGTTTTCGGATATTCTCTTCCTTGCTGGAGGGCATTGGCTCCTCCGTATGTCCTGCCAGGCAAAGGAACAGGGCAGTGGTAACCAGAAAGCCCAGGAAGGAGAGGATGGATAAAGCAATAAAAAGGTAACGATGGTCAAAGAAGAAATGGATAAAATTCTGGTTTCTGACATAATCGTCATCCAGGCTCATGTCCAGTTCTTTTGGAACATAAGAGACAACAATAGCCTCATCCTCCGCATCATTGTCAAGGGTGGAGAAAGTCGTAAGGGTGTCAGGAGTGGCAGTCAGCGTGGAAATCTTAGAATCTGCCAGCTTTGTTGCATCGAATTCCTTCATTTCTTCCGGTTTGATGTAGAGATATCCATCAGAGCCTTCCATATTATATCCATAGCGGATCCGATAAAAAGCTGTGGTATTTTTTTTGCTGTAATGGTTGTGTTTTATAAGCTCCCGAATCTCTTCTCTTGTAGGAAGTCTCTCGTCGGTCCCGTCATCCGCATAGGAAAAAACGGTTTTTTGGTTTTCCTTGATCAGGGCCGTGTATTCGGTGTCCTCGCTGAGGGGATACCAGATACCGTCGGCGAGAACATAGGGAGTCCGGCTGTTTTTCTCAAGACCAAAGCCTTTGATGGTATGCGTTACAGTCTGTTCATCAACATAAACACTTCCTACAGAGAAAGGTCCATCGGTATAACTCTGGTAAGATGCCCATTTGCTGCAGGGGTAGTGTAAAATGGTGACTTCCTTTGTGTTATCGGGGGTCAGTCTGCTGATGTCTTTGAAGTTCTGGTACGCATATAGCTTTGGATCAGTAAGATCAGAAGCAGTAAGTTTGTTGATATAGCCATCAATGTCAGAACGGTGGCCTGTAATAATGCCGTACTGAAAGTTTGTGCCGGATAAGGCAGACCTCCCATAACTTTTGTCAGCCACGTGGGTTGCAGCGATCATGCTGTAATTTTTCGTAACGGCGGCTCTGGAAGCCTGTTCTACGCTTTGACGTGAAGCCCGGTACATATCACCGCCCCTGGATAGGCAGTAGCATGCCAGCAAGGCGAACACTATGGTAGAAGTGATGCAGGCAATCTGCAAAAATGGTATCAGCACTTTAAAAAGTGTGCGATTCTTCCAGTGTTTTTTCATAAAAATCCCTGTCCTCTCAATTTCCCTGTGTCATTTTATAGCCCTGCCCCCAGACCACAATGATGTAGCGTGGCTCGGCAGGATCAATTTCGAGTTTCTCACGGAGATGTCGGATATGTACCGCAACTGTTCCTTCCGCGCCGGGAACCGGATCCTCCCAAACGTTCCGGTAGATCTCGGCAGGGGCAAAAACCTTGCCCGGGTGTAACATGAACAGTTTTAAGATCTCGTATTCTGTAGGGGTAAGAGAAACTTCTTCTCCGTCCAGGGTGACCTTTTTTTCGTCATCATAGACATCAATACCACCGATGGTCAGATGGGAGCTGTTATTATCCTCCTGGCAGCTGTTTGCATTCCCCAGTAGAAGGTAACGTCGTAGCTGACTTTTGACCCGGGCGATAAGCTCCACCGGGTCAAAGGGTTTGGTGACATAGTCATCCGCCCCCACAGTAAGGCCTAAGACCTTGTCCGAATTCTCGGATTTGGCAGTGAGCAGGATCACAGGAAGATTGTAATTCTCCCGAATCTTATGAAGGCAGATGATGCCGTCCATAACAGGCATCATGACATCCAAAAGGATCAGTTGCAGCTCCGGAAGAAGCCCCCGGCTGCTCTTGCCTAAGAGGTCTAATACCTCCTGACCGTTTTCTGCCTCTACGATTTCATATCCTTCTGCTTCCAGGTAGATCCGTAACGCTCCACGAATATCAGCGTCATCATCAGCGACCAAAATACGATTCATATCTTCTCCTTCGTATAACGAACAGAGGCCCCTGTCCGTTGCTTATAGGTTATAACCTTTACGATGTATATTCTAAGATAAAAAATTTTAACATTAAAGAGGGGAAAAGTTTAAGATTTTCTTAAGACTTTCTGAAAAAGGTCTTCTGGAAAGGAGCAATATATCTTTTTCCGAAAGAAATAAATATAATAGCATATTGGCAGACAATGTCAAGAGAACGGGAAACTAGATTGAAAAAGGCGGGGTTAAAAATTATAATAGGAATTAGTACATACGGGGGATTGAATTTAAGGGAAAGGGTATTTGGGGGTTATGACAAGAACGCGGAAGAGCAGGATGAGATTATCCATACTTGCTGTTGGGATGGTCGCATTATTGAGTTTGATGCTTCATCTTACGGTTGTGACGATGGAGAACCGAAAAGAGTATAGCATCACGGGGGAATCAACGACAAAAGATATTAATGTCAAAATCGTCCATAGAACCGGTAGGACATCTTCCTGGATAAAGCAAAAATCAGGAAGAGCCGGTAAGATTTATGATGTCACTCTTGCGAATCATACCGGTTATTTAGTAAGATCCTGGGTCTTGCAAATTAGTATAATGCAAGATTGTTATATTAATCAGTTTTGGAATGGAGAGGTGGAGATTCATCAAAATGTAGGTTCTTCGTCTGAGGTCGTGCAAAGGATGAATCTTGCGGAAGTTAAACAGGAATTGCTGAAGGTGGATTATATCTTGGATGAATCGGATCTTCTTATTCCACTGAAAAAGGGGGACTATATTTTATATTATCCTTCAAAGACGGTGAAGGAGACACCAATTGATGTAGGGAAGACGGCAACGGTCGGAGGAATCTTTTATTCCATTGAGAAACTGAATTTTACAAATTACAAGATGAAATATTTTGTCAAACGGGATTGGCGTGAGGGCATCGGTTTTTATATCTCGATGATACTCTGGGTGATATTTGTTTTGATGGTGATATTTTATAGGGTTGCAATCTTAGTATATAAAAGGGCGGAATACGAGAATCAATTGCGGCAGTCTGGTATTTTCTGTCTGTCTGAAATCTATGCGTTGGTATATATCATTGACCTTATACAAGGGGCTGTGACGCCGGTAGGAATCAGTGAGGATTTGGAAGCGGACCGACCGAAGGAACTACCGGCCCGTGAGCAGTTCCTTAATCTGATGCGAGAGGATGCTAAGGAAGAATACCTGGAACTTGCAATGGAATTTGTGGATTTACAGACCTTGCCTCTTCGATTTGGAGAGCGAAGTAGTATCACATTTGAGTATGAAAGCAAACGGTTTGGCTGGCAGCGTATTCAGTTTATTGTAATGGAGCGAAGCGCTGAGGGAGGATTGGAAAAGGTTATCTTCACGGTTCAGGAGATAAATCAGGAGAAACGGGAGAAGGACGAGATCCTGCACCAGGTGGAAGCTGCTAAAATGGAAAGCAATGCAAAAAGTACCTTTCTTGCCAATATGTCGCATGAGATCCGTACTCCAATTAATACCATCTTGGGTCTGGATACCATGATCCTTCGTGAGTGCGAGCAATCAGATGTTCGCAGATATGCAAAAGATATTAAGATTGCAGGAAATATGTTGCTGGCGTTGATTAATACCATTTTAGACTATTCCAAGCTGGAAGCAGGTAAGATGGAGATGATCGAAGCAGAATACTCCCTTACGCAGATGATCTTTGAAGTGGAAAGTGTTGTCAAGAACCGTATTATCAGCAAAAATCTGGCCTTTCATGTGGATGTATCGGAAAATATTCCGGATCGTTTATATGGGGATGATGTCAGACTAAAGCAGATAATTATCAATTTGTTGACGAATGCACTCAAATATACGGAAAAGGGAAGTATACGCCTGGGTGTGTTTGGAACGATTCTTTCGCCTCAGACAGTTCATCTTTTGATCTCCGTTCGTGATACAGGAATGGGAATTACAAAAGAGAATCAGAAGAAACTGTTCGATCGCTTTTCAAGGTTTGATGAGCAGAAAAATCGTAAGGTAGAGGGAACCGGAATCGGGATGAGTCTGGTAAAAGGCCTTTTGGATATGATGCATTCAGAATTGAAATTATCGAGTATGTATGGGAAGGGAAGCGATTTTTATTTTGAGATTGAACAAGGGATCTGTGATCCGATTACAGTAGGTAAAGTGGATTGGTCAAATCCACAACTTCCGAATGAAGAAGAATATGAGGTTTCTTTTATAGCACCGGAGGCCAAAATTCTTGTTGTGGATGACAATGAAATGAATCTGACGGTATTTAAGAATCTTCTGAAGGAGACAATGGTGCAGATTCAGACAGCCAGAAGTGGAGAGGAGGCGCTTTCCTACGTAAAAGATACGGTATATGATCTGATCTTTATGGACCATATGATGCCGAAGATGGATGGAATTGAGACATTCAAACGGATCCGTCAGGATACGGAGGGAGCAAACTATCAGACTCCGGTTATCATTTTGACAGCAAATGCAATTCAGGGAGCAAGAGAAGAATACATGTCGGTCGGATTTACGGATTATCTATCGAAGCCAATTGATGACAAGAAATTAGAAGAACAAATGCAGAAATATCTTGCGGCAAACCGGATTCAAAGGGTAGAGCGTAAGGCTATGGCGGGCAACAGGCAGGATACGCAGGGCATGCTTCCAGAGATTGAGGGAATTGACAGTTCGTATGCAGTAGAACATGTGGGAAGCCTCGACGGGTTTTTATATATTATGAGACAGTTTGTTTCGGTAGCAGAGTATGATGCAAAGGAACTACAGGGATATTGTGACACGCTGCGAGAGCATTATGACAATCAGGAGGCGCTTGAAAGTTATAGGATCAAGGTACATGCTATGAAGACGTCAGTAGCTCTGTGCGGGGGCTTGCAGGTGCATGGTGTTGCAGCACAGTTGGAATATGCAGCAAAGAATGGTGCGGTAAAACAGATTCTTGAGACAACAGGATATTTTCTTGATTTTTGGTTGCAGTTACACGCTCGGATTAAGGATTATATAAAGCGTGTGGAGCCGGAGACGGAGGTGAAAGAGGGCAATATTCAGAAAAACGTACTGCATAGTCTTCTCGATCAATTGATGACGAGTATGGAGAATTATGATATCAAAAACTCAGATTCTATCATGGAAGAACTTGATAAATACAAAGAAGATTGTTTTTTACAGAATTATTTGGATCAGCTGCATTTGGTGGTAGCGAATCTGGATGCGGAGGGTTGCAAAGAAATTTGTAGCAAGATGAAAGGGGTATAGGCCGAACATGGAACAGAAAACGACGCAGACTGTATTTTTATATAAGGACAAAATGCCGTTTGTTAATGGAGCAATAAAAGTATTTTTGGATGAATATCATATTCCGACCGATACGCTGGATATTACCACTTGTATCAAGAATCCGATCCAAGTCATGCCACAGTTGATTATTTCAGATGCAAAGATTTTAATCGAAAATCCAAGTGAACGGGCATTTTTGTATGACTGTTGTATTGAACAGGGAACGCATTTTATCATCGTGGATGATAAGGAACTTGTGAATCAATTAATGGAAATCACATCACCGGCTGTTGTGGCGGAGAAGTTTGTGCGTCCGATCAACGCGAAGGAAGTGGCACATAAAGTTAGTGATATTCTAGAAAGTATTCGTACGCGTAGTATTCGAAAAACTATTTTGGTAGTTGATGATTCTCCGACGTTTTTACGCACAGCGTCAGAATGGTTGGAAGAGGAGTACAATGTATGTGTATGTCCATCGGCTTTTGCGGCAATTAAGCTAATCAACGTAAAAAAACCGGATATGATTCTGTTGGATTATGAAATGCCGGTATGCAGTGGCGCACAGTTTTTGGAGATGATGAATGTGGAACTTGGAAGTGAACATCCACCGGTTATGTTTCTCACCTCAAAAAATGATAAGGAGACCGTGCAGGAGTTACTGGCACTTAAGCCGCAGGGATATATGCTAAAGACACAAGCGAAAGAATCGATCCTGACGAACATTCGGATGTATTTTGAAAAGGAGTCTTAGAATTCATGATCAGCATAGCTTATGCCATATTGCTTGTGATATCGATTTTGATTGCAATCTTTGTTGCACAACATACACATGAGAATATTGATATCCATCATTGGACCATAACGATTATTGTTCCGCTGGTTATATTGGGTTACTGGCTTAAAACAAGGGTTATGACTACAAGCGCAGCAATGATTACATTCTGCTATATTTATCTGGATAGTACATTGATGCTGTCCGTTATTTTCTGTGCCCTTTTATATTTTATGCGTGTCAGAATAAAGCCCTGGATGAAGATGGCAATCTATGGAACGGCGTTTGCGCATATGTTTGTGTTCTGGTTATGCATCAATAATAAGCTTTATTATAAGTCGATCCGTTTAATCGATACAGGCATGGGAATTGCAACGAAAATGGAGGGTGGGCCGCTAAAAGTGATTCATTGGATCTATATTGTTGTGATTCTCCTAGCGATTGCATCGGTTATTCTGATTGCCTGGATTCGGCGAGGGACCTATTCAAGAAGGACCTTGATCATTTATACGGTTCTTTTGTCGGTGGGACTTTTCATTTATATAGTAGAATCGCTTATCGATGTGGATTTTTCTATGTTACCGGTCCTGTATGTAGTGGCAGATGCGATCATTGCTATAAATTACGATCGTGATCATATGCATGATATTAGCAGACTTGTTTCAAGACAGCAGGAACAACACAGTGGAAGGGCATATATTGCAATTGATTTGTCGGGCCATTTTTTAAGCTGTAACAGGAAAGCTTATGATTTTCTGCCAGAGTTAGAATTACAGATTGTAGATGCAAAACTGCCGGAAAAGGGGGAGACAGCGCAGGTTTTATATGGACTGCAAAGAGATTTTGCGGATAACAAAACACTTCTTCGTCAGTTTCAGGTAGGGGATAAGGTATGTCAATGCGAAATCTCAGAGTTTTCGTTGCGGGTTGATGGAGAGGTGCAGGGATACATCTTTGATATCCGTGATGTAACAGAAGAACAGCATGTCATTAAGGTCATGAGAGACTATAATGATGCATTGAATGAAGAAGTCAATCGTCAGATGAAAGCCATGGTGAACTTGCAGGAAAAGATGGTTCTTGGTCTTGCAGATATGATGGATTCCAGAGATAGGGAACAGAGTGGACGCGCTCGTAGAACAAATGCTTTGGTTCATATCTTGGTTGGTGAGATACAGCGCCAGGGAGAGAGTGGAAAGAGTCTGCAATTTTTTAAAGATATGCTTCGGTCAACGCCGATGTATGATTTAGGAAAGATCTGTGTTGATCAGTCTGTTATTTCGAAAGGAGAAGCAAGGACATACGAAGAGCAGGTCTTATATGAAAGTCATGTGGTAAAAAGCGGAGATTTTGTTCATCGGATCCTCGACGGAGTGGAGGATCCACAATATGTACAGGTGGCTTACCATATTGCCAGAAATCATCATGAACGATGGGATGGAAGAGGTTATCCGGATGGATTGGTAGGTGAAATGATTCCGTTCGAAGCCCGTATTGTTGCATTGGCAGATACCTTCGATGAGTGGGTTGCTGAAAAGAAAAAGGACAATACGTTAAAAGGGGCACTTCTTGAAGTAGAAGCAATGGTAGAAGAGCAGATGGGCAGCCGGTTCGATCCGAATCTGCAGGAAGTGTTTATGGCGACGAAAAAGGAAATAGAAGAATATTATATGGCACAGGAAAGATAAATAGGAGAGATGGCGATGGTTCAGATCTATTACGGTAACGGAAAGGGCAAGACAACGGCGGCAACGGGACTGTCCCTTCGGGCAGCGGCAAGGGGCTGGCAGGTTCTTTTCGTACAGTTTTTAAAAGATGGATCCTCCGGAGAGGTTCAGTATTTACGTGAACTTCCGGAGATCGAGGTGGCAACACAGCAGGAGGAGTATCCCTTTTTCCCTCGAATGACAGAAGAGCAGAAGCAGATGGCCCGGGAGGAATACCGGGGGCTTCTGGCACAGAGCCTTTCTTTTGTGAATAATAAGAACAAAGGAGGAAAACTACTGGTGTTGGATGAGGTCTTACATGCCCTCCGTTATGGTATGATCGAAGAGGAGAAGGTACTGCAGATCTTAGATCACAGTGATCTGGCGACAGAGATCGTTCTGACAGGATATGATCCCTCGGAGAGGGTCCTTGCCAGGGCGGATTATATTACACAGATGGTTAAGGAACGTCATCCTTTCGATCAGGGGATTACCAGTAGAACAGGGGTAGAAGAATAACAGAAAATCATTGGACGGACCTTATTTATACGTTATAATATTGGTGAAAGGCATTTCCATAGATATAGGCAGGAGGTATAATATGTCAATCGGAAAGAGTATTCAAAGGATCTTCCGTCTTGATTCGGAGGAGATCAGAAATCTGATGGTTTCGGACAAGTTCAAGAAGACGTTTCAGAAGATTCAGGCTTTTACATTGTCTCTGGTCATCGTCATGGCCATAACCTTAGGAGCAGCATGGTTTGGGTTCTCGCGGATGTATAATAAGAACTATCAGTCATGTGTCGCCCAGGGAGATATCCGGACGGATTTACAGGCTACCAAGGCCAAGGTCTGGATCGCACTCACCACGCAAGATCAGGATACAAGAGATGAAGCATTAAGCGGGTTGAAGGATAATATACGTAGCATTGAATCCAATATCAATTTCCTGAAGAAATATATTACCCAGGCACAGTATGAGACCTTTTCTTCTAATCTTAAGACTCTGGAAACCCAGATTGATGAGATGAATGCGCTGTATTCTTCTGCTACCTTTAATGTTCAGACCATAGAGCCCAGTAATAGACAGGAGATCTATAAGCTATTGAATAAGGAGATGGGAGTTACCATTTCGGATCTGGCATCCACCATGAAGGAAGTGAATGCAGGGATGGGGACATCTTCTTCCAGACTCTGGTTTTTCGGTCGAGTCGTTATTGTTGTGATGGCTGTTCTCTCCATTCTGGTGGCACTGTTCAATTTCCTGTTCCTGCGGGATGCAAGGAGAAAGCTGACAGATTCCATCCTGATCCCGGTGGAGGAGATCCACAGGGCATCCCAGGAAATGGCAAAAGGTAAGCTGAATCTGACGCTGACCTATGAATCTGCAGATGAGCTGGGTGCATTGAGCTCTGACCTTAAGAAATCCACGGGTATTACAAGGGATGCCCTCTATGATATGGGAGAGAATCTTGGCCGGGTTGCCCAGGGAGATTTTACCTGCAGCACCAGCCATCCGGAGCTGTATATCGGAGATTATGAGAGTATCAGGGAGTATCTTGATAATATTGTACAGACCCTTTCTCATACCATAAGTCAGGTGAAGGAATCTTCCAGTCAGGTATCTTCCGGTGCCCACAATATGTCCCAGGGTGCTACAGATCTGGCAGAGGGTGCAACGGATCAGGCGGCAGTGGTTGAGGAGCTTACCGCATCTGTTAATACGGTGAATGAACAGACTCAGATCATGGCAGAGACAGCAGAGAAGGGTGCTTCCATGTCGGATGAGGGTAAGAGAGCGGCAGAGGCCAGTGCTCAGAAGATGCGGGAGCTGACAGAGGCGATGCAGAGGATCACCGAAGCTTCCAAGGAGATCGAGAATGTGACCAATACCATCGAGTCCATTGCATCACAGACCCAGCTTCTTGCGTTGAATGCTTCCATTGAGGCAGCCCGTGCAGGAGAGGCCGGCCGTGGATTTGCTGTGGTTGCAGAGGAAATTGGTAATCTGGCTGCCCAGAGTAATGAGGCGGTAAGCAACACCCATGAGCTGGTGAATACCACATTGTCTGAGATCGAGAATGGTAACCGGGTGGTGAATGATACCACAGAGGTTATGGCCCGGGTACAGGAGACGGTAGAACAGGTTTCCGAGATGATGCGCCAGTCTGGTGATATGGCCAGAAATCAGGCTACCAGCATGAGCGAAATCAATGCCGGTATTGAGCAGATCTCTGATGTAATTCAGAACAACTCCGCAACAGCAGAAGAGAGCTCCGCTGTTTCCCAGGAGCTTTCCGAACAGTCTGAGACATTGAATCAGTTGATCGATCAGTTTAAGGTTTTATCTTAATTTACAATAAAAGCCGGATCCAGGTTTTCTGGATCCGGCTTTCTTTTATGCTGTGGTCTGAGATCTTCGACGGATCATCAGAAGTACGATGGTCTCAATGATAAAGGATAGGATCAGTGTCAGGACCGCAGTAGGGGTGTAACCCATATGGAGGACCTTGGTAAGAAGGCCTGCCAGCAGATAGCCGGGGACGCAGATGGCAACAACGACCATAGCGTACTGAACCTGGGTCTTGACATGATTGATATGGTTGCTTTGTGCACCGGAGGAGGACATGATGGTGGTGTCGGAGATGGGGGAAATATGATCTCCGCAGACAGCTCCTGCCAGGACGGCAGACACCGAAATAATCATCATGGTGGGGTCATTTTCCTTAAACATATTGACCACGATGGGCACAAGGATCGCAAAAGTTCCCCAGCTTGTGCCGGAGGAGAATGCGATAAAGATGGCAATCAGGAAAATAATGGCAGGAATAAACAGTGCGATACCGTTGTTCAGCTTTACCACATTTTTTACAAAATCGCCGATGCCCATCTGGTCGGTGATGCCCTTTAAGGTCCAAGCCAGAGTCAGAATGAGAATCGCCGGCATCATCAGCTTGCCGCCTTCCGGAACGGAATTCATGAAATCCTTGAATCCGATGATCCTTCTGGGAAGGTAGAAGAGCAGGAGGAAGCCAACGGTGACAAGGCCTGCAAAGACCAAAGATTCGGAGGAAGAACAGTTGGCGAAGTTCTCGATGAGATTGGTTCCGCCGTTCAAATGTCCGGTCCAGATCATAGCGGCAATGGAGGTTCCGATCATGACAAGCATGGGGACGATAAGGTCGTATACCTTACCCTTGGCGTATTTACCGCCCTCGGTGGGATCCACCTTCTCGTCGCTGGTCTTGAATTCTTCAGCTCCGTAAGTAAACAGATCTCCCTTTGCCGCATTAAGCTCATGCTGTTCCATAAGTCCGAAGTCAAACTGCCCAATGGAGGTAAAAAACACCATATAGAGGGTCAAAAGGGCATATAGGTTAAAGGGAATCGTAGATACAAACATCTGAAAACCGGACATATGGCTTCCCTTTGGAACATAGGAATTCACAGCGGCTGCCCAGGATGAGATGGGGGCAATGATGCAGACGGGAGCTGCTGTGGCATCAATGAGGTAGGCAAGCTTAGCCCGGGAAACCTTATACTTGTCTGTAACCGGACGCATAACGGAGCCTACGGTAAGGCAGTTAAAGTAATCATCCACGAAGATCAGGACACCGAGAAGTGAGGTGGCGATCATGGAGGATCGCTTGGACTTCAGCTTTTTTGTCGCCCACTCTCCATAGGCTCTGGTTCCTCCGGACTCCTGCATCAGCATAACAATCATTCCCAGCAGGATCATGAACATCAGGATGGAGAAGTCCACGCTGTCAATAACGGTGTTGTACAGGATATCAAAGGCCTTCCAGGGATGGAAACCTGCGATAAACAGAGCACCAAGGGCGCTTCCTGCAAACAGAGAGATGTAAACCTCCTTTGTTAATAAAGCTAATATAATAGCAACGATCGGTGGCAGAAGAGACCACCAGGTTCCAATGAACATACAAAACTCCTTAACTAGTTACTCACAATTAGCGATTGCACAATGTATATAAGATAGCACAGATGGGAAAAGAGTACAAGAAGGGGCTTTGCCGTAGTGCCTTGATAAAGTGTTGGAAACTGCATATAAGAAAAATCATCAAATTGATAATAGTAATATCTCCAACTTGCGATAGAATAAGACCCAACTTGGAAAAAGAAGGGAGAGAATTACTTATGAAAGAAAACAAACTGGTGCAATGGAACAATACCACCCAGGAGTTGGTGGTGACAGCTCTGATGATCGCTCTGACCTATGTGGCCACATGGCTGATCAATATCCGGCTTCCTCTGGTGGGAAGCGGTGGGCTGGTACATCTGGGAAATGTACCCCTGTTTGTGGCAGCTATGCTGTTCGGTAAGAAGACAGGTGCCCTGGCGGGGGGAGTCGGAATGGGACTGTTTGATCTTCTCAGCGGATGGACGGCCTGGGCCCCCTTTACCTTTGTGATTGTAGGACTTATGGGATTTGAGACCGGATGGTTTGCAGAGAAAAGCCCTTTTTCCCGCCGTTATTTGAATGATATTGTATCCATTCTGATCGCACTTCTTATTAAAATTACAGGATATTATATTGCGGAAGTGATCCTATATCATAACTGGATCACCCCCTTTGGTTCTGTTCCGGGGAACATTCTTCAGGTGGGAACCGCTGCGGTCATCGTACTGGCCATTCTACCGGTTCTTCGAAGGGTGAAAAGCAGTATTCTGGCACCGGCAATCGGATGAGGCTGATAGGGATAGAAAAGAGGAGAGACATGAAATTAATGACACCGGGTCCGACACAGGTACGGGCCAATGTACGAGCAGCAAGAAGCAAGATGTTTTGTAATCCGGATTTGGATCCGGCCTTTTATGACTTTTACAAAGAGACCTGTGATCTTCTGGAAAAGGCGCTGGGAGCAACCGATCACCGGGCATTCATCCTGGGAGGGGAAGGGATCCTGGGACTGGAGGCTGCCTGTGCTTCTCTGACAGAGCCGGGGGATCGGGTTCTTGTGATCGATAATGGTATTTTCGGAAAGGGATTTCAGGATTTTGTAGAGATCTATGGGGGAGAAGCGGTACTTTTCACTACGGATTATCTGGAGCCGGTTGACCCAGAGGCTCTTCGGGCTTTTCTGTCGAAGGATTCTGATTTTAAATATGCCACTATGGTACATTGTGACACACCCAGCGGAGTCTTAAATGATATCGAGGCCTTGAGCCGGATCTGTGACGAGTATGGCATTATGGTGGTGGCGGACTCTGTGTCTGCTATGTTTGGTGAGCGGCTTAATCTGTCAGCGGCGAAGATCGATATTCTCTGTGGTGGCTCACAGAAGGCTCTTTCCGCACCTCCGGGACTTACCATGGTATGGGTTAGTCAGCGGGCTTTTCAGGCAATGGAGGAGCGGCAGGTTCCTATCCGTAGCTTCTATGCGAACCTTTTGACTATGAAGGATTATTATCAGGATCAGTGGTTTCCCTATACCATGCCGGTCAGCGATATTATGGGTCTTCGGATGGCATTGGATAACTTCTATGCGGATCCGGATGTGTATGATCGACATGAGCGTGTTGCCAGGGCAACCCGAAAGGCAGTGAAGGAAATGGGGCTGTCCCTCTATCTAAGGCGCGGCATGTCCAACACTGTGACGGTGATCCGGGTCCCGGAGGGGTGGACGGATCAGGAGATCATCGGAAAAATGAGGAAGGATTACGGGATCCAGATCGCCGGCTGCTTTGATTATCTGGCAGGGAAGGTGATCCGCATCGGACATATGGGGGAGAGCTGTAATATGGAGGATGTACAGCAGACCCTTCGTGCCCTTGGGGATATCATAGGAGAGTCCGGGAATAGCCGACAGGCGGGGTAAGGGCTGTCGGCTATCAATAGGCAAAGAAATAAAGCCAACCGGACGAGGTATGATACCCTGTCTTGGTTGACTCTACGAGGGGGAGTATGAAAAATATTGTTGTCAAAGGCTTTGCTTCCTTTGATGGTTCTTATCATACCCTTGGAATGTGAACAAATTGTGTTCAACTTCTGAAAAAAGAATAAAGAATACGAAAAGCTGCGATACTTCCGGATTACTTATCGAAGACCTGTAGGATCGCCTCCTTCATAAGAGTTACGGTTCCTTCATCCCGGAATTTGGCGACATCCAGCATCAGATGCTTATCATAGCGGTCTCCCCGGTTCTTGCCGGTGACATACTTATAGTAATTGTGTCGCTGGCGATCCACACGTCGGATCAGTTTTTCAGCCTGTAGTGGATCCAGTTCATAGCTCTCACTGATATGGGCAATGCGGTATTCCAGGGGTGCATACAGGAAGAAGTCCATCATATTGGGATATTCCCGCAGGAAGTAATCGGCACAACGGCCGAAGATGATGCAGGACTCCTTTTTGTTGGCGATATCCCGGATCACATCCGCCTGGGCATTAATGGCATTTTCAGAGAAGAAGTTTGTGGTGGAACCGTATCCGAATTCACGGAAGAGGTTTCCCACAGACTTTTTTTGTATGACCTCATCATTGTCACGGATCAGATCCTGGTTCACCCCGGCTTTTCTGGCAGCCATATCCACCAGATCCTTGTCATACAGATGGACACCAAGATCACTGGCTAACTGCCTTGCAATGGATCTTGCCCCGCAACCGAATTCACGACTTATGGTAATAATATATTTTTTCATAGAAAACTCCTTTTTATCTGCGTCGGCAAAGCCGTCTTTCTGCTGCCTTCAGGATGAAGGACAGGCACAAGCAGATGACCAGATAGACAACGGCAACAATGGTGTAGGACTCGATGGTTGTAAAGGACTGTGAAATATAGGCCTGGGTGGTCTGTAATAACTCAGGGGCTGTGATATAGGCCATAAGAGAGGTGTCCTTTACAAGGGTCAGCAGATAGTTGCCCAGGACCGGAATGGAATTGAAAAAAGCCTGTGGAATTACGATGCGAAACATAGCTTGACGTGGTGAAAAGCCAAGAGCCAGTGCAGCTTCGGTCTGACCTTTGTCGATTCCGAGAATGGCGGAACGAATGACCTCTGAAATGTAGGTTCCGTAGTTGATGGTGATACCGATGATCCCGGCAGCCACAGAAGAGAGGCTTGCGGTATAATTCGGAAATCCGAGGAAATATGCGATGATCTGGACAAACAGCGGGAAAACATAGTAGATGTAGACCAGCTGAACCAGAAGGGGCGTGCCACGGATGATTTCCTGAAATACAATGATGATGCCGTTCAACAATTTAAAGCGGGATAACCGTCCAAGGGCCAGAAGGAAACCAAACAGGATCGCCAGGATAAAGGAGCTGATGGAAACGAAAAGAACGATCTCCAGCGCATTTCCCAGCAGTTTTGGAAGGAGTTCCGACAGGGCTTTTTCGAAGTTAAGATTTTGTAAAACTCGCATAGTAATACCTCATTTCCTTTATTTCGATAAGACACGGGAGAGAAATTCTTTTGTACGATCGTGTTTGGGATGAGAAAAGATTTCTTCCGGTGTTCCTTCTTCTAAGACGTAACCTCCGTCCATAAAAATCACCTTGTTGGCCACATCCCGGGCAAAGCCCATTTCATGGGTCACCACAATCATGGTCATACCTTCCTGGGCCAGCTGGCGCATAACCTCTAAGACTTCCCCCACCAGCTCCGGGTCAAGAGCAGAGGTGGGCTCATCGAAAAGGATCGCCTTGGGGTGCATGGCAAGGGATCTTGCAATGGCCACCCGCTGCTGCTGACCTCCGGATAAGGTGTCCGGATAGACATTTGCCTTGTCACGAAGTCCCACCTTTTCCAACAGTTCAAGGGCTTCGATCCGGGCCTGTTCCTTTGGCATCTTTAGCAGATGGACAGGAGCGTACATGACGTTACCAAGAACGGTCATAAAGGGAAAGAGGTTAAATCGCTGGAAGCACATACCCACCTGTTCCCGGTAGTGCTGAATATCAAATTTGCGGGAAAGAATATTTTTCTCGTCATAGATGATCTCCCCTCCGGAAGGCTGTTCCAGAAGGTTGATGCATCGCAGGAAGGTACTTTTACCGGAGCCGGATGGTCCGATCAGAACCAGGACTTCTCCTTCTTCCACAGAAACATTGATATCTTTCAGGACATGGAGGTCACCATAGTCCTTTTTCAGATTTTTGATTTCGATCAGAGCCATACGGTCCTCCCTTCTTACTTATCGCGGGTGTTTACAAAGCACTTTAACTTGTCATCAGGAACGGTGTGGAGGGTCGGATCCAGGCCAACCTTCTTGAAGGATTTGTCAATGAAGCCCTCGTCACGGAGTTCCTTTAATACATTGTTGACCTCCTTCATAAAGGCAATGTTGTCAAAGGATACAGCAGGTGCAATATAACCCACCTCGGCATCGGTGTCCTTATAGTTCTTGGCGAACTTTAATCCCTTCAATGCTTCAGGGGTACGGATTTTCATGTCTTCCATAACGGTGGAGTCTGTCAGGAAGGCATCGATCTTGCCATACTGGAGAGCAGTAAGAGAAGAAGACTGATCACCGGTATCCCGGGCTTCCTTAATGAGTCCGTCCTTGGCCCACTGTTCTACACGGGTCTGCCAGATGGTTCCTGCGGTATATCCTACCACGGTCTTCTTCGGATCAAAGGTATCCTGTCCGTCAATGGAGCTGTCCTCTGGAACCACTAAAATACCACCCTGTGAGTACCAGGTGTCGCCGTAGTAGATCTGCTCGGCCCGGTCTTCTTTCTGATACATTCCGTCGGTAATCATATCGATGTTGCCGTTGTTGACATTGACGATCAGCTCGGAGAAGTTGATTAGCTTCATCTGCACATTTGGGATTCCCAGGCGTTTGGCAACTTCTTTGATGATTTCTGCATCGATTCCGCAGAATTCATTGGTGTCCTTATCGATGTAGGCGTAGCTGTCACCGGAGGAGCCAACGGTCAAGGTTCCGGATTCTCTTAGCTGAGTCAATAATTTGCTGGGTTTTCCGTTTTCACAGTAGTGGTTGTCGTACTTTTTGTCTGAGGTAGCTGTGGAAGCGGATGATGAACCACAGGCCGTCAGGGAAAGTATCGTTGCGGTAATTGTCAGTGCAGCAGTCAGTTTCTTCCATAAATGTTTTCTTCTCATAATCTTTCCTCCTGTTTTCCATTTATCTTTTCCAAAGTTTTCGGTAGATCTCTAAAATGTTTTCTCTTGAGACCGGTCGGATGGTGTTCGCCGGGCTCAGACTGGCCAGAGCATCTGTGGCCATCTTTGAGGAATTGGCAATGAATTCATCCTCGTCGATGCCGTATTCCCGAAGGGTAGGGATCTCAAGGGTCTGACACAGGCGCTGGAGGCTGCAAAGAAAAGCCTCTGTGGCGTGCTGGTCATTTTCCTCCGGGGAAGCTGCGTGGATCAATCGTCCCAATGCACCAAACCGGTCGATGCATCCGGAGGATGCAAACTGCAGACACTCGGTGATCAGCATGGCGTTGGACATTCCATGGGGGACATGGAAAAGTGCTCCAATGGGACGACTCATGCCATGAACCAGTGTGACCGATGCGTTGCTGATGCAGATACCCGCCTCATAGGCGGCAATGGCAAGTTCTTCCCGGGCAATTCGATCACTTCCATTCTGGTAGGCTATCGGCAGATATTGAAAGATCCGTTTTATGGCATCTGTCGCATACAGATCCGTCAGTGGATTGCTTCGTCTGGAAGTGTAGGCTTCAATGGCATGGGTCAGTGCATCCATGCCTGTGGCTGCGGTAACAGCAGGTGGTGCTGTCATGGTAAACGTTGGATCAATGATGGCGATCCTGGGCAGAAGTGCCTCTCCACTCAGCAGAAGCTTTTCATTGGTGGAAGTATCCGTTACACAGAAAAATCTGGTTGCCTCCGATCCTGTGCCGGCTGTGGTAGGGATCAGAACGGTGGGGGGATAGGTCCGATCCGGGATCTGTCCGCCGTACCGGCAAAAAGCTGTGCCATCCGTTGCGTATACGGCAATGGCTTTTGCGCTGTCCAAAGGACTTCCTCCTCCCAGACCGATGATCATATCGCAGGAGCTGTCCCTGTATAGGGCTGCTCCCTTTTGAATCATCTCCTCAGTGGGTTCTCCGCCGATTTCATGGAAGATTTCCCATGTCAGACCTCCTGTCTGAAGGTTTTCGGTCAGCCGGTCCATGGCCCCGGTCTTAAGGGTATGACCTCCTGTGACGATCAGGGCCTTTTGCCCTAAGGCACAAATGGAAGGGATCGCTTTTTCCAGAGCATGATCACCGAACCAGGCCTTCCCGGATGTTTTAAATTCAAACTCCATAGGCAGTTCTCCTTTTCTAAATTCGGGGATTCACAAAACCTTTGTTGCTCTTGTTTTGTGTTGGTCACATATTACAACTGGGGTAGATAAGCTACAATGGACTGGTTCACAGAGATTATTGTGCACTTGCACACGGAAGAAAAAGAAGGATCCTGTTGCCGGGGCAACAGGATCTAAGATTAATCGAGGATCTCACCGATGCGGTAGGCCAGGTAGAGGCCGGTGAGAGTCTCCTGGTTCAGTTCTGAGATCTCAAGAATATCCATAATACGATGCAGATAGTTGCTGACAGTATTACGGTGAATATAGAGGGTGTCGCTGACAAGCTGGGGCTTGCAGTTGCAATCCAGGTAAGTTTTGAAAAATTCCGTCAAATCGGTGTCATTGTCCCGGTCGTAGTCCCGCAGACGCTTAAGGGTTTTGTCATAGTAGGAATGCAAAACCTCCCGGTCGTTGATGGCGATGAGGAGCTTTTCAATATCGGAATCCTTGTAATATAAGACTTCCCGCTTCCGTCTTCGGGCCAGGCAGCTGAGGCGGAAGGTGCGGGTGAAGTTTTTATCCAGTTCGTGAAAGCCCTCTGATTCCTGCCCCACACCAATGCTGCAGTACTTCATCAGATCAAGTTTAGCAATCTTTTCTAAAAGCTGGCGGATGAAATCATCTGTGGCACCCCTTTCCCGCATACCGATGATGAGAATATCCTTGGTACGATAGTGAAAGGGAATCATATGATGTTTCCCGGCTTTCGCCAGATATTCTGCTGCCTTGCGGATCTGCTTGTCTGCTTCCTCATAGGCGCTGGATTCCATGGGCAGATCAATATGAATGGAAAGAACATTATAGAAACAGTTGCGGGAGAAGCCGCTTCGCACCAGGGAGGTGACCACATCCTCCCGGTTTCCCACATGAAAGATCAGATTCTTGATCAGACTGGCTACACTGGTCTGTTGCTTCATATCTTCGAAGATCTTCTGGCAAAAGCATCGGGTCATATCCACCATTCTTGTCTTCCAGGGAATAACATAGAGTGGTAGTTCCACCTCATTACAATAGTCAATGACTTCCTTTGGTACCGATTCGATATGAGGGCCGTGGTTTACCACAAAAGCACTGACTCCCATGGAGTACAGCTTGATGACGAAATCCTTCAGCCAGTGGTTGTCGTGATTCATGATCCCTGCAGTGAAGACCACCTCTCCGCCCCGAAGAAAAAGGGCCGTTTCCTGGTCCTCAACAATATGGACCCAGTCCACCAGGCGGTTTAGTCCCCGTTCTCCGGCAATCAGATGTGCGCCATATTGTTCGGTTGCGTTTTCAAAAATTTTCCATACGGTAACAGCCATGTCTCATATGCCTCCTGCGTATCCTTTTCTTTTTCCAAAAAAATAAGAGGCAGATAGATGATCTGCCTCTTTGCATACCATAAATTTACTGTATCTAAAAGTGAAAAGCAAGCGGCCTTGTGAAGATGCACAAGGAATCTGTGCAGTTATCACATTGTACCGGGGGACAGGAAGCCTATAATGGCAGACATAAAAACAAGGACAACAACGAAGCGAAAGCGACAGGATACAGAAACGGAGGTATATCTTATGATGTCAACTGCAGAACTTGCAAATGCACTGCCAAATATTGTTACAGCTTCAGTACCCGGCCCTAAGGCCAAGGAGCTTATAGACAGAAGGGATGCGGCCGTTCCAAAGGCCTTATGTGGCAGCACCTATCCCATCTGTATGAAGAGAGGATCCGGCGCCATGTTTGAGGATGTGGACGGCAATACCTTTTTAGACTGGGTGGGAGGTGTCGGTGTATTAAATATCGGTTATTCCCATCCTAAGGTGGTAAAGGCTGTTCAGGAGCAGGCAGAGAAGTATTTCCATACCATTTTTAATGTCTATGTACATGAGGGGTATGTGTCTTTGGCGGAAAAGCTTAATGATCGGATGCCCTGTAAGGGGGAGAAGATGAAGACCTATTTTGCCAACTCCGGTGCAGAGTGCGATGAGAACGCGATCAAGATCGCAAAGGCCTATACCAAAAGAGGGGGTGTGATCTGTTTTACCGGTGCCTTCCATGGAAGGACCAACCTCACCATGGCTCTTACGGCCAAGAAGACCTATGCACAGGGTATGGGACCTTTCCCTTCCGGTATCTTCAGAGCGCCCTATCCTTATCTATACCGTGCTCCCAAAGGAATGGGAGAAGAGGAGGCCATTTCTTACTATCTGGAGGAGCTGAACCGTATATTTGATGAGGGTGCCCCGGCCTCTGAGATTGCATGTATGATTCTTGAGCCCTTCCAGGGAGAGGGGGGGTTCATTCCGGCTCCCATTGCCTGGGTCAAGGCGGTACGCAGAATCTGTGATGAAAACGGAATTCTTCTTATCGCAGATGAGGTGCAGTGTGGAAATTGCAGAACCGGAAGATACTTTGCCAGTGAGTACTGGAAGGAGGCCGGTGCGGCTCCGGATATTATCACAACGGCCAAGTCTATTGCAGGAGGAATGCCTCTGTCTGCAATTACCGGACGGGCAGAGGTCATGGATGCAGCCCCTGCCGGAACCATTGGTGGAACCTACTGTGGCAATCCGGTTTCCTGTGCAGCGGCTCTTGCAGTTCTGGAGGTTATGGAAGAGGAGGATTTTGCGTCTAAGGCGGAGCATATCGGTCAGTTGGCAGAGAAGGGCTTTTGCAAGCTGGCAAAGAAATACCCTGTGATTGGGGATGTCCGTCGGTTGGGGGGCATGATCGGCGTGGAACTGGTCAGCGATCCTAAGACGAAGGCGCCGGCCGGAGACCTTGCCGCAAAGCTTATTGCGAATGCCCTGCAGAAGGGATTGCTGCTGGAGAGCTGTGGCAGTGCCGGTAACACCATCCGGTTCCTTGCCCCTCTTGTGATGACAGATGAGCAGTTGGAAAGCGGACTTACGATATTCGGTGAGGCACTGGAAGAGGCGCTTGCGGAAGACTTACCGGTTGCCTCTAAAGCTTCATAGATAGGGAGGGACAGATGGATAACAGAAAGGCTTTTTGCTTTCCTACGAGGATAGAAGAGTTTGGCACTTTTTCCGAGTTTTCTGCTGCATATGAAATCGGAAAAGAGGATCTGATCTTTACCAGTGGTCATACCTGGAAGGACCATATCAAGGACCTTCATACCGGTGCTACGGGAATCTTGCGCGAAAATTACGGGAAAGGGGAACCTACGGATGAGATGGTGAACCGTATCCTGGCAGATATCAGGGATATTTCCTGTCAAAGGATCATTGC
>CADCQT010000119.1 GCA_902803645.1 uncultured Lachnospiraceae bacterium | reverse complement strand
GTGAGATCGTGGAAGCACTGGTATCCGATTGTGGACTGGCGGATTATTCTCTGAAAAAATCCGAGAATCTGTCCAATGGAGACGAGGTAACACTTTCTATTCGAACCAATGATGAAAAGGCTTTGAAGGACTACCATGTCAGATTCAAGAGCAATCGGATCATGAAGAAAGTTTCCGGATTGAGCTATTATGTGACGAAGCTTTCAGAGTTGAAGGAAGAGGATCTTAATAATCTGAAAAAGACAGCTGAGGATGCTCTTACGGCAAAAATCGCATCTGAGTACAGTGGCTATTTGGCCGGCCAGGGAATGAAGTACCTGGGAGGATACACCTTGGTCAGCAAGGATGCTATGGATGCGGACAATAAGGTGATTCTTGTCTACAAATATTCGGTGAAGATTAAGGATGAAACTTGGTCAGAAACAGAGACGGCATATTGGTATACATCCTTTGATAATGTGCTTATGACATCTGACGGGGAAGCAAAATATTCCATGATGGATTATCGTACGCCGGATCGGGATTATAACTACGATCAGATATCTTCAGAGGATTCCGATGGATGGACGTTGCATGAATGGAATGTTTATGGCTATCGGTCTCTGGCGCTGTTATACAATGATCTTGTTACACAGTATGTAGATGAATATGAGCATGAGGATGCTGTGACGGATGCTCCGGGAGATGTTATTGGTTCTTCTGAGACAAAGGATTTGCAGAAGGAGGATCAGAAGAAGGAAGCGTCTGTGGATGGAGAAGACACCGATGGGGTGATTTTCCCGGATGCCCTTACCAAAAAGATCACAGAGGAAGAAATCGAAGATTTAAGTGATGAGGAACTTCAGACGGCAATTAATGATCTGAGTGCTATGGCTGGTTATGTCTTCACGACAAAAACAGAACTGAATGATTACTATAAGAAGTTTGACTGGTATAAGCCAAAGGATGATGCGAAGCCATCGAAGAAAACACTTGGAAAAATAGGCTACAGCAACTATATGCGTCTGGTGGAGGAAAGGAAGGAAAGAGAATAACATGGCCTTTTGTAAATATTGTGGAAAAGAACTTGTAAATGGAGTATGCAACTGCCCGGATGCTGTTGCGCAAAGGCAGGCTCAGCAGGGACAGGCTCAGCAGTCTCAGACACAGCAGGCACAGCCACAGCAGGGACAGCCGTACCAGCAGGGTCAGCCATATCAGTATGGTCAGTTCCAACAGAGTGAGCAGTACCAGAAGGCACAGAACTATTTTGGTAGCGTTATGAAGCTGATCACAGAATTTTGCACAAGACCTATGTCTGCCATAAAATCTGTTGTTTCAGGAGACAAGATTGCAGAAGGGCTGGGACTGGGAATCTACAGTCTGCTTATTCTGTTTTTGACCATGATGCTTCATCTCCCGATTGGAGATGTTTCAAAGGAAATTGAGATTGGTTATCGGGCAAGACTTGGAATTGTTGCGGTTGTTGGTGTTCTGATTCTTATACTAGTCGGAGCAGTCGTGAATCTGCTGGCGCAGAAGGTGACAAATCAGAAGATGCAGTATGGTTTTGTGCAGATCCTGGCGGCCCTTGGTCTGGTGACGCTTCCGGCATCCGTCTGCTTTATTCTGGGCTTTGTCCTTGGATTTTTTGCAGTAGGTGTATCTGTTTTTGTTTACGTCTTTGGCGTGGCTTGTTATGTCCGGTTTTCACTTTATGTATTTAACGCCAGCATCAGTGATAACGAAGATAAAAAAGTAATGATCTCCGCTATTGTCTCACTGATTACGATGGTAATTACAGCTTTTGTATGCTATTACATTCTTGGTTCCATGGTCAGAACCATTCTGGTGGATTTTTATAATGATCTGTTGACGGACTCAAACGGTATCTTCCGCAGTCTGTTCCGTAGTAGTGGAGGTCTGTACTAAAACAAATGAAGAAAATTTTCTTGGCGGGGGCGCTACTTTTTTTAGCAGTTGTGGCGGCATTGTTTATTGTTAGTGCAAAAGCAGATTTTTTTTCTGGAGATCATCAGGCATCCAGTAGAATAAAGAAGGATGTAATTGAGCGGATGTCCGCACAAAAGGAAGAGGAAAAGGCAAGCGATCAGGAAGAACAGGAGCCACAGGAAAAACCGGCGGAGATAAAGCGCCCGCCGGTAGAAGAGCAACCTCCCAAAAAGCAGAAGGATATGTCAGAAGACACCAAAGCAGAATCCAACGGTCACATCGTTGTGATCGATCCGGGGCATCAGAGACAGGGAGATTCTCATTTAGAACCCAATGGCCCGGGATCGAGGGAGAAAAAGGCTCGCGTTACCGGGGGTACAAGAGGTACACAGACCGGTATCTATGAGTACGAGCTGAATCTTACGATTGGTCTGGCGTTGCGGGAGGAACTTGAAGCTCGGGGTTACACGGTGTATATGACAAGGGAAACCCATGATGTCAATATCAGTAATATGGAAAGAGCAAAGTTTGCAAATGAAAAGCATGCGGATATTTCCGTAAGAATTCATGCGAACGGAGCAGAAAACCATAGTGCAAAGGGGGCCTGCGTATTGGTTCCTTCCGCCTCTAACCGGTTTGTATCTGATCTGGCAGGAGATAGCAAACGTCTTGGACAAAAGATTCTTTCCTGCTATTGCGATGCGACAGGTATGGTGAATCAAGGCATTCAGGAAAATGATACCATGACCGGAATCAACTGGTGCGAGATGCCGGTGGCCATATTGGAAATGGGGTATATGACAAATGCAAAGGATGATGTCAATATGAGCCAGGACGATTTTCAGAAGAAAATGGTACAGGGCATAGCGAACGGCATTGATCAATATTTTGAATAGGAAAAGGGCGTCCCGGTAAGCCGGGGCGCCCTTTCCATTTATGTATAGGGAGAGAGATAACGCGAGGATAATTTTATAAAAATTTAAGATTTATATTCTTGTGTAGGTTGTATAATGGGATGGAAGATCTATCTGTTCTAACGATTCTTGCTTATTTCAGCAATATTTCACTAGATGTTAAAATCGAAAAGGGGGATGCTTTTGAGAAGCGAATTGGATAATAGACGATTACTTCTGCAAGAAATGATAAGGAAATGCGGAAAGGAAATGGAAGGTTATGATAGGAGCCGAAGGGGAAAACATCTACAGGTACATTGTCGTAACGGTACTATGTCTTACTATGCAAGGATGGATGGTGAGAGGTGTGGCAAGTATTTGAGCAAAAAGGTATCGATGTCCTTGATTCAAAAACTTGCCCAGAAGGACTATGATCAAAAGGTTGTTAAAGCAGCGATGAAAGAATTGGAAATTCTGGATGCTTGTCTCAGTGGTTATCCGGAAGAAGTGGCGGAAGAAGTGTATGTAAATTATCCGAAAGAGCTGCAGGAGTTGATTACGCCTCTAGCGATTTCAGATGAACAATATGCTAAGGAATGGCAGAATGCGTTCTTTGATCGGAATGAGAGATACCAGGAGAATTGTATTTATGCAACAAAACGTGGTGAAATGGTTCGCTCGAAATCAGAGGTTCTGATTGCGGATGCGCTATATTATGAGAAGATTCCGTATTATTATGAGCGCTCGTTGTATGTGGAGAATCTGGGTACGTGCTATCCGGATTTTACGGTCTTAAATACACGAACAAGACAAGAATATATCTGGGAGCATTTTGGGATGATGTCAGATCCAGAGTATGCCCAAGGGGCTGTTCGGAAGATTCAACAGTATCAAGGAACCGGATATATGTTGGGGAAGAGTTTTATTTCTACTTTTGAAGATGCGATTCATCCATTGACACCGGATATGATAAAGGAAATATTGGAAGGGTATCTGCTGTAGGAAGATAGATATGTAAAGCTGGATTTGCTGTAAGGTTTGGTCAGACGATTTCACGGGAAACGCTCGAAAGAGGCGAAATCCCGTGAAAAAGAGAGAAGAAGGTAGCAGGAATAAGCAGGAGAAAGAGTAGAAAATCACGGGAGAAGACCGGAATGGAAAGATTCCCGTGAAAAGGAAGGGAAAGGATAGAAGGAAAGAGGGAGAGGAAGTCGAGAAAATCACGGGAGAAGATCGGAATGGGTAGATTCCCGTGAAAAGGAAGGGAAAGGATAGGAGGAAAGAGGGAGAGAAAGGAGAGAAAATCACGGGAGAAGACCGGAATGAGAAGATTCCCGTGAAAACGAGAGAATGGATGAGAGGAAAAGGCTATTTGTAACAAGAAAGCCCCTGGGAACTGTCGCGAAGCGACAGTTCCCAGGGGCTTAGAAGAACTTGGATTAGTTGTAGAAACCGTTTCTCTGATTGTAAGCAGCATTTAATGCGTTGGTGTTCTTGATGATGATGTGCATAGCGATAAAGCTACCGATACCACAGAGTAAGGAACCGAAGAACATCCAGAGAAGAACCGTTGTACCGTTCTCCTGGAATGTCATGCCATAACGCGGAGCGGTGTAGGACTGACGGTTACCGAGCTTGTACCAGTAGATCCATCCATAGATACCGCAGGTAATGGTGGATAAGAGGATAAGCATCAGAAGACCGTTGGTATGCTGACCGTCGCCGTTACCGGTAACATTCATATCGCGGGCTAAGCAGTGAACCATGTATAAAGGATAGATGCCGCAGGTTACGATTCCAAGAAGGATGTAAGCCACCAGACTGTAATCGGTACGAAGTCGCTGGGGAGGCATGTTCATACCACCCGGGGCATTGTTGAAGCCATTTGGTGCACCGTTGAAGTTGCCGTTCATATTGTTGTAATTGTTGTTCATATCGTTATTCATATTATACCCGTTAGCGCCGGCGCTCATGCCCGGCTTAGAAGATAAAGAGTTGAAAAAGTTACGAAGGTCATTGACCTCAGCGGTGGTAGCGTTCTTCACTTCATCAATGATAGGACTACCGGAAAGAGTAAAGCCGCCGTCTAAGTGGGCAAAGACAAACATGCAGGCGATGGCTCCGCCGACGAAGATCATAGCCCAGACGAAAGGCAGGTAATTAACAACAAGACCAAAGTATGATGTTGTAGTAAACAGCATACGAATCAGTGCGAGAATGATGGTAAGAATACCGGTTGCCGTCACAGACAAGACAAGATTCTTGGAGTGATTGCGGTCAAAGGACCGGTAGGATTCAAACATCAAAAGGGCCAAAGCAGCATAGGCTGCACCGATGGCAAGGGTGAAGATACTGTGGAACAGATAGAACACAGAAAAATAGTGCTGCCATCCAAAGTAATCAAAAATGTTGAAAAAGCTACCAAAAAGTCCAGCAATACCGGAAACGATATTTTTGAGGAAGAACCAGGCAAACAGGATCGCAAATCCGGCACTTACGTAGCGGGCGATGGTCTGATAACTTACGGTGTTAGGGGAAGCCTGGTTGTTGTAGTAAGGGCCTCCGTTATAACCGCTCTGGAACTGCGGACCTTTGTCCTGAGAATAACCTTGCTGGGAAGCATTGGCATCCTGCGAGAAATTCTGCTGGGAAGCATTGGCATCCTGCGAGAAATTCTGCTGAGAAGCATTGGCATTCTGCGAGAAATTCTGCTGGGAAGTATTGGCATTCTGCGAGAAATTCTGCTGGGAAGCATTGGCATTCTGCGAGAAATTCTGCTGGGAAGTATTCGCATTCTGAGTGGAATCCGACTGGGAAAATCCCGCATCCGGTCCGGTCTCCACTTTCGTACCGCAGTTCGGGCAGAACAGAGCTTCTTCTGCTAACTCGGTACCACAATTTTTACAAAACATATACTCTCCTCTCTGAAATATAGTAGAAATAAGTACCAATGATTCACATAAATCTGGAGAAAAATCTGTAAAGAGCACCCTCCCTTGGCGCGAAAACAACAATGCTGTCGTTGGGATCCAGCATCCGGATCAAATAGACCAGGATGAAAGCTGCAAGGACGATTACAAGGAAAGCCTTAACGAAAAAGCGGGGAAGCTTTTTGCGAAAAAGAAAAATCATCAAAGCAGGGGCAAGGACCCAGAACAGGGGATGATAAGAGCAGGCCTGAGAAAAATGCCCGTGAGAGGCGCATAATACGGCGCGACTCATACCGCATCCGGCACAGGAGATACCTGTGAGAAAGCGGATGGGACAGGTAATGCCACAGGCTTCCATGGCAACATAAAGTACTGCGATGGTGAAGACTGCAATCAGATCCCCCTTGTGTGATTTCCAAAATTCTTTCCAGTATTTATGAATCTTCATCGAACCTATTCTACTCAATTTACTTTAACTTGGCAAATAAGAAACGTATAAAAGCTACAAAGATAGAACTTGCCAAGGGCGCAGAACATGATAATATAATAAGTTGCGGTTATAAAACAACAGGAGGAAAAGCATGAAAAAGTATGATGTGTTGATTATAGGAGCCGGTCCCGGAGGAATTTTTGCAGCCTATGAGTTTTGCAGGAAGCAAAAGGAGACTGGTAAGAACATAAAAATAGCAGTGCTGGAGGAAGGGCATCCTCTGGCAAAGAGACGATGTCCCATAGATGGGGATAAGGTCAAGAGCTGTATCCATTGTAAGAGCTGTTCCATTATGAGTGGTTTTGGAGGAGCAGGGGCATTTTCAGATGGTAAATATAATATCACCAATGATTTTGGTGGAACTTTGTACGAGCATATCGGGAAAAAGTCAGCCATTGAATTGATGAAATACGTGGATGAGATCAATCTTAGCCATGGTGGTGAGGGAACAAAGCTTTATTCCACAGCCGGAACCCATTTTACAAAAGTATGTATGCAAAACCGGTTGAAGCTTCTGGATGCATCCGTCCGTCATCTGGGAACAGATATCAATTATGTAGTACTGGAGAATCTCTATGCAGAGTTGAAGGAGCATGTGGATTTTTATTTTGACACACCGGCTCTTCATGTGAGAAGGAACGGGGATCATAATTACGAAGTCGATACGGAAAAAGAGATCTTTTCCTGCCGTCAGTGTATTATTTCGGTGGGAAGATCCGGAAGCAAGTGGATGGAACAGGTCAGTCGGGAAATGGAGATCCCTACCAGGAGCAACCGGGTGGATATCGGTGTGCGTGTGGAACTGCCTGCGGTGATCTTTTCGGATCTGACAGATGAATTGTATGAGAGTAAGATCGTCTATCGTACCAAGCAGTTTGAGGATAACGTGCGAACCTTTTGTATGAATCCTCATGGAATCGTGGTGAATGAAAATACCAATGGAATCGTCACTGTCAATGGACACAGCTATGAGGGAGCAGAGAAGCAGACGGAAAATACCAACTTCGCCCTTTTGGTGGCAAAGCATTTTTCAGAGCCTTTCAAGGACAGTAACGGTTACGGAGAAAGTATTGCAAGACTGTCGAATATGTTGGGAGGCGGTGTGATCGTACAGCGTTTCGGAGACCTGGTAAGGGGGCGAAGATCCAATGAAAAGAGAATTGAGGAAGGGCTGGTAAGACCAACCTTAAATGCCACCCCCGGAGATCTGTCTCTTGTCCTTCCGAAGCGGATCCTGGATGGAATCATCGAGATGATCTATGCCCTGGATCGGATTGCGCCAGGAACAGCCAATGACGATACCCTGCTTTATGGAGTGGAAGTGAAATTCTATAATATGGAAGTGGAGCTGGATGAAAGTCTCCAGACAAAGTATCCGGGCCTTTATGTCATCGGAGACGGAAGCGGTGTGACGCACAGCCTAAGCCATGCCAGTGCAAGCGGAGTCTATGTAGCAAGAAAGATCATGGAGGGAATCGCCCTTTGATTGACGAGGATGGAAACCGGATGATACAATCCTAGGGAATCTCCGGGAGACTGGAGAGATACAGGATCAGTAGACCAACGATAAAGGAGACAGTGAACATATGGACGAGGAAATTTATATTTGCCCGGTTTGCGGATACACAGATGGAACAGATATCGTGCCGGAGCACTGCCCCCAGTGCCTTGGAAGCATACATGAGATCGATGAAGACGGGAATGAATGTGGCGGTACCTTTGAACCCATCAGTATCTGGGTACAGGAGGATAAGAGAGGCAAACATAAGCATATTATCCAGAGATGCGAGTTTTGCGGAGCCTTAAGAACAAGCGAGATTACAAGCTATGACAACCCGGTGAAGCTTTT
>CADCQT010000118.1 GCA_902803645.1 uncultured Lachnospiraceae bacterium | reverse complement strand
GAACAGTTTACGAATCTCATCATTTGTACTATCATAACTTTTGGCATAACAGAAGTACGACATACAATAGGAAAAGAGAACGAACATGACAACAAGTACATCAGAAGAACAAAGAAAACGTTTAAAAAAACTCTACATCACGCAAAAACGCAACGCCGGCATTTCAAAAGCCGATTCCCAGGCTGATGCAGATCAGATTGACACGCTAAGCAAGAATCAGCTGGAGTTGCTACAACATATCCTACTTAACACGAACATCATCTTAGACCGTGTCCTTGACCTACAACAATACCAGCTTAGGGACGGTAATCTCTATTACACAACCGATCCATTTTACGACTGTAAAGTTCCGAAAAAATCCAAAACACTCTTTCGTCCATCGAAGATGCGATCTTTGCTCCTCTTTCTGCAGATTATATCCTTTGCGACATTTTTTATCTTTCTTTTTGTCTATCTTCGCCTTGACGCTTTTGAAAGCATTGCCAGCGGAAATTACCGTCTTGGATTTACCATTGCCTATTTCCTGATGACATTATCACTGGAAAAGCTTCTGCTGGTACTGACAGGGAAGTTAAAGGACCACTATTTCTTCTCAGACATGAAACCTTACAATGCCGTTATAGCCGGTGCAAAACTGCAAAGTAGCAAAAGCAGAACCTACACCCTTATGGATATCATGCAACTTCCGGATGGATCTCTGATCAACATCGAAAGTGAGAATGTTTATTCTACTGCCCGGATACGGGAATTTTTCAGCCAACGTCCTGCCACAACCAGAATCTGGGTCAATACGGACACCTATGATCGTTTTCTGACCGATGAGGAATACCGGAAGAAAAACGGCTCTCGCCTGTTTGCCCGGATCTTATCCTATGGAAGTACGCTGATCTTCCTGCTTTCCATTCTGTCTATGGGCTATATTTACAACGGATTTCACATGGATCAAAATCCCTATGCCCGCCAGGTACTCATCCATTATACAGACTCTGACAAAAAGCTTATATCGGAGTATCCCGAGTCTGACAGTCCTTACTCCTTTGGTTGCAACATCACCTCCCTTTATGCCGATCTGGAAAACGGAGATAAGTACACCTTAGGCGGACATCCCATTGCAGAAGATGACAGCAGTGCCATTTCCGATGCCAAGAACTTCCTTCGGGATACCTGGAATATCGACGCCAGAAACAGCAGCAAACATGCCACAGGCGCAACGGATGTCATTGACAGCCTCATCCGATACGGGGCCAATTCCTCCTATCGTCTTTTTGTCCAAAAGCACCCTGAAATCAAGGTTGCCGCAAAGGAAGTCCTCCACCGTTACGGCAAAGACTTCTCCGTAAAAGACGTTATAGTGGATCGGGTAGAGGATTATAAAGCCTTCCGGCATACCACCTTTCATTCGGATGAAGCCCGCTACCTTGGCGCAACTTACGCCTATGCCCGGCATGGAAGCAACGCCCTTGCCGCCTATGACTTTATGCGTCTGTACCGGATCGCCGGAATCTGCAACCGGGTCGGTTTTATCTCTGACCGGGAATGCCTGACGCTCTGCTATAACATGGCACAGGTTTTGCAAAAGAACTACACAAGCTTTGAAGATATCCATGAAATGTATTGTTACGGAGAGATGTTTCGATTAAAAAAAGACACCCAAAAAAACCGCTCACAGATCCAAAGGGATGTTACCTCCATCAAGCATTTGGAAAAAAACGGAGACTACACCTTTATGAATCTGGACTTTGACCAGAAACTCAACAAACACCACTAAATCCAAAGAGCTCCTCGCACAGCTTATCTTAGACGGAGATAAAAGGCCTCCAGCCGCGGCCTTGCCTTGCGGTACACCTCCGCAAGGTCCGGATCAAACTGACTGCCCATTCCTTCCAGAATAATGGCATTTGCCTTTTCAAAATCAAAGGCCTCCTTGTAGACTCGCTTACTCACCAGGGCATCATAGACATCCGCAACGGCCATAATACGGGCTTCAAAGGGAATCTCCTCTCCCCTTTTCCCTTCCGGATAGCCGCAGCCGTCCCAACGCTCATGGTGATAATGGGCCACATTTTCCGCAACCGTCTTAAATGAAACATCCTCCGTATCCAAAAGGATCCGATGAATGACCTTCGCTCCCTCTGCCGCATGCTCCTTCATCTTCTCATATTCTTCCTCCGTGAAGCGACCGGGCTTGCGAAGGATGGCATCATCCACTGCAATCTTCCCCAGATCGTGCATAGGGGCAGCTTTGATCACATCCCGGCAGAATTCCTCCGACAGAGACATCCTCCCCTCTTTTTGAATCTCCTCCACCAGAATCCGGACACCCTCACTGGTTCTTTTGATGTGACCACCGGTGGAATTGTCCCGGCTCTCCACCATCATGGCAAGGGACATAATAAGATTATCATGCATCCTTACGATGTGCTCCGTCTTCTGCTCTACCTGAGACTGCAGCTCTTCGTTGTAGTGATCTAAGAGGCGAATATATCTCCTGTTGGCCGTATCATCTGTAAAGGTAACAAGATAACCAACCTTTCTGCTACCGTTATAGAGGTAGTTCACATTGACATTAAAAAACCGCTCCTCCTGCCCCTCCCCATGAAGGGTAAAAACAAAGGTATTCTTCCTGGGATCCTCCCGGAATTCCTCCAGATAGTGGCACAGCTTATCCGCATCCCTATGACACCCCGGCATCCTCTCCCCGGGATGCCCCAGCTTCTCATCCACCGCCAGTTCCTGAAGCTGCGGCATCAACACCTTCGCCATATGGTTGCTCCCCAGATAACGGTACTTAAAATCCAGGGAAACATATCCGATCTCCCGCTCCCGCACCATAGAATCGATGACCGTCTCATTCACATGATACAGACTGATCCGGTTGGAAATAATAAGATACAGCACCAGCGCCAGCACATATCCCACAGGATACACATCAAAGGGTGCCTGAAGGATCTTAACGATCAAAAACATGGCAACACTAAGGGACTCCGGAAATACCACCAGCAATAGAAGGCTCCTGGGAACCTGCCTCCTTTTTTTCCAGGAACGAAAAATAACCCACAGGCCTGCTGCAAAAAAAGCCAAGATCTCCACATAATACACCGTATGCATAAATCCATAGGACTTCCTTAGCACAGGGCCTGCACCAGTCATAACAAAGGAGACCTTCTTATAGTACCAGGGCCGGATCCCAATGGTCAGGACAGAGGCATAGATTACCGTACTCATAAGAAACAGCCCCATCCGTAGCCAACGGTTGATCCGGATCTTACAGATATCCAGAATACTCAGGAAAATAAAAAGCGACAGATAGCAGCCGCTAAGATAGATCACCCTCTGATAGGCCAGGGCCTCCCCAAGCCCCCGGGACCTACTGAAGAAAAAATATCCCAGGCAGGCGATGGGCACCAGGACAAACACCATAGTGATATTGGTATCAAAATTCCGATGCCAGATCAACAGATACCATGCTGTCAAAAGAACAGAAATCAAAAAAAGGATTCCATAAAATGTCGTCATCATAATCCCCCTATACAAAGGACCCGTCGGGTCATTTCCTCCAACAACAGTATAACGCAAAAACCTCCCCAAAGCTTTACACTTCGGGAAGGTAGTATATCATTTATTATTCTTATGCCGGCACCATCACCGTCTTCCATGTATTCGAGGGGGAGCAGGATAGAATCACTCCTTTTGTGGTTGTGTGGTTTCTCAATCAAACGTATAAAACAGCGCCTCCCTGAGCAGTTGCTGCCAGTTTACCTCGTGACGCAATATCCGGATGACATAGACCGTCTCAGCCTTCTTATCTACAAAGTAAAAGATGATAGACGGAGAGAACACCTTCTTACGGATCAGGTAACCGCGATAGTATATGCCATCCGCATCGGTATAGAAATTGTGGTCTGTTCCAAGCTTCTCAACTTCTGCATCAATGTCATCCTCGAACTTGTCCGCCCGTCGCGAGCCAAACTCCGACTCGATATAATCAGTGATATCAGCAGCGTCATATATCGCTTCATGGGACCACTTGACTTCATACCGTTTCATAGGCTGTCCTCTCAGCCCTTGCCTCACGCCTCCTTTGGCGAATGCGTCTTACTTCCCGCATTGCATCTTCGTGTGAGAGAACTCTTCCGGCTTCTATGTCATCAAGTCCTCTGTCGAGCATACGAAGCAAATTTGGGTCAGTCTCCGCCGCAATTTGGATTTGAAAATCAGCCATATAACTCAACTCCTTTCGGACTCTTCCGTCCACAATACTCCAAAATAAGTATACCACACTTCTTGCTTGGCTTTCCAAGTATATTCTAACTTTCTCATTTCACCGGAGTCAGAATTAGTATGATCTCTTTCAACAGTTTGTCAAGGAAGGCAACAACCTAATTATCCCAAAGAATATCCGACATCAGCTTAAAGGTAACCATCCGGATATCACTGATCCCCCACCAACAGAGGCTGTCCCTGATATCCTTTGCAGCAGACTTCTCCCCTCGTAGTCCGCAAAATATAACCCCCCAGAGGATTTGACTCCTCGGACAGCTTGTGATGATAGGAAAAAGCAATGGTAGCAACCTGAAAACAGGCGCATGGATGGCCGTCCATACGCCTGGATTTGCAGAAGGAATGCACTTTCACCTATAACTAAAGGAGCGGGGATAATGCGCCAGAGAAACAATAGGGCGCATTTCTCCGAATCGGCTCAGGGTTTTTGAGGCCGGTGAGCCGGGAGAATGCTCATAGCAATTGGAGCTGAAACCCTCCGGGAGTTTTAAGACTCCCGGAGAGTGAGTAGACCACCCCAGAGGAGTTTAGGTCTCTGGGGTGTGTTTTGGGTTCGGAACGCTTTTAGAATGTTCCGAGGTTGATTCCCATGTTGTGAATTTCTTATAGAAAGCGGATTCTATCAACCTTGCTGTAACTCGTCAAG
>CADCQT010000117.1 GCA_902803645.1 uncultured Lachnospiraceae bacterium | reverse complement strand
CTGTAGAACACCGAAAGGCTTTGCCTTGAGGTGTGAAACAGAGTTGAAATCGAGTAGGAGTCAGCCTACTCGATTGATTAGGAGAAGAACATGCGACTAGACAAATGGATCACATCTTCTGTACCCATCAGCCGTAAGGACCTTAAGAAAAAGTTGAAAACCACTCCGGCTCTTGTGAATGGAGAAAAGATCTCTGACCCCGGTTTTCAGGTGCAAGATGAGGATGAGGTAATCTTTGAAGGCGAACGGATCGAGAAAGAGACCTATCGGTATTATCTTTTGCATAAGCCGGCGGGATATGTGTGTGCAACCGAAGATCCGGTTTCTGAAACGGTTTTTTCCATTGTACCCCAGACTCCTAAGGGGGATCTGTTTACTGTGGGACGGCTGGATAAGGACACGGAGGGACTGCTTCTGATCACCAATGATGGGGCTTTAAGCCATGGGATGCTATCTCCGAAAAAGCATGTGGCCAAGACCTACTATTTGAAGACAAAAGATACCATCCCTAGGGAGGCGGTTTCTTTGTTTGCAGAGGGAATTGATATCGGAGATGAAAAAAATACATTACCGGCAAAGCTTGATATATTAGAGGATAACTGCAGCGCCCTTTTAACCATTACAGAGGGAAGATATCACCAGGTGAAGCGTATGATGGAGAAGGTGGGGACGCCTCTTTTTTATCTTAAGCGCCTTTCCATGGGAGGATTTGTGTTGGAGGATGAGCTGCCCCTGGGGGCATACCGGAAGTTACGGGAGGATGAACTTGAACTTGTTAAGAAATATAGAGGCGATTCTGTTTGATCTGGACGGGACATTGGTGGATTCCATGGGAATCTGGGGCGAGATTGACAGAGAATTTATGACATCCCGGGGGCTTGAGCTGCCGGAGGATCTTCAGCAACAGATCGAGGGACTGTCTATGGATGAGACAGCCCTTTACTTTAAAGAGCACTTTGATCTGAAGGAAAGTGTAGAAGAACTGATGGAGATTTGGAATCAAATGGCTCTGGAGCATTACCGGCATTCCATTCCTCTAAAGCCCGGGGCAAAGGCCTTCCTTAAGGAAGTGGTCAGTCGGGGGATCAAGTGCGGGATTGCTTCAAGCAACAGTGCATTCTTGGTGGGTGAGGCCCTTCGGGCTCATGGAATCGAGAAATACATCAGAACCTTTGTTACAGCAGGAGAGGTAAAAAGCAGTAAGCCAAATCCGGACGTGTATTTGGAGGCAGCCCGCCGCCTTGGGGCAGATCCTGAGGCCTGCCTGGTGTTTGAGGATATTCTGCCGGGGATTATGGCAGGGGTGAATGCCGGAATGAAGACCTGTGCTATCTGGGATAACTATTCCGGAGACTGCTGGGAAGAAAAAAAGAAGCTGGCAGATTATTGGATCACAGATTACAACGATCTACTGGAAGGGACCGGGGCAGCCGTATGAAAGAGTTAACCATTGATAAGACAACCGCCGGACAGCGGTTGAATAAGTACCTGCTTAAGTACTTTAAGAATGCTGGCAGCAGTTTCATCTATAAGATGCTTCGCAAGAAGAATATTGTACTGAACGGTAAGAAGGCGACCGGCAGCGAGATGCTGAAGGAAGAGGATAAGATCAAGGTGTTCTTTTCTGATGAGACTTTCGCGAAAATGCGGGGAGAGGCGGCGGCAAAAGCCAGCGCCAACAGGCTGGCCTCTCTTCCTGTAAAGCCATTGGATATCGTATATGAGGACGAGGATATTCTGGTGATCAATAAGCCTGCGGGACTTTTGAGCCAGGGAGCAAAAGAAGGGGATGACAGTGTCAACAGCCGGATTCTGGCCTATCTTTGGAAGGAAAAGAAGATAACAGAAGAAAGCTTTGCCCTATTTCATCCTTCCGTTGTAAACCGGCTGGACCGGAATACAAGCGGACTTGTACTGGCAGGGAAGACTCTGGCGGGAAGCCAGATGCTGACAGAGGAGATCCGAAATCACAGCTCTCAAAAGTATTACCATTGTTTTGTTGCCGGCCGACTTGAGGAAGAGAGACAGCTTCGGGACTATCTGATCAAGGATGTGGCCCAGAACCGGGTGTATGTCAGGAAGGATTTTTGTGTCGGAGCTTTGCAAATCAAGACCGATGTTACCCCTCTTCAGGTTTTTGAGGACTGTACTTATGTGCGGGTGAAGCTTTTAACCGGAAGGACCCATCAGATCAGAGCTCATCTTGCCTCGATCGGACATCCGGTGATCGGCGATCCAAAATATGGGGATAAGAAGATCAATGCCATCTTTCGACAGAGGGATCATGTCCACAGTCAGCTTTTGCATGCGGCAGAGTATATTATGAGCGACGGACGTTCCTTTCAGGCAAAAGAACCGGAGCTTTTTGATACATTGCTGAAAAGGAAAGGGTAAGACTATGGCCACCTGGAGTTCACGGGGGCTTCGGGGTTCAAGCCTCGAGGAATTTATCAATCAGACAAATGAATACTACCGGGGAGAAGGTCTTGCTCTGATTCAAAAGATCCCCACTCCCATTACCCCCATTGAGATCGAAAAGAGCACCAGACACATTACCCTGGCCTACTTTGATCAGAAAAGTACTGTGGATTATATCGGAGCGGTACAGGGGGTTCCGGTGTGTTTTGACGCAAAAGAATGTGTGACCACCACCTTTCCCCTGCAGAACATCCATGCTCACCAGATGGAGTTTATGGAGGATTTTGAAAGGCAGGAGGGAATCGCATTTTTTTTGATCTACTTCTCAAAGGAGGAGCTGTATTATTATCTCAGGTTTGAGGAGGCTTTGATCTATTGGAATCGTGCCATGACCGGCGGCAGGAAGAGTTTTCGGATGGACGAACTGGATCCCGGGTATTTTTTTAAGGGACAAAAAGGGTATCTGGTTCCCTATCTTGCCATGATAGCCAGGGATCTTGAGGATCGAAGTAAGAGTGGTTGACATCCACAGGGCATCACTTTATAATATTAGCAATCTAATTTGATATCACGTTACTATGCTAAAGCAATAAAGGAGCTATTATGAATGATTTACTTCACACACCGGAAGGTGTAAGAGACATTGTTGGCGAAGAATGTAAGCAGAAGTTTTATCTGAACCACCGTTTGACCCGGCTGCTTTCCTCTTACGGTTATGATCCGATTCAGACCCCGGTGTTTGAGTTTTCACAGATCTTCGGACAGGAGATCGGAACCACATCGGATAAGGATCTGTATAAGTTTTTTGACAGAGAGGGGAATACCTTGGCTCTTCGCCCGGATTTTACCCCTTCTGTGGCCAGAGCCTCTGCCAAGTATTTTTCGACGGAGAGTGCACCCCTTCGCCTTTTTTATCGGGGGGAGGTCTTTCATAATACAAAGAGCCTGAGGGGGAAATTAAAAGAAAGTACACAGATCGGTGGAGAGCTGATTGGAGATTCCTCTATTGAGGCAGATGCGGAGATCATTGCTCTTATTGTCCATGCCTTTAAGGTTTCAGGTCTCGATCAGTTCCAGATCAGTATCGGTCATGCAGGGCTTTTTGCAGGACTTACAAGTGCTGCAGGTTTTAGCAGGGAAGAAATTGAAGATATCAGTTCCATCGTCTCCAATAAGAACTTTTTTGGTTTAGAGGAGTATTTGAATGGGAAGGCCATTGATCCTGCCATTAAGGATCTGTTTGGACTCTTATCCAAGACCTATGTTTCTCCGGACGACTGGAAGGAGTACTTTGATCAGGCGAAGGAGTACCCGAAAATCTGTGCCGCCCTGTCTCATCTGTATGATATGAATGATCTTCTTGCCTCCTACGGAGTAGAGGATTATGTAACCTTTGATCTGGGACTGATTCGTTCCTATCAGTATTATACTGGTATTATCTTCTCCGGATATACCTTCGGTTCCGGTGAGCCTATTGTCTCCGGCGGAAGATATGATGACCTTTTAGGGCATTTTGGTATACAAAGGCCGGCTATCGGTTTTGCCATCCTTTTGGATCAGCTTCTTCTGGCATTGGAACGGCAGCATATACCTTTTGCTTCCGGCCAAAAGAGAACTGTGGTTCTTTACCATCAAACAAGAAGCAAAGAGGCGATAAAGACGGCAAGACAGCTTCGTCTCGATGGTAAAACAGCAGTCCTGTGGCATTACAGCAGCAAGGATGAATATCAGCTCTTGGAACAGCAACTGAAGTCTACGGATGCCATTGTATTGTTAGAGGAGGAATAACATGACCGCAGGAAATGAAAAAAGATATCTCACAGTCGCTTTAGGAAAAGGTCGTCTTGCTAATAAGGCCATGGAACTGTTCGAACAGATCGGTATGGGACAGCCGGAGATGAAGGATAAAAGTACCCGTAAGCTGATCTTTGTCAATGAGGAGGCGAAGATCCGTTTCTTCCTTGCGAAGGGACCGGATGTCCCCACCTATGTGGAATACGGGGCAGCAGATATTGGAATCGTAGGAGCGGATACCATCCTTGAGGAACACCGGAATATCTATGAGGTGTTAGATCTTGGCTTTGGAAAATGTCGTATGTGTGTCTGCGGACCTGAGAGCGCTAGAGAGCTTTTGACCTATCAGAAGCAGATTCGGGTGGCTACGAAGTATCCGAATATTGCAAAGGATTATTTTTATAACCAGAAGCATCAGACGGTGGAGATTATCAAGCTGAACGGTTCCATCGAACTTGCTCCTATTGTTGGACTTTCAGAGGTAATCTGTGATATTGTAGAGACAGGTTCTACCTTAAGAGAGAATGGTCTTGTGGTGTTAGAGGAAGTATGTCCCTTATCTGCAAGAGTTGTTGTCAATCAGGTGTCTATGAAGATGCAGAATGAGCGGATTACAGACATCATTCGCAGATTACAGGCGGTTAAGGCAGACTAAAGGAAGAAGGATAAGATGAAAACACTCAAATTGACAAATGAAACTACAAAGACATTACTGGAGAAGCTTTTAAAGCGCAGTCCCATCAGCTATGGAAGCTATGAGAAGAGTGTCAATGAAATTATTACACAGGTTCGGGAAGATGGAGATGAGGCAATCTTCGCGTTAGAGAAGAAGTTTGATCACGCGGAGCTTAATGCGGATACGATCCGGGTAACAGAGGAAGAAATCAGGGAAGCCTATGAACTGGTGGATGCTTCTCTTTTGGATGTGATCCGTAAGTCTTTGGTGAATATCCGGGATTTCCATCAGAAGCAGCTACAAAATAGCTGGTTTGAGACGAAGGATCCGGGGATCATTTTAGGTCAGAGGGTAACACCGCTTGGCCGGGCCGGTGTCTATGTTCCGGGAGGCAAGGCGGTTTATCCCTCCTCTGTTCTTATGAACGTAGTCCCCGCCAAGGTAGCAGGAGTACCTGAGATCATTATGTGTACACCTCCGGGAGCAGATGGTAAGGTCTATCCTTCCACTCTTGTGGCAGCCCATGAGGCAGGCGTGGATACCATCTATAAGGTGGGAGGCGCTCAGGCTGTGGCAGCTATGGCTTTTGGAACACAGTCCATCCCCAAGGTAGATAAGATTGTAGGTCCGGGAAATATCTATGTTGCCCTTGCCAAGAAGGCGGTCTTTGGCTTTGTAAGTATCGATAGCATTGCAGGTCCAAGTGAGATCCTAGTTCTTGCGGATGAGACAGCCAATCCCCGCTATGTGGCTGCAGACCTTTTGTCCCAGGCGGAGCATGATGAGATGGCATCTGCAATCCTTATTACAACCAGTGAGAAGCTGGCATCTGAAGTGGAAAAGGAGATCGAAGGCTTCCTTAAGGTTTTATCCAGAAAAGAGATCATTGAGAAGTCTCTGGATCAGTATGGTTTTATCCTGATTGCCGAGAACAAGGCACAGGCCATTGATGCGGTGAATGAAATTGCTTCCGAACACCTCGAGATTGTAACAGCCAATCCCTTTGAGGATATGACCAGGGTTCGCAATGCGGGAGCAATCTTCCTTGGAACCTATGCTTCCGAGCCTTTGGGAGATTATTTTGCAGGACCAAACCATGTACTTCCTACCAATGGAACAGCAAAGTTTTTCTCTGCTCTTTGCGTGGATGATTTCATTAAGAAGTCCAGCATCATTTCTTACTCCAGAGAGGCTTTGGAACAGGTACACAAGGATATCGAGACATTTGCAAACTGTGAGAAGCTGACAGCACATGCCAACTCCGTTGCAGTTAGATTTGAAGACAAGGAGTCTTAAGGATCATGGGACGAAGCAGTGAAATAACACGGAAGACGAAGGAGACAGATATCACCTGTAGGCTGGATCTGGATGGAAGTGGTAAGGCAGAGATCTCTACAGGTATCGGTTTTTTCGATCATATGCTGAATGGATTTGCCCGCCACGGTTTTTTTGATCTAACGTTAAGCTGTGAGGGAGATCTTTTCGTAGACTGTCATCATACCATTGAGGATTGCGGCATCGTACTTGGAGAAGCTATACGGGAGGCTTTGGGAGATAAGGCCGGGATCACCAGGTTTGGAAGCAGCCTCTTGCCTATGGATGAGACTTTGATTCAGTGTGCCATTGATCTGTCCGGCAGACCTTATCTGGTTTTTAATGAGACCTTCGACGTAGAGCGTGTGGGTTCCTTTGATACGGAGATGGTGAAGGAATTTTTCTATGCTGTTTCCTATTCTGCAGGGATGAATCTTCACATTGACCAGATCCATGGGGAGAATGCCCATCATATTATTGAGGGAACCTTTAAGGCTTTTGGACGGGCACTTAGCGAAGCAGTTAGTATGGATTCTAGAGTCCATGGAGTTTTATCAACGAAAGGCAGCTTGTAATGGAGCATAAGAACATAGTAGCCACCATCTACATTAAAAACGGACAAGCCGTAGGTGACCCGAAGAAGGAGCCGGCAAGTGAGGGCGCAAGTGTTTTAGAACTGGCGAAGATGTATAACGATAGTGGCGTAGATAAGATCATTTGCTTTGATTTATCCGATGATGAGGAAGAGCACGAGAAGAATCTTCTTGCAATCCGTGAGATCAATCGTAACATCGACATCAAGACCTGCGGTGGTGGTAATATTCGGCGGATCGATGATGTGAAGCGTCTTTTGTATGCAGGTTGTGTGGAAGTGGTTTTAAACGGAGCCAAGCCTGAGACCATTGATCTTCTCAAGGAAGCCTCATCCCGCTTTGGTGCTGAGAAGATCCTGGTGTCTCTTACCAATGTGGATTTTATTTTTAAAACCAAAAGCTTTTTGTCCGACAATGTTCATGAGCTTTTACTGATGCAGCCGGATTTGGTTCCGGGGATCGAGAATGTAACGGATATTCCCTACATTCTTGTACAGGATACATATGATCTTGACCGGATTACAGAGCTGTTACGCTCATCTATGATCCGTGGGATCTACGGTGATTTTATCAACCGGGAGTCTGCGGATATTATGCAGCTGAAGGCTACCCTGTCAGAGCGGGGGATCATTATGGATAATTTTGAGCCCAAGCTTTCCTGGAGTGATCTTAAGGTCAATTCCGACGGACTTGTTCCGGTGGTGGTTCAGGACTATCAGACCAACCAGGTCCTTATGGTCGCCTACATGAACGAAGAGGCCTTTGATACCACCATCCGTATCGGTAAGATGACTTACTGGAGCAGAAGCAGGCAGGAGTTATGGATCAAGGGACTTACCAGCGGACATCTTCAGTATGTCAAGTCATTGACAGCAGACTGTGACTTTGATACGATACTTGCCAAGGTTTCACAGGTGGGAGGTATTGCCTGTCATACGGGAGCACCTTCCTGCTTTTTCAATGAGATCATTAAGAAGGAGTACATTGAACGGTCTCCTCTTAAGATATTTGAGAATACCTATGCTGATATTACAAAAGAAAAACAAGAGGATAGAGAGTCTTACGTTAAACAGTTAATGGACAAAGGCTTGGATGGCATTCTTCGTAAGATCGGAGAAGAGTCTGCGGAAATGATCATTGCAAGTAAGAACGCGGATGAGAGAGAACTGATTCATGAATCAGCGGATCTTTTATATCATCTGATGATCCTTATGGTTGAAAAGAATGTCAGCTGGGAAGAAGTAACAAGAGAGTTAGCCCAGAGATAGTATATGAGAAAATTAGCACTTAAGGACAATGTCCTGATGCAGATCGATAAGTCTGCACGTTATATCGGTAACGAGATCAATAGTATTATGAAGAAGGCAGAAGACGTAGATATCCGCTACGCCTTCTGCTTTCCTGATGTCTACGAGATTGGAATGTCTCACCTTGGGATACAGATTCTGTATGAGATGTTTAACAGGAGAGAGGATGTATGGTGTGAGCGTGTCTACTCACCCTGGCCGGATCTGACAAAGATCATGAAGGAAGAGAAGATTCCTTTGTTTACTTTGGAGTCACAGGATCCGGTGAAGGACTTTGATTTTTTAGGTATCACCCTTCAGTATGAAATGTGTTATACCAACGTTCTCCAGATCCTTGAACTGTCTGATATTCCATTTATGGCAGTGGATCGGAGAGAGGAACATCCCATCGTTATGGGAGGAGGCCCCTGTACCTACAATCCTGAGCCTATTGCAGACTTCTTCGATATTTTTTACATCGGTGAAGGGGAGATGCAGTTCGATGCCATTTTTGATCTCTACAAGGAAATGAAGCACTCCGGTAACTACAGTCGGAACGCGTTTTTACATGCAGTAGCCAAGATCCCGGGAATCTATGTGCCTTCCCTTTATCAGGTATCTTACGATGAAAAGGGATTTATTACGGAATTTATTCCGACAGAAGAGGATATTCCTGCGGTGATCAAGCGTCAGGTGGATATGGATATGGACCATGCCCCCTATCCAAAGAAGCCTTTGATCCCCTATGTCCGTGCCACCCAGGACCGTGTTGTTCTTGAGATTATGCGAGGTTGTATCCGGGGTTGCCGGTTTTGTCAGGCCGGAATGGTCTATCGTCCGAACCGTGAGAAGAAGCTTTCCACTTTGCAGGAGTATGCAACAAAGATGCTTGATAACACCGGATACGAAGAGATCTCTCTTAGCTCCCTTAGCTCCAGTGATTACAGTCATCTTCCGGAGTTTATCGATTATCTGATTGAAGAGTGTGAAAAGCGGCATGTGAATATTTCTCTTCCCTCCCTTCGAATCGATGCCTTCTCCCTGGATGTTATGTCTAAGGTACAGGATATCAAGAAGAGTTCTCTGACCTTTGCGCCGGAGGCAGGTTCCCAGAGAATGCGGAATGTGATCAATAAGGGACTGACAAAGGAAGTGATCTTAAACGGGGCAAAGCAGGCCTTTGTAGGTGGATGGAATAAGGTAAAGCTTTACTTTATGCTGGGACTTCCAACAGAGACGGAGGAGGATATCAAGGCGATTCCGGATCTGGCGGAGGAGATGGCAGAGCTTTACTATGATACCGTTCCCAAGGAGCAGCGTCACGGAAGATGTAATATCAATATCTCCACCTCCTTTTTTGTACCAAAGCCCTTTACACCCCTTCAGTGGGCAAGCATGCTTCCGGCGAAGGAGTATCTGAACAGGGCTGGGATCCTGAAGGATCATATGCGGGAGGAATTAAATCATAAGAGTATTTCCTACCAGTACCATGAGGCCTATACCACGGTGCTTGAGGGTGTGCTGGCAAGAGGAGACCGTAAGATCTCACAGGTAATCTTAAAGGCCTACGAAAAGGGCTGCTATTTTGATGCATGGACAGAGTTCTTTGTTCCGGAGAAGTGGGAGGAAGCCTTTGCGGAATGCGGCATTGATCCGGATTTTTATACCATTAGGGAGAGGGATCTTAAAGAAATCCTTCCTTGGGACTTTATCGATGTAGGCATTACACGATCCTTCTTCGAGCGGGAATGGGATCGGGCGATCCATCAGCAGGTCATTACCCCCAACTGTCGTCAGCAGTGTAGCGGATGTGGATGCAGAAGTTTTGAAGGAGGTGTCTGCTATGAAGGTTAGAGTTCGATTTGCAAAATATGGCAGCATCCGGTATCTGGGACATCTGGATATGATGCGTTTTTTTCAGAAGGCCAATCGTAGAGCAAAGCTTCCCATTGCATATTCCGAAGGGTTTCACCCCCATCAGATCATGTCCTTTGCATCTCCTCTTGGAGTAGGGATCACCAGTGATGGAGAGTATATGGATCTTACTCTTTCTGCGGAGATGAGCTGCGATGAGATCCTGGAATGTTTGCAGGAGCAGATGACAGAGGAAGTGAAGATTGTTTCGGTTCAAAGGTTACAAGAGGATTGCCATAAGGCTATGGCTATTTTAGAAGCTGCATCCTATATCGTCTTCTTTAAAGATTACACCGGAAGTGTACCACTGTCTGCAGAGGCTTTGGAAGAAGAGGTGCAAAAGCATATCCTTGACGCCAAGCAGGTACTGGTGGAGAAAGAGACCAAAAAGTCCACCCGGGAAGTGGATCTTAGACCTTTGATCTATGATATGAAACTTCACGGTGGATTTGAGGAGGCCCTGGCGGATAAGATTTTGCCGGACTGGAGAGAGAATGAATTTTTACTTTCTACAGAGGATCCATATTTTACCATGACACTTTGTGCCAGAAGTTCCGATAATGTGAAGCCACAGCTTTTAATGAACTATCTGATGCAGCAGATTGGAGTCAAGGAAGAGGAATTTGCCATTGGAATCCACCGGTTGGATATGCTGGCAGCACAGGATGACAAGCTGGTATCCTTAGAGGAGTTTGAAACGGTCTCATGAATGAAGTAACTTTAGTTGCAACCAATCGAAGAGTGGACCATAGGAATATACAGTTTTTCTGTTGTTATGATCAGGGGCAGCACCTGATCTATCTTAAGGCCAATGACCTGACCCACCCTTCTTTGGTGGGGCAGATCCATGTTGCAAAACTGCAAAACCATGTCAGAAACGTGGGATGTTTTCTTGTGATGGAGTCCGGAGAAAAGCTTTTTCTTCCGGAGAAGGAGATGGAGAAGGCCATTTGTGTCAAAAGGACCTCTCCCAATAAGACCTTTTGCCAGGGGGATCTGTTCTTGCTTCAGATCAAAAAGGACGCTCTTAAGACAAAGGATGCCGTAGCAACAGCGGTACTCGAGATTACAGATGATGCCCTCTGCCTTGGGTATCCGGGGAAGGGAATCAGTATCAGCAGGAAGGCGACAGCAGAGCAAAAAGAAGGCCTCTTATCGGCTCTGTCAGGGGAGGCTATGGCCCGGGATCACCATATTCTGATCCGCACCGAGGGAGCAAAGAAGGATGCTGTGGAAGTAAGATCGCACCTTCTGACACTTGGACAGATCTTGGATCAGATCAGAAAAAAGGCAGAAGTTGCTGCTCACCCTGTTTGCCTCTACGAAGGGAAAAGCCGGGCTTTGACCTTTTTGGATGCTTTTCCCTTAAAGGAAAAAGGCTTAACGGTGAAAAAAATCCTGACCGATGATGAGAAACTGCATCAGCAATTGATGGAAAGCGATTGCAGAAGCGTTTTATCAGAAATCTACCGGGATGAGACCTTTTCCCTGGGGGATCTGTACCGTCTTCAGACCAGTCTTAAGGAACTGACAGGGAAAACAGTCTGGATGAAAAACGGGGGAAATCTCGTGATCGAACCCACAGAGGCTCTTACAGTAATCGATGTAAATTCCGCTAGGGCATCCAGTAAAAAGGACCTTTTTGCCGTGAATATGGAAGCGGCAAAGGCAGCCATGGAGCAGCTTCGGCTCCGGAATATTTCAGGGATCGTTCTTGTGGATTTTATCAACTTAAAGAACAAAAAAGAGGAGCAGGCGGTCCTTGAACTTCTGCGAAGAGAGGCAAAAGAGGACACGGTGAAGGTAAATATCCTTGGGTATACCGCCACCGGACTTGTAGAGATCACCAGAGAAAAAATCCATCCGAGTCTGAATCAGGTGTTGACGGGGAAGATTTACTGTGGTAATATATGACGGTATGCCGCACAGCGAGGTTAGAAGTCTGCTTATAGCAAGCAGCGCCAAAGCTGGCGAGTAATGATAAATAGGAGGTGCCATATGTACGCAATTATTGCAACAGGTGGTAAGCAGTACAAAGTATCCGAAGGCGATATCATTACCATTGAGAAGCTTGGAGTAGAAGCTGGTCAGAAGGTAACATTCGATCAGGTTTTAGCCGTAAGCGATAAGGAACTCAGTGTTGGTGACCCGACTGTCGCTGGAGCAACAGTTGAGGCTTCCGTTGTTAAGGAAGGCCGCGCTAAGAAGGTTATTGTTTACAAGTATAAGCGTAAGTCCGGATATCACAAGAAGAACGGTCATCGTCAGTCTTATACACAGGTTAAGATCGAGAAGATCAACGCATAAGTTTAGCTTATGATACGTGTTACGGTCACGAAACATCATGGTACATACACCGGGATCGTATGTGATGGACATGCCGGATTCTCAGAATACGGTACCGACATTGTGTGCGCTGCCTGCAGTATGCTGGTGATCAATACCATTAACAGTCTTGATGCCATTACTCATACTGCCATGGATGTTGTATCAGAAGAGAGCGGTCACCTCGAGGTTGTTTTTCAAAAACGGTTGGATGATCGTGAATTGGTTCTTTTGGATGCCATGATCTTAGGCCTGACACAGGTCCGTAAGGAGTATGGTAAATCATACCTTAAGTTTTACATCAAGGAGGTGTAAGGATGTTACAGTTAAACCTTCAGTTCTTCGCGCACAAAAAGGGAGTAGGATCCACCAAGAATGGTCGTGATTCTGAGTCTAAGAGATTAGGTGCGAAGCGTGCAGACGGTCAGTTCGTTAAGGCTGGTAATATTATTTTCAGACAGCGTGGAACCAAGATTCACCCAGGTACTAACGTAGGTATCGGTGGAGATGACACACTGTTCGCTACAGCTGACGGAATCCTTCGTTTCGAGCGTAAGGGCAGAGATAAAAAGGTTGCTAACGTTTACCCAGTAGCTGAGTAATTTCTGTTAGAT